>JAZKZY010000154.1:0-5202 GCA_045612895.1 Candidatus Scatosoma sp. | reverse complement strand
ACAGCCGTCGGTGGAGCTGTCGGCGCGGTTGATGAAAGAGGCGGATATTATTTTGGCAACGGGCGGACCGCAAATGGTGCGCGCCGCGTACTCCTCGGGAAAACCAGCAATCGGCGTTGGCGCAGGCAATACCCCTGCGGTGTTTGACAAGAGCTGTGATATTCGGCTTGCCGTTTCCTCGGTGATCCATTCGAAAACCTTTGACAATGGTGTGATTTGCGCCTCCGAGCAGGCGGTGGTTGTTGTAAAGGATATCTATGAGAAGGTAAAAGCGGAGTTTATCGCACAGGGGTGTTACTTTTTGACGGTGTCCGAAGCGGAAAAGGTGCGTGCTTTTACCTTTCAAAATGGAAAACTGAACGCGCAGGTGGTTGGGCAGTCGGCAAAGCGGATTGCGGAGCTTTGTGGCATACAGGTACGCGATGAAATGAAAATTTTGATTGCGGAAGTGGTATCCACAGGGGCGGATGAGCCGTTCGCGCAGGAGAAACTCTCGCCCATTTTGGCCATGTATCGCGCGGACGATTTTACCGATGCGATAGAAAAGGCGGATGCGTTGGTCAAGTTGGGTGGTTTGGGGCATACAGCCGCCGTTTATATCAACGAAGAGGGCGCGAAGGAGCGCTTGGCGCAATTTTACGAGAAAATGAAGGCGTGCCGTATCCTTGTCAATACCCCTGCGGCGCAAGGTGGGATAGGGGATTTGTATAATTTTCGTTTGCCCCCGTCTTTGACCCTTGGTTGTGGGAGCTGGGGCGGAAATAGTGTGTGCGAAAACGTGGGGGTGGCACAGCTTTTGAACGTCAAAACGGTGGCGGAGCGCCGAGAAAATATGTTGTGGTTTCGCGCGCCTGAAAAGGTGTATTTTAAGCGAGGCTGTCTTTCCCTTGCCTTGCAGGAATTGACGGACGTCTATCAAAGAAAGCGCGCCTTTATCGTGACGGATGAATTTTTGTACAAGAATGGCATTGCGCAAAAGGTGACGGATATTTTGGACGAGCAGGGGATAGCGCATACGGAATTTTTCGAGGTAACCCCTGACCCGACTTTGGCTTGCGCGTTGGAGGGAGCAAAGCGGATGCGCGCATTTGCACCTGACGTGATTATTGCGGTGGGCGGCGGCTCGCCGATGGATGCGGCGAAGATTATGTGGGTGTTGTACGAACATCCCGAAACGGCGTTCGAGGACCTTGCGATGCGGTTTATGGATATTAGAAAACGTGTGCAGGGCTTTCCGAGAATGGGCGGTAAAGCGATTTTTCTTGCGATACCGACTACGGCAGGGACGGGGAGTGAGGTAACTCCTTTTGCCGTTATCACGGATGAGAGGACGGGTGAGAAATACCCTCTTGCTGATTATGAATTGATGCCGACGATGGCGATTTGCGACGTAGATTTGATGTTGGATATTCCCTCCAAGCTGACGGCTTACGCAGGGTTTGACGCGCTTTCGCACGCCATGGAAGCGGTGGCGAGCGTGCTTGCCTCCGATTATACCAACGGGCTGGCGTTGGAGGCAATTTACTTGCTCAACGCATACCTGCCCCGTGCATTTGAGAAAGGGAGAGGGGATATTTTGGCTCGTGAAAAGGTGGCGAATGCCGCTACCATGGCAGGTATGGCGTTTGCAAATGCCTTTTTGGGGGTATGCCATTCAATGGCGCATAAGTTGGGCGCGCGGTGGCATTTACCGCACGGTTTATCCAACGCCTTGTTGCTTTGCGAGGTGATGCGTTTTAACGCTTCCCCTCGTCCTGAAAAAATGGGTACTTTTCCTCAATACGCTTATCCCGATTGCTTGGCGAGATATGCGCGGGTGGCACGGTATATCGGTTGCAAGGGAAAAACGGATGAGGAGCTGTTTGAAAACTTGCTCGTGAGGATGGAGGAGATTAAGAGGATGATCGGTATCCCGAAAACGTTGAAAGAGGCGTTGGGGGAAAGGGTAAATGAAAAGGATTTTTTGGATAGCGTGGAGAAATTGAGCCGAGATGCATTTGACGATCAGTGTACGGGGGCAAACCCGAGGTATCCGTTGGTGGAAGAGATTAAGGAACTGTATTTTCGCGCCTATTACGGCGAGTGAGTGTTTCACGGTCGTTGTATAGACAAAATGCGCGGTTGAGGATATGCACAAACGGGCATTTGACAAGAGCATAAAAACACCCCACAGCAACCGCCGTGGGGTATCCTTTTACAAGATAAAATTATGCGTTGATTTCCGTGTTTTGATCGGATTTTTTATCCTTAATATGGTGGAACCAACCGCGCGATTTTGCATGCTCGTGACGGGCGCTGGTTGCACCTTCGGGGTTGATATCGCCTGCTTTCGTCAAAGCAATCTTCGTAAGCATGGGACCAACCAACTCGTAGATAAGTACCGCAAACAAGGTGATGTTGGAAATTAACAAGCCGATTTCGGGGCCGAGCGCTTGCGCTTTCATTGCCATACCGAGGGCTACGCCTGCCTGAGGCAACAGCGTGATGCCGAGATATTTGACAATATTGTCGTCGCATTTCGCCATTTTTGCGCTGAGGAGCGCGCCCGAGTATTTACCAACGGAACGGCTGAGGATATATGCCACACCGATCAGGATAATGGCGATGTCGGTGAATACCGACAATTCGAGCTCGGCACCGCTCAACACGAAGAAGAGTACGAAAAGGGGCGCCGTCCATCTATCCACACGTTCCATGAGTTCTTCGGAGAAATCACAAATATTGCAGAATATCGTACCGAGCATCATACAAACGAGCAAGGACGAGAAACCGATGTGTACGCCGCCGATTTCGAATTTCAACATCGAAAGGGCAATCGTCATAAAGACGAAAGCGATAGAAACGGACAAACGTTTTGAACGGGAGTGGAAGAAACGTTCGCAGTAGTGGAACAAAAGCCCCATGGCTGCACCCAAAAGAAGGGATCCAACTACCTCTAAAAGGGGTTCTGCCAAAACGGAAACGAGGTCAACGTTGCCTGCGCCGATTGCTTTTGCAACACCGAAGGAGATTGCGAAAAGAACCAAACCAACTGCATCGTCCAAAGCAACTACGGGCAACAACATATCCGTTACGGGACCTTTTGCCTTATACTGCTTTACAACCATCAAGGTTGCCGCAGGGGCGGTTGCCGATGCGATTGCACCCAACACGATTGCCGCCTCTAAGGGAAGCTTTGCGGGGTTTGCAAGGTGAATGATAATCAGCACGGCATCCACCAAAAGGGTGGTTACAACCGCCTGGAAAATACCGACGATTGTGGCTTGTTTACCGATTTTTTTCAACTGGGTAAGGCGGAATTCGTTACCGATCGAGAATGCGATGAAGCCGAGGGCTACGTCGCAAAGGATAGAATAACTTTCTACATCCTCCATAGAGATGAAGCCGAGCCCTTTCACGCCGAACGCACCGAGGCAATAAGGACCGACCAAGATGCCCGCCACGAGATATGCCGTTACCGCAGGAAGCTTTGCAAGCTTTGCCAAACGGGACAGCATCAAACCAGCGAGCAGGGATATGGAAATACTTAACAACGCTTCCATAAATTTATGTGCTCCTTTTGTATATCATTCATATTTTATGAATGGCTCTTTCTTAAGCCGAAAAACATTATACTACTTCCAAACGGGAAAAGCAATCGAAACTATGCAAAAAAATGAAAGTTTTGTGAAAAAATATATAAGGGTTGCCCGTATTGCGGATTGACTTTTTCCCTCAATATATATATAATGTAAAGGTACAATGCATATGTGCGCATAGGAGAAATGTGGAAATGTATCAAATCATTGCGAAAAAATCGTTAAACCCGACGGTGACGAAAATGGAAATTTTAGCGCCTTTTGTGGCGAAAAAAGCACTCCCGGGTCAATTTATCATCTTGCGTGTGGACGAAGAGGGGGAGCGTATCCCTCTTACCATTGCTGATTATGACCGTGAAAAGGGGACGGTGACGATTATTTTCCAAATCGTTGGCGCGGCGACCGAGCAATTAAACCATAAAAAGGAAGGGGAGTTTATCCCCGATTTCGTTGGGCCTTTGGGCAGACCTACCCACACCGACGGTTTGAAAAAGGTGTGCGTTGTGGGCGGCGGCGTTGGTTGCGCGATTGCGTTGCCTGTGGCAAAGGCGTTGTGCGCGCAGGGCGCGGAGGTTACCTCTATCATCGGGTTTAGAAATAAGGACTTGGTGATTTTAGAGGACGAGTTTAAGGCTTGCTCGAAGAATTTTTACATGATGACGGACGATGGTTCGTATGGACGCCAAGGGAACGTATGCGTGCCTTTGAAGGAACTGCTTGCCGCTGGGGAGCAATTTGACGAGGTAATCACCATAGGGCCCCTTATTATGATGAAATTCGTTTGTATGACGACCAAGGAATACGGCGTGAAAACGATTGCGAGCATGAACCCGATCATGATTGACGGGACGGGTATGTGCGGCGGCTGTCGTTTGACCGTGGGCGGTGAAATGAAGTTCGCGTGCGTGGACGGACCGGAATTTGACGGGCATTTGATTGATTTTGACGAGGCGATGAGCCGTTCAAGGGCGTACGCGGATTTTGAGGCGCGCGAACGCGAGGCAACCTGCAATTTGTTCAAGAAGGAGGTGCTTTGAGATGGCTGTAAAATTCAACATGACCCCCTTGAAAAACCCGATGCCTACGCAAGATCCCGAGGTGAGAAACGGCAACTTTAACGAGGTTGCCCTTGGTTATACGGCGGAAATGGCAATCGACGAGGCAAAACGTTGTATCGGTTGTAAAAACCGTCCTTGCGTGGCGGCGTGTCCTGTTAATATTAAAATTCCCGAATTCATCGCAAAAGTGGCGGAAGGGGATTTTGAGGGCGCTTACCAAATCATTGCGGAGGATTCGTCCTTACCTGCGGTTTGCGGTCGAGTTTGCCCCCAAGAAACGCAATGCGAAGGGAAATGCACGCGCGGTATCAAAGCAGGCTGTGAAGCGGTTGGTATCGGGCGTTTGGAACGCTTTGTTGCGGACTGGCACAACGAGAATTGTACCGTTCAACCCGTACCTGCCCCCCTCAATGGGCATAAAGTGGCGGTAATCGGCAGCGGTCCTGCAGGGTTGACCTGCGCGGGGGATTTGGCGAAAATGGGGTATGAGGTGACTGTCTTTGAGGCGTGGCACGTGGCAGGCGGCGTGCTTGTTTACGGTATTCCCGAATTTCGTTTGCCCAAGG
>JAZKZY010000153.1:0-34058 GCA_045612895.1 Candidatus Scatosoma sp. | reverse complement strand
TTCCTAAGACCGCTTGGCCTCCGACTTCTGTTTTTTAATATCTATACGCATTATTGGTAAAATACACGGGCGTGGATTGATAAATATCCTCGTCCTTTTCTTTGATGCAAGTCTCAAACAAGTACGCCGTTGTCCCCTCGGGGATTTCACAAGAATATCCGCCGTTTTGCCTCGTCAACGCCACCGTTTCCCATTGCCATTTGTGGCTATCCTGCTCGGTAGAAGTGGTATAAACGAAGTTGACAACGTCATACGTTTTGTCGGTTGTCAAGCTTGCAATTCCCTCTTTCACCGTCGCGCCGTTCAGCTTTACATAGGAATTTTTACCATAAAGTATTTGCAAAAAGAATGCAGGAATTTCATGCGCAAGCATCCAACAATGTCCGTGGGGTAATTCACTTCGCTGGGAATAATAGACGTCGCCTTTCACCAACCCAGCAGACCTCATACGGCTAACCGTAGAGAAAAAGGCATCGTCAACCCCCGAAATATACAGCATCGGCTTCGTCGAATAAGGCAGGTAAGACGAGGGATCATACAATTTAATCCACTCCGCCCTATGTTCATCGCCGCCAAACTTTTTTGCATTCGTTGTCCAACAACTGTCTTCGTACACAAAACCGCTGCCATACATGGGTACAAACGCCGCAAAGCGTTTATCCACGCCCGACACAATGTTCGTGATATAGCCGCCCCAAGAAACCCCCGTGACAACAATTTTCTCCTTGTTCACGTCATCACGCGCACGAAGAAGATTGTGTACCATAATCACGTTATGCACCGAGTGATACACCCAAGAATTTTTCGGGTTTTCTACCCCATCGTAGTTCGAGCCGTCGTTCTCCTTCGGCCCACTTTCCGGATTATCCACCTTTTGCAAATCTACGCTTAATTCATGTCCGAACATATCCAAGGCAATCGTAACAAAGCCTTTTCTCATCCAGTAAAGCATCCACTCGTCATAGATTTGACCGCCGCCCCCGTGAATTAACACGATGGCAGGATAACCACCTTCAGGCATTTCCGTTTCAGGTACGCCCATCGCGGCAAACACCCAAGTGTCCGCCCTTTCCGCGTAGGGCGCAGATTGAAACTTAAACGTCTGAATACCGCCCGATAACTTTACTTCATTCATCGGTCGAATTTTGGGTATAACCCCAAATAACGCACCTACGTCCCACATAAAATTTTCTTTTCCCGTCAACATTTTCCCTATCACCGCTTAAAGAGCTTGGATTGCCTTGTTCAATCTTGCCAAGGTTCTTTCCTTGCCCAAGATTTGCATGATCGTCCAAAGGTCGGGTGTGTTGGAAAGGCCTGTCGTTGCGATACGGAGCATTTCCGCAATATCCGATACGTTGCCAGGGAATGCCGTAGGGTCCGCTTTGTATGCCTTCATATCGGTTGCGAAACCGTTTGCCGTAGCAACCGCTTTCACCTTTTCAAACCACATGGAGCAATCGTCCGCATAGTCGTACACTTCTGCAAAGCCAGCAAGCGCCGCTTTTACCGTAGCGCTGTCAAAACGGTACGCATATTCGGGCGCAAACGTTTCATCGAAGAAGTAGGAAATGAATTCCATTGCCTGTTTTGCGGTTGTAAAGTCCTTTCTACGCTTCTTACCGCCGATACCCATGCAAAGAGTGAGGATTTTTAAGAGATACTCTCTATCCGCAAAGTAGCCCTTTTGCGTGTCCGTACCAAATTCTTCCGTCCATTTTTGCAAGAAATCGTACATTTCTTCCGCGGAAAGCTTTGCAAGTTCATTCTTACTGATGTCGCTGAGCTTGTTCAAATCGAACAACGCGCCGCTCTTACCCATTTTATTGATAGAGAATTTGAAATCTTCCAACGCGCCGTCGGGGTTTTTCATATACCATTCTTCAAAGTTGGAGTTGAGCAAGGTCAACATATACACTTTCACCGCGCGAGAATAGTAACCTTCTTGACGGTAAAATTCCAACGACAATTCGGGGTCCTTTCTCTTGGAAAGCTTTCTTCTCGTTTCGCCGTCCATCTTTTGCAAGGAGCAGTTGTGACCATATTTCGGTCTACGGAAGCCGAGCAAATCAAAAAGCTCGATGTGGATAGGCAAGGATGCCAACCATTCTTCACCGCGGATCACCAACGTCGTGCGCATGAAATGAACGTCAATCGCATGCGCAAAGTGATAGGTAGGGATACCGTCCGATTTCAAGATAACCACGTCTTGATCGTTTTCGGTTACCGTGATATCCCCTTTGATTTCATCGCGGAAGGTAAGCTTGTTTTCCGCATTGCCCTGCGAGCGCAAACGGATAACGTAAGGCTTGCCTGCCTTCAAGTTTTCGTAAATTTCTTCCTCGGTCAAGTTACGGCAAGCCGCATATTCGCCATAATAACCCGTGATTTTCTTTTCAGCCGTTTGCTTTTCACGAAGCGCCGTCAAAGCTTCTTCCGTGCAGAAACAAGGATATGCCAACCCATGCTTGATAAGTTCCTTTGCGTAAGCATGGTAAAGTTCCGCACGTTCGCGTTGATAGTAAGGACCGTATGCATTTTCAGCCCCTTCGATTTCCGCGCCTTCGTCGAAACGAATGTCAAAATATCTCAAAGCGCTCTTTACCGCTTCTACCGCGCCGTCCACTTTACGTTTCAAGTCGGTGTCCTCAATACGCAAATACATCAAGCCGCCGCTTTGGTGCGCAATACGTTCGTTTGCGATTGCAACGAACAAGTTACCAAGGTGGATAAAGCCCGTGGGGCTGGGTGCAAGACGAGTTACCTGCGCGCCTTTGGGCAGGTCACGTTCGGGATATTGCGTTTCATAATAGTCAAGCGGTTTGATGTTTTCATCGGGGATAAGCGCTTCCGCAAGTTTGTTCCAATCCATAATCTATTTCCTCTTTTTTACATTTTTTCTTGTTTATTTTATCATTTGACAACTATGTTGTCAAGCGAAAAAGTCCGTGTTCTTATAATCGATTTCGTACAAGCCGTTTTCAATACCGTGAACAAGCTCGACCACCTTATCGCAAAGGGGTGTCGCCACGCCAACACGCGCGCCTTCCCTTGACACAACGCCGTCAATAAAGTCAATTTCGCACTTGCGTCCGTTTTGCACGTCTTTCAGCATACCAGATACCAGTCTTCTATGTTTTTTCATCGCAAATGGCAATACCATGTACGCAATGAAACGCTTTATCGGGGTTTTACCGCCCAACATTTTTTCCATATCGTGCCCTTGCATTTTTGCAAGCGTAACACCCGATGCCTTGGCAACGTCCATACATTCTCGCAAGATACCAAGCGCAAGCTTTCTCGTCTTGGCTTTCTTTGCCACCTCACCAAAGGTCAAGCCCGTCACCACCGACAAACCCGAGAATGCCGCATTGATAGAAAGCTTTGCCCAACGCGCGCCAAGGAGATTGTCCGATTTTTTTACAAAGTTTTCATTCCCCGTCGCTTTGCCTGCGTAGGAAAGAATTTCCGCCAGCAAATCCGCCTTCGAATTGTCGTTTTGATAACCGCCAAACTCAATGCTCATACCCTCCAGCTTAGAGGTCAGCGACATTTTACCCCCGCCGATAAAGGTCGCGCCGTATGAGGTTGCCGCGCCATAAGTACGCGCCTCCCCCACAATCGCCGCAACACTCGGTTCAGGTAAGCCGTTTTGTGTGGTGCACACAACGCCGTCCTCTTTCAAATAGGGCAACAAACCCGTCAGCGTTTCCGCATTATAACGTTGCTTGGTCATCAAAAAGATTACGTCGTATTGCCCATGCATATCCGCAGGCAAAATGGCATTTACCTTTTCATTGATTTCAATGCCGTCCGCCTCGCAAACGATGGTTGCGCCTTGCTCACGCATACCTTTCACGTGCGCCTCGTTGCGGGTAATTAAATCCACGTTGTTCAGCCCGCCCTTTTTCAGCATAACGCCCAACACCGTACCCATTGCACCTGCGCCGTAAATCGCAATTCTTACTTCCGTTGCTCTCACTTCCCTCTTACCTCCATTACTCGTCAATACCGCCAAAGACACGACGAAGCGTTTGTAAAATATCCGCGTCCGCAGGCGCCCATTCTTCCGCGTTCAATTCCGCAGGAGTAAACCACGCATACCCCTCATGCTCATTCAAAACAAAGCCCGAGCGCATCGTGCATTCATACACGAATAAGGTGATGATGAAATCGGGATATTCGTGCGTGTGGCAAGCATACAAACTGCCCACCTCGACGTCCATATTCAATTCTTCTACCAGCTCTCTTTTAACAGCGTCCTCGCCACGCTCCCCTTCCTCGATTTTACCGCCGGGGAATTCGTATTTATGCGCCACGTAAGGGAAGGGAGAAGCCCCTCGCTTGGTGGCGAAAATTTTACCGTTATCAAACACCAGCGCCGCCGCTACTTTGACATGCTTTTTCATTTCAACGCATACCTGCCTATGTCTTTTCTATCAATCTACTCGATCGCCGTTGTCGTATACTTCGCAAAAACGCGCCGAGAAAGAGGGCTCTTCCCCGCCTGCATACAAATGCCCGATATCCCCAAAACCGCAACAACGGAAAAGGGAAATCCCCTTTCTTCTTTCCTCGGTGTAAAGGGTTGTCAACGAGGTAGGCAACGCCGTAAAGTGATGAGTCAACACCACGGGGGAAACGTTGCAAAGGTGGGAAAGCAAAATCATTTCCAACCCAAAATGGCAGAAAAACGCCAAAGTTTTCGTGTTGCTTTTTTCCGCGCGGTACAAATTCCCCTCACGCACGTAACCGTGCTCAGCAAGCAATTTATCCAACGATTCGGTAACGTTTTTATATACCTCTTCCATTTTGGACGCCTGATAAAAGTCCTGTTTTACCCAGTTTTTGCGATCATACATTTCCTCGCGTTTTGTCCAAAATTCGGGCAACATATCCCACAAGATATGACGTTCGGTGCCGTCGGGCCAGTAATGAAGGGTACCAAATTCCTGCAGCCAGTCATGGATTACCACTTCGTTTTCCTTGCCCAAGGCTTTCGCCGTATAAGCGCAGGTATCCTTTGCTCTACCCAAGGGGGAGCAGTAGATATGGTCTATTTTTTCATTCTTTAACTTTTGCGCAAGCAAGCTCGCCTCACGATGCCCCTTTTCGGTTAACGTATCGTTTGCATAATCGGGATCGCCGTGGCGAATAATCAAAATTCTCATTCTGCGCCCTCCTCCATAAAGTAAACGAGGATAGAGTTTTGCACGTACAAATATTCGTCCTTAATCTTCAAATTTCCGTCCACGAGGTCTAAATATTTCACCGTTTTTTTCAAAGCATTGGGAAAATCTTCCGCAAGCGGATTGCCAAACTTTTCTTCATATCCTTTCATCGACAAACCCTTTGCCGTGCGAAGGGCGAGCATCACGTATTCAAACTTCGCGTCCTTTTCGTCCACCTGCTCGCTGGTAACGGCAGGATAGAACCCCGAAATGATACACTTCATATACTCATCCAAATCAAAGGTGTTGGTAAAGCGCTTGCCCATCATAAACGAGCTTGCCGAAACACCCACGCCGATATATTCGCCGCGCTTCCAGTAGTTCATGTTATGACGGCTTTCATACCCTTCCATTGCAAAGTTGGATACCTCGTAACGCTTGTACCCTTTCTCTTCCAAAAGCTTACGGCCAAACTCGTACATATCCGCAACTTCGTCGCTGTCGGGCAATTCCCCGTTTAAATAATCGGTGTAAATGGGCGTGCCGTCTTCCACCGTCAACGCGTACATGGATATGTGCTTTGAGCCACAAGCATGCGCCAACTCAATGGTTTTTGCAATGTCCTCTTTCGTTTGATTTTTCAAACCGAGCATAACGTCCGTGCTGAAATTTTGCCCTTCCAAGAGCTTGGTTGCAAACACGTAGTCGCGTGCATTGTGAATTCTGCCAAGGTCGGCAAGCTGTTCATCAATCGCCGTTTGCAAGCCGATTGAAAAACGATTGATCCCTGCTTGCAGGTATGTTTTTACTTTCGCCTCACCGATTGTCCCCGGATTTAACTCCAAGGTGATTTCCGCATCCTCGGTCAAGCGGAAACAAGCGCGAATTTGATTCATCGCGCCTAAAATCAACTTCGGAGGGATATACGAAGGCGTGCCACCGCCAAAGTAAACGGTGTCAAATTCGTAATCCTTCAATTCTTCCCCTCGCATTTTTAATTCCTTATACAAGCATGCCATATATGCTTCCGCGTACTCGATTTTGTCGGGATACGACGTGAAATCGCAATAGGAGCATTTGTGCCTACAAAAAGGAACGTGAATATAAATACCTGCCATTTTTATTTCCTCATAGATGAAAATTTCACAAATATCTTGGGACTTATCCGCAATTCAACGCGTACCTGCCCCACGCAAACCAAAAAATGGGTTAATCCTTATTCGTTTTAAGGATCTCCATAAACACTTCGCTAGGCACTTCCACCGAGCCCATTTTACGCATACGCTTTTTACCTTCTTTCTGCTTTTCAAGCAATTTGCGTTTACGGGTGATGTCGCCGCCGTAGCATTTTGCAAGTACGTCTTTACGCACCGCTTTTACCGTTTCGCGGGCGATAATTTTACCGCCTACCGCCGCTTGTACGGGGATTTCGAACAACTGACGAGGAATCGCATCCTTGAGGTTTTCGCAAAGCGTTCTACCGCGTTCGTATGCTCTACCCTCAAATACGATAATCGACAACGCGTCGCAAATTTCACCGTTCAACAGGATATCCAAGCGCACCAACTTTGAACGCTGATACCCGGCGAGCTCGTAATCAAAGCTTGCGTACCCTTTCGTGCGGGATTTCAAGCTGTCAAAGAAATCATACACGATTTCGTTCAAAGGCAACGTGTATTCCAACTTCACACGGCGTTCATCCACGTAGGTCATGTTTTTGAATACACCGCGTTTTTCCTTACACAAATCCATAACCGACCCCATATAATCGGGCGGCGTGTAGATTTCCGCTTTTACAATCGGCTCTTCCATGTACTCGATATCGGAAGGATCGGGCAAGTGGGAAGGGTTATCCACGAAGAATTCTTCCCCGTCCGTCTTATGCACGTGGTAGCTAACGGAGGGAGCCGTCGTGATGATGTCCAAGTTGAACTCACGTTCAATACGTTCTTGGATAATTTCCATGTGCAAAAGTCCCAAGAACCCGCAACGGAAACCAAAACCGAGGGCAACAGAGTTGTCGGGCTCAAAAATCAACGATGCGTCGTTGAGCTGCAACTTCAAAATCGCGTCCTTCAAATCGTTAAACTTACTACCGTCCAAGGGATAGATACCGCAGAATACCACGGGTTGCACCTTTTTATAGCCGGGCAACGGCTGGGGCGCAGGGTTGGTGGCAAGGGTAACCGTATCGCCTACCGCTACGTCTTGAATAGATTTGATAGATGCGGCAATATACCCTACCTCACCTGCTTTCAGCTTATCTTTCGGGGTAGGATTCGGCGCAAATGCACCCACTTCCGTTACGTCGTAAACAACGCTGGATAAGAAGGTCTTAATTTTATCCCCGACCTTCACTTCACCGTCCATCAAACGCACGAAGAGAATAACCCCTTTGTAGTTATCGTAATAGCTGTCGAAAATCAACGCCTTCAAAGGCTTTTCCGTATCGCCGTCGGGCGCAGGGAAATATTGCGTAATTGCCTCCAACAAGTCCCCGATGTTTGTACCCTCTTTTGCGGAAACGCAAGGCACGCCCTCCGCATCCAAACCGATCAAATCTTCGATTTCCTTTTTTACTTCCTCAACGCGCGCGCTGGGCAAGTCGATTTTGTTGATAACGGGTAAAATCTCCAAATTGTTTTCAATCGCAAGATAAACGTTGGCAAGCGTTTGCGCTTCTACGCCCTGCGTTGCGTCGACAACCAAAATCGCGCCCTCGCAAGCCGCCAACGAACGGCTTACCTCATAGGTAAAGTCCACGTGACCCGGGGTGTCAATGAGGTTAAACTCGTATTCCTGTCCGTCTTTTGCCGTATAGTACATACGCACAGGGGTCAATTTAATGGTAATACCACGTTCCCTTTCAATATCCATGCTGTCGAGCAGCTGCTCTTCCATGTCACGTTGGGAAACTTGACCGGTACGCTCCATTAAACGGTCAGCGAGCGTACTTTTACCGTGGTCAATATGCGCGATGATACAAAAGTTTCTCAAATTTTTATTAGGTTTTGCCATATATATACCTTAATATCTCAATAATTTTCCAAATTAAATTTTGCCTTTCAACACGAACTCGATAAAGCTGTGCAACGCGTAAGAGGTCGATGCGTTTTTAGGCAACAGCATCCCCACAGAACGGGTAGGAAGCGAGGGGTCCGTTTTCACCTCAAACAGTTCTTCCGTATCCAAATGCCCTTTCACATACTCGCGAGGGATAATCCCCACGCCCATACCACGAAGGACAAGGCGTTTCATCAAATCCCAGCTGCCCACCTCGATAGAGGGTTGCAATTCAACGCCGTGCGCATCCAAGAAATTGTCCAACGAACGTCTTGCAACGGTGTTCTTATCCATCATAATCAAGGGGTATTCCTTTAATTTCGCCAAGGACATGGTGCCGTTATTTGCCAAATCTTTGTATTTTTCACCCACAATAAAGACGTCGTTTAAGCGCATGCAGTTTCCCGACAAGCTCAATTCTGAATCCACCTCAATAGGCAAATTAACAAAGGCAACGTCACAACGATTTGCCTTCAATTTTTCAATCGTATCAGGTGTAAAATCCGCCATCAGCTCAATTTTTACAGCGGGGAATCTTTCATGGAAATCCACAATTTTATCCGCCAAGAAATATTCAAAAATCGTATCGCTTGCGCCGATGCGAATCACACCCGTCGCCGCCGTTTGCATTTCCGCAACGCGGTTTTCCGCCGCACTCAACAAACCCAGCGCGCGCTCCACTTCAGGAAAAATCATTTTACCGCCTTGCGCCGACAACTCCATACCGCGGTGAGTACGATTGAACAAACGAATACCCAGCTGGTTTTCCAACTGCTTAATCGACTGGGATACCGCTGGTTGGGATATATACAATTCCTCTGCCGCTTTGGTAAGGCTGCCGCATTTCGCCACAGTATAGAACACTCTGTATAATTCTAAATTTACCATAATCTCATACCTGCCCCTATCTTTTCCTTATTTACCTACGCAGAATTTCGCAAAGATTTCCTCAATAATTGCTTCCGTTGCCGTTTCCCCTGTAATTTCGCCAAGGGCATCCCACGCCTCTTTAACGTCAATGCCGATGAGGTCAAGCGGTTGACATTCACAAGCAAAGATTGCCTTTTGCAAACTATCCAAACTGCGTTTTAACGCATCATAGTGACGTTCCTCAATCAAGAACGCCGCATCCTCCGTTCTATCGCCAAAACCCTTTTCAAACAAAAGGCGTTTCAGTTTCGCAATCCCTTCTCCCGTTACCGCCGAGGTGTAAACGTCCGCGTCCGTATCCGTTTCATCGCGCGTAATATCCACCTTATTGATGACCTTAATCAAGGGTTTCCCTTTGACCATTTCTAAAACGCGAGCATCCTCTTCGTCCACGCCACCCTGCGCCGAAATGTCCGCAACAAACACCGCAACGTCCGCCGATTTGATGATAGATTCCGCGCGCTCGATACCGATATTCTCGATAAAATCTCCGCTTTCGCGCACGCCTGCGGTATCATAGAGGTTGAATTTACGTCCCTCAATCTCAATCACACCCTCAACCGCATCACGCGTCGTACCTGCAACGTCGGAGACAATCGCCTTTTCATAACCCAAAAGACGATTCAAAAGAGAGCTTTTTCCTGTGTTGGGCTTACCGCAAATAGCAACCGTTACACCCGATTTAATCTTTTTACCAACGGAATAACTTTCCGTCAACGTGGAAATTTCACCGCTTAATTTTTTCAGCGCCACCGACAATTCGGCAATGTGCTGTTCTTCAATATCCTCCTCGGGATAATCCACCGATACGTCAATCCCCGCCAAAAGAGTTTTCAACTCCGCCTGCAAAGCGCGCACCTTATCCGTCAGCTTTTCGCTGTACAGAAGATAACCTGCCTTTACCTCAGCCTCCGATTCGCCGTTGATCATATCTGCCACACCCTCCGCGGAAGCCAAAGACAGCTTACCGTTTAAGAATGCGCGTTTGGTAAACTCGCCCCTGCCCGCCGCTTTTGCGCCCAAACGGAAGGTTTGTTTCAAAATTCCACGAGCGACACTTTCACCGCCGTGGCATTGAAATTCCACAATATCTTCACCCGTGTAGCTAGCAGGGGCTTTGAAGTACACGCACAAGCCGTAGTCCTCAAAATTGCCCCCGTCAATACGACCAGGATACATACGATAGGGTTCGAAATTTTCCACCTTCGTCTTCCCGACAGGGGTGAACATTTTCGCCGCGAGAGCAAGCGGATCCCGTCCGCTGATACGGATAATCGCCACACCACCTTTTCCCGCAGGCGTTGCAATCGCGGCAATATTTTCTTCCATCATAACGTTACCCTCCCAACAAAAAGAATTTCGTCCTCATATATAATCTTTGATTATATATATCACTATTATAGCACAGTATTTTCTCGCTGTAAATCGTTTGAACGGGATTTTGTATAAAAAAAGACGAAAAATATAACCGAAGCTTATTTTCCGTCCGTTTTTAATTGTATTTATGCGTTAGTTGAACAAGTCGTCCGAGTTCCCGTTTACATCAGAGAAAGGCTCGTCATTCTTCTTTTTCCCCTCTCCCTCAAATTCCGCAAAAGGATCGGGAGGAGTCTGGGTGTTGTTCCCCTCGCCATACTGCCCACCATAAGGCGCGTTGGGTCTTGCATAGGGATTGCCGTAGGGATTGTTGCCGTAGGGATTACCATAAGGATTCCCATAAGGATTTCCGTAAGGATTTTGACGATTGTAATATTGTTGCTGGCTGCGCATATACGCCTCGTGCCTTGCGCGCATGTATGCCTCATAATCAATCGGCTGACGTTTGCGCAACACAAAGATGATAATGAAACGCGACATCGGGATAAACAACACCAACATGCTGAGAAGCATATAATTTCTTGGTGCATATTTTTTGCACAATCCCATCATAACAACCACAAGGAAGATCTCAAATACAAGGTGGAAGATAGACAAGATATAACCGCTGATGTCGTAGAATGTAGACACGTGCGCATCAAACCCCGTCAAGCCTGTCCAGTAATAATAACCATATTCAGTTTCTACCTGCGGCGCACCATGTTCAAACCATAAATATTGTTCAGCGCCTACTGTTAAAAGAGCCAACGTAACCGCCAAGATTTGCGCAATCATCGCGTACATGCCTGCCCTCTTCATGCGTTGACCGAAGAAAGAACACTCGCCGGCAAGCTTGCCAACGTACAAAATATTCACAAAGGGAACAAACGCCAATCCGCGGTGTTTAAGCCCTTGTTTTGTTGCCATTGCATAGATACCAAAGCCCTGCAAAACAAACAATGCAAGCCAAATTGTAATCGTCGTTATCGCAGTTGCGATGATAAAACGCATATCATCCGTCAACATCATACATGTTTTAATCGTTTCGTAAAAGCTATAAATTTCCATACCATATCCTCACGCAAGCTTTGCGTTAGTTGTTTTTATTTTCGTCATAATTTACGTTTAAGAGTAATAATCCTTTCGCAGGCATCGTCTTGCCGAGCAAACTCCTATCCCCCGTTTCAAAAGCACGGAAAAGCGTTTCTTTCGTCTTTTTTCCTGCCGCAAGGTCAAGCAACTCACCCGTCATCGTCCGCACCATATTGTATAAAAAGCCGTTGCCCGTCACGTATATTTTAACATCCCGAGATCCAAAACTCTCACTTTCTTCCACTTTTACCTGATACACGGTACGCACAGTCGTCTTTACAGCCGACCCAGAAGCACAAAACGCCTTAAAGTCATGTTCCCCTTCAAACCACTTCGCCGCCGTTTGCAACGCCTCTAAAGAGGGCGCGTCCTCCACACGAACAGCAAAGCGTTCCTTCATCGGCATATCCCTTTTAGATACGTATAACGAATAGCAATAGGTTTTCCGTTTCGCGCTGCGGTTACTGTCAAAATTTACGTCCGCGCTCCACCCTTCCATCAAACGAACGTCACGAGGAAGGAAACAATTTAAGCAATCGGGCAAACGTTCAGGAGGGATCGTCAGCGCATCGCTGTCAAAATGACAAACCTGCCCAACCGCATGCACGCCTGCGTCCGTTCTGCCGCTAGCGACCACTCGCACCGAGATACCGAGCGCACGCTCAATCGCATCCTCTAACGTTTCTTGTACGGAGAGCGCGTTTTTTTGACGTTGCCAACCGGCATAGTCGGTGCCGTCGTATGCAATTTTCATCACGTAACGCATAACCGCGTCCTCCTTTTTAATTAAATCAATGCCACCGTATAAATACGGAGTAAAATCACACCTGCAAGCAATGCCGCCATCCAGAAAAACGCCACAAAATCACGCCAACCCAAGGTAAGTTTTTTGTATTTTGTACGCACTTTACTACCCGAATAACAACGAGCATCCATAGCGTCACCCAACTCGTCCGCGCGACGGAACGCGCTGATGAGCAAGGGGATTAAAATCGGGATAATCGCTTTTACGCGTTTCACCAAACCACCCGTTTCAAAATCGGCGCCACGTGCCTTTTGCGCGTTCATAATCCTGCCCGTTTCATCCGTTAAAATGGGGATAAAACGCAAGGCAATCGACATAATCAACGCCAACTCATGCACGGGGAAATGAATGATTTTTAAGGGGGAAAGCAAGCTTTCGATACCGTCCGCCAAGGATACGGGCGTCGTCGTCAAGGTTAACAGCGACGACCCAAGCACCAAAAGAAACAATCTTACCGCCAAGAAAATCGTGTAATATACCGCCTCTTGCGTAATGGTGATTATCTTCCATTGCCACAAAACCGTTTCGCCCTCATAGAAAAACAAATTGAGAACCGTGACGAAGAGCAAGAGAAACAACACCCCTTTCACCGAACGCAACAACGCCGAGAAGGGCACGCCGGAAAAGATTGCCACCAAAAGGAACAACGCCGCACACGCGCCAAGCGCATAGAAGTTTTGCCCCAAGAACACCGCAACGATGTAAACAATCAAAAACAAAATCTTCACGCGCGGGTCGCATTTATGCACGAACGAGTTAGAAGGATAATACTGACCAAAGGAAACTTCACGCATCGCTTTGCCCTCCTTCTTCCGTCAAACGCATACCTGCCCCTGCCGTTTTGGCATATTGCAGGGTTTTTACCACGAAATCATCCATGGTAAAATCGTTTTCAAGCACGACACCGCGAGTCGCAAGCGCGTTTGTAATTTTTGCCGTAAAAGGAACGTCCAACCCTTTTTCGCCCAACGTTTTTTCGTCCTTGAATATCTTTTTAGGCGTATCTACCGCCAAGACTTTCCCTTCCGAGAATATCGCCGCGCGCGTGCAATTTTCCGCAATTTCATCCATATCGTGCGATACGATAATCACCGTCTTGCACCAGTCCTGATGAATTTTATGCAGCAAGGACATAATCTCTTCTTTACCCAAGGGATCAAGTCCTGCCGCCGGCTCATCCAAAACCAAAATTTCCGGCTTGGTAACAATAACGCCTGCGATTGCCACACGGCGTTTTTGACCGCCCGACAATTCAAACGGGGAACGATCCTTTATCGTTTCGTAAGGCAGCCCCACCGTTTCCAAGGCAACGCGCACCGCCTCTTCCACCTCCGCATCCGATAAATCCGCGCGGAAGTTTTTCAAACCAAACGCAACGTCCTCAAATACGGTTTCCGCAAACAACTGATATTCGGGATATTGAAAGACCATACCGACCTTGCTACGCAATTCCACAAAGTCCGTTTTCTTATCCGTTAAATCATACCCATTGACCGTCAAAACCGTTTTCGGCGGAATGGGTTGCCTCTTTTTCGGCTTTTTTATCTTCCCCTTTTTCTCCGCCGTGGCCACCTTTAACAACGCGTTAAGATGCTGTACAAAGGTAGATTTCCCACTGCCCGTATGCCCGATAATACCGAAAAAGTCACCGGGGTTAATTTGCAGGTCAACACCGTTCAACGCCTGCGTTGCAAAGGGAGATTTTTTATTGTACACATAGGACAGGTTTTTACATAAAACACCGCCAACCGCATCGGTTTTCCCATCAATGGAAGCGGTTAAACGCGTACCTGCCTCGCTCATTTTAATATTTTCACCACGACCGACTTGCATAGAGCCGCAAATGTTTTCCGCGATTTTTTCCGTGTCCATAGCATCGGCTACGGGCAAACCACCCTTCGTCAAACGGCGGCAAAGTTCCACCGAACGAGGAATAACGAGGGAATATTTCTTCAATTCTTCCCCGCGCTGGAACACTTCCTGCGGAGTCCCCTGCAAAACGATTTCACCTTGGTGCATTACCACAGCGCGATCCGCAAGCAATACCTCTTCAGGGAAATGGGTGATCAAAATCACCGTAATCCCCTCTTCACGGTTCAAACGTAAAACAACGTCCATGACTTCTTTTCTGCCGCGAGGGTCTAACATAGCCGTTGCCTCGTCCAAAATCATCACGCGCGGTTTCAACGCAAGCACACCAGCAATAGCGATGCGCTGTTTTTGTCCGCCCGACAAACGCGCAGGCGTAGCGTGGCGAAATGCCTCCATGCCTACCGCACGCAGAGCAAAGTCAATCCGTTCGCCGATTTCCTCGCGCGCAATCCCTACGTTTTCAGGACCGAAGGCAATATCGTCCTCCACGATAGACGCCACCGTTTGGTTGTCGGGATTTTGGAAAACAATCCCCACCTGACGGCGGATATCGAACAAATTCTTTTCGTCCCCTGCATCCAAGCCAAGCGCAGTAATACGCCCCGAAGTCGGAGAAAGCAAGCCGTTGGTCAAACGCGCGAGGGTAGATTTACCGCTGCCGTTATGTCCTAAAACCGCGACGAACTCCCCTTCCTGCACGGTAAAATTCACCCCACGTAACGCAAAATCGCCGACAGAGGAAAATACCTCGTCGTTGTTTTCACCCTCGCCGTTTCCGTAGGAAAAATATACATTGTCAAAACGAATTGCTTCCATACTCTCTCATTATAGCAAATTTTTTTCTTTTTTACAATGAAAATAAGGTGAAATTGTGTGTTATTCCGTAGAAATTTTTATTTTATAAAATAAAAAAAGCGGTGAAAGCCCTTTTCACCGCTTATGATAGCCGTTTCTTATTTACTTGTGGAAACCTCATACCCAGCCGAGCTCTTTATAGAAATCATCACCGTGCCGTCCAAGTCGGTACGATATATCCCTGCTCCCGCCGAAGAAATATTCTCTAGCACCGTTTCCGTAGGATGACCATATCTGTTATTTTCCCCACAAGAAATTACCGCCGTTTTTACCTTCAAATATTGTAAAAATTCCAACGAGGTAGAAGTATTACTGCCATGATGCCCTACCTTCAAAATTTCCGTGCTTTGCAAATCCACGCCAAATTCTTTCAATAAACCCAACGCATCCTCGCACATCAGCGAATTCTCCGTGTACATTTCAGCATCGCCCATAAAAATGGCACTCACGCCCATATAGTCCAGCCATACCACCGACGAGTTCCCGTCATAATCCTCCGCACTTCCGATGTTCACGCTGTACGGATAAACAAAGGAAAAGGTGTACCCGTCGCCCGACATATTTATCCCTCGCATCGAATAGGTCAAAGCGCAATCTTCTTCCAACAATTCTTTGTAAAATCCTGCATATGCCACACACTCATCTTCAGGATTTGTGGCAGGCAGGTACGCGTTGAGTATCGTTTTTTGTTCAAGAACCGCACGCAAAGCCCCACAATGATCCTCATCGGGATGCGACACAATTAAGTAGTCAATCGTCTTAATTTTTAATGCATTCAAATAACGTAAAATCGTTTCCTTGCTACTTTCCGTCGCCGTACCGCCATCAATCAAAGCCACTTTCCCGTCCGGCAATTCTATCAAGGTACAATCCCCTTGCCCGACGTCTAAAAAGTGAATACGCATTTCCCCGTCAGCTCGTTTAGACACCTCGGGCTTGTTGACGTAATATTTCCACGTTGTCGGCGGATAAAAAGCGGAAAACACGCAAAGACCGACCAAAATCGAAAGCACAACGCACAATACCACGATCTTGATGATGCGTATTTTCTTTTCAATTTTCTCTTTCTCCGCGCGATAACTCATTTCTCTTTCGTACAACCAAAAACTTTTTTCACTTCCCTATAAGGGCTTATTTGCGTTCCGCCTTTTCAATTTCCGCAAAGACGTCCGCCAACGCCGCGCCGTCATAATCTTCTATTCTACCCGTATCCGCGAGTGTAGAAATGTTAGGGTCAAGCGGCATACGAGCAATCGACGGAATGCCATATTCCGCCGCAATGGCTTTTGCCTTGCTGTGACCAAACACCTCGATTTCCTTACCGCAATCGGGGCAGGAAAGATAACTCATATTCTCCACCAAGCCAAGGACGGGAATATTCATAATGCGCGCCATATTCACCGCTTTTTCCACAACCATTTTCACCAAATCCTGCGGGGTCGTTACAATTACGATACCTGCAATGGGGATACTTTGGAATACGGTCAAAGGCACGTCGCCCGTTCCAGGAGGCATATCAATAAAGAGCAAGTCCAAATCCTTCCAAACAACGTCCGTCCAGAACTGCATAACCGTACCGGAAATCACCATACCACGCCAAATAACGGGCGAGGTTTCGTCATCCAACAACAAATTCATCGACATCATTTGAATGCCCGACGGGGACAAAACGGTGTCAATCCCCTCAGGGCCGCCCGTTGCATGGTCGGTTACCCCAAACATTTTAGGGATGGAAGGCCCCGTAATATCCGCGTCCATAATCCCTACGGATAAGCCTTTTTTTTGTGCAAAAGATGCCAAAAGTGAGGTGGTGAGAGATTTCCCTACACCCCCTTTACCGCTGACAATACCGATTACCTTTTTTACGGAAGAATCTTTATGCGGCTCCTTTAAAAAGCTTTCCTTTTTACGCGAAGCGCAATTTTCCGAACAACTGGAACAATCATGCGTACAACTCGACATATCAATATACTCCTTTCTTCTTTTTCACCTTCTTATTATACCCTTTCCCTTAAAAATTGTCAATGTATTCGCTATAAAAATATACCGCGTCGCCGATTTTTGACAAAAACTTCGTCAGACTTTCACCAAACGAGGGGAAAAACGAGGTAAAAACGGTTGCAAATCACAAAAAAATAATGTATAATATAAAGGCTGCGCGTAGGTGGGGAGGTAGCGGCACCCTGTATCTGCAATCCGCTATAGCAGAGCTGAATGCCTTTCTCGACGGAGTTTATGGAAGGTTTGCGCGCCGTAAGGAACGTTGATCGCAAGGTCTTATGCAACGCAATGCCGTGAACCGTGTCAGGACAGGAATGTAGCAGCTCTAAGCGGATGTTTGCGTGTGCCATGAGGTAGCTTTGCAGTAGTCACCTGCGGCGTTTCCACTTCGGTATATTTCGGCAACAAAGGATCGCGCAGTTTTTATTTTGTAAAATTCACAAGGGGGCGTCCAAACACGTTTGGACGCCCCCTCTTTATATACAAGCGAAATCACTTCCGCCGATACCGTCAGTATGGGCGGAATTATTTTTTCTATTCATCATCTTTTCTTCCGCGGATATCCAAACCGTTCAGCTTTTCATCCTCTAAAACCAAAGCCCTTTGCACCGTTGCATAGCCGTATTTTTCCCGAAGCTTCGCAACCGCGTTTTCCGCGCGTTCCTTTTTCTCATAATTCGCCCGATCCCCCTCTAAAAAGGAATCCAAGCTCATTTGTTCCACGTGGTAGTCAAACCCCGACACCGTTATCCCGAGCATACGCACACGCGTCCCCAAAGGGAAATGGCGGCAAAACAACTGATACGCCGCCTGCGCTACATCACCGCAAAGCACCGTCGGCGCGACCTTCATTTGACAAGTGGTATCCTCCAAACGTTCATTTCTCACCACGATATGCACGGTGTTCGCTCTGCCCACGTCCGCCGAACGAAGACGACCGCAAACGCTTTCCGCAAGGGCGTAAAACCAACGTTTTACCTCCTCTCTATCCGTAATGTCCTTGGGGAGTGTGGTCGAGTTTCCTATCGACTTCAAATCCTCTTTTTTCTTCTCCGATTTTACGGGTTCTTTGTCCTCACCGCGGGCGTAAACACGTAACTGCCTACCTCGTTTCCCTAAAATTCGGTCAATCATCCCCTCGTCGGCATTCGCCAAATCCCCTATGGTACGCACCCCGATTTTGTGCAAGCTTTCCGCCGTGGACTTGCCTACAAACAGCAAATCGGTTACGGGAAGTTTCCACACGATATCCTTGTAATTTTCTTCCGCAATCTCCGTCACAGCATCCGGTTTTTTCATTTCCGAGGCGAGCTTTGCAAACACCTTATTAAAACTGACACCGATAGATACCGTCAAGCCAAGCTCTCGCTTTACGTCCGCGCGAATCTTTTCCGCAATCTCTCTGCCGTTGCCGAACAAGAAAGTGCTTTCCGTCATATCCAACGCACACTCGTCAATACTACACTCTTCAATCTTATCGGTATAGCGCGCATAAATCTCCACCACCTTACGCGAATATTTTTTATATTCGTGAAAGTGGGAGCCGACCATTTGCACGTCAGGGCATTTTTTCAAGGCGGAATATACCGTTTCCGCCGTTTTTATCCCAAACTTTTTCGCCTCTTCATTCTTCGCCAACACAATTCCATGCCGTTCCTTGGGATCGCCGCAAACAATCAACGGTTTCCCCGCAAGCTCGGGATTGAGCGCAATTTCTACCGAGGCAAAAAAGTTATTCAAATCCGAATGTAAAATGACACGTTTGCGCCCTTCCATTTTTGCCTCCTTGGTCAAATTATCTTAAAAATTCACTCACGCTGTGCGCGGCGACATTTCCCTCGCCCACCGCTTTTGCATATTGATAAGGTCTGCCCGTACAATCCCCTGCCGCATAACAGCCCTTAATATTCGTACTCATATCCCGACCGACAACAACGTGCCCGTTTTCCACCTGCAAACCGCCCATAAGCACGGCAGGAGAAACACTTTCACGCAACATAAACACCCCGTCAACGGGTAAAGTTGCAGGAAACCCTGCCTTGGGGGCAGCCGCAAACACAAGATTTTCCACACGCTTACCGCCCTCGATTTTTATCGGCATTTTTTGCACAATCTCTACGTTTTCGCGCGCGATTTCCACGTTTTTATACATGGGAATCAGGTACACCTTTTCCGCAAAATCCGCCAAGTACCCGATTTCGTGTTCTAACCGTTTCGTCGTACAAAGCACCCCGATCGTCTTGCCTTTATACAAGAAACCGTCGCAGGTAGCGCAGTAACTAATCCCTCGTCCAAGGAATTCTTCTTCCCCGACAATTTGCTTGATACTTTCCACACCGCCGGCAAGGATAACGGTGCGACTTTCATATTGCTGACCGCCTTGCGTTAAAAGGGCAAACTTATCGTTCAACGCGTACACGCCTGCCACCTTTTCCTCTTTTACCTCAATGCCAGCATCGGATAATTGCGCCTGCAACGCCTCTACAAATCCCTTACCCGACACGTCGGAAAGCCCAGGATAGTTGTGGATTTTTTCCGCTTTTTCAATTTTCTCACTTAAGTTTTTACTGCCAAACAGCAAAAAAGTTTTTCTATTTGCCTGCAACGTCAACGCCGCCGAAATCCCTGCAACGCCGCTGCCCACAATGATACAATCTACCATGATTTCACCTCATAGATACAGTATAACATATTTCCTATAAAAAATCAACCCCGAAAGAAAAAATCCTTCGGGGGCGAGCGTAAATTTGCAATTAGAAAAATTCCTCTTCCAACATTGCGCAAAGACAATGATAAACGGGCAAATGCAACTCCTGCACCTTATAGGTTTCCTTTTCAGGTACAACCACCGATGCGTCCGCGAGGCTCTTTAATTCGCCACCGCTACCGCCTAAAAGCGCAACCACCGACATCTTTTTCGCCTTTGCAACCGTTGCGGCGTAGATACAATTTTGCGAATTGCCCGAGGTGGAAAGGGTGAGCAATACGTCCCCCTCTTGTCCCCAAACGCCTACCTGCTGCGCAAAGACAAACATCGGGTCGCAATCGTTTTGGAATGCCGTAGCAAAGGCATTATGGCCGCAAAGAGAAACGGTAGGTAAGCCACCTTGCAGGTTTTCAATCAATACCTGCCCCCTATCTCCTTGTTTTTTAAGCCCTTCTTCAAGCTCTTTGGAAAGAGGCCTGCATTTCTTAAAACTCTTCAACAACTCCCCTGCGATATGCTCACAATCCGCCGCGCTGCCACCGTTTCCGCAAAGGTATAAACGATGACCGCTTGCGAAACAGTCCGCCAAAATCTTATACACGGAAAACACTTCGTTTTCATTCCCTTTAAGCGCAGGGTATCTTTCCAACATATCCCTCAAAACTTGTTTGGTCGTTTCTTTCATCGTCATACTCCTTTTGCAATGGCAAGCGCCGCAATATCCCCGATATTTTCGCTGAGCTCAGCAGGAACAATTTCACAAACCGCCGCGCTAATACCAAGCGACTCTTTCTCAATTTCTTTTTTCATCGCCGGTACAAGTAACGCATGCGAGCGCATAAATACGCCGCCGAGGACAATCTTTTCAGGGTTTAATAGGTCAATTATAACACTCAAACCACGTCCAAGCATTTGACCGCTTTTTGCAAACACGCGCTTTGCAAACGCATCGCCGTTAAATGCCGCCTCCGCGAGCTTTTTGGTCGTAATCTCGGACATGCCCCCCATCTTTTCAATACAAGCAGGTGTTTTCTTGCAACGTTTTGCCATTTCCCCTGCCAAGCGCGCAATACCCCCGCCGCTACAAAAACCCTCAAACGAGCCATTCTTACCATAGCCGATAGGCCCATTTTTTGCAAGACGGATATGTCCTGCCTCCCCTGCGTTGTCGTTGGTGCCGCCGTACAGCTTGCCGTCTAAAATCAAGCCCGCGCCAAGCCCCGTACCAAAGGTGAAAAATACCATATTTTGCGTACCGCGGCCCGCGCCAAAACGCCATTCCGCAACCGCGCAGGCGTTGGCATCGTTTTGCAAACGCGCCGTCAAGCCAAACTCACGTTGGACAAACTCCACAATAGGAAAACCGTGCCAGTCGGGCAAGTTGGGGGGCGTTAAAATAACCCCCTTTTTGCAATCTAGCGGACCGCCGCAGCTAATACCTGCCTCCGTCGCGCCCGTTTGCGCTTTATATTCTTCCACAAAGGGCAATAACCCTCTCAAGGTTTCTTCCGCAGACAGCAACGTCTTTACCTCGTTGCGCGCGAGCACCTCAATACGGTCACCCGTAATTTTCCCAAGCGAAGCGGCACATTTCGTTCCGCCGATATCCAAGCCGATATAATACATAGTATCCTCCATTTCTTATATTTTAACAGTATTTTAGTCGTTTGTCAATGCTTGCAGGGATAGATTTTTACTTTCACAAAAAAAATACCGAGCCGTTCTTGGCTCGGTATTCATTTTTACTTTCTTACGTAATGATCGTAGAGTTCTTCCTGCGCAAAATGCATCTTGGTAAGATAGTTTTTCGCATTCTTTAAGAACATAAAGTACGAGGTTTCGTCCGTTGCGATATCAAACGCGTCACCACGGTTCAAGAAATTGTACTCAATATGCACCGAGTACATAGAAGATACGGGTTTATGAATGGAAATCGGATTGCCGTCTAAATCGGTACCCGTAATGGTGAAACCATTTTCATCATGCACCACGTGCCCCTCACCCACAGGCACAAACCCGACCTTGGTCGAGTAATAATCCTCGATGTGGATATCGTCCTCAAAGTGATAGGTACCAGCTTGCACTTCTTTACGCACTTCTTCGCGTTCCCAGTTGTACCAGTCGGGTACGTGGGAAAAACCAGCCTCCGTATTGACACCGTGCAAGCGGCTGAGGGTATCCATTTCCCAAGTAGCGCCGCAACCGTCGCACCAAAGCTTGGTATATTCGCTGTTCATCTTAAACTCTTCACCGCAGGCAGGACATTTATACAAAATCTTATGAATACCGTGCGCGCGATATTTCGATTTAATGTGGTAGCCCTTTTCAACCTGCCACTTATATTCGTCACGTTCAAAGCCCTTTTCAATCTTCGCCTGGATTTCGTCCGCGCTCATCGTTTTCACGTCCTCAGCGCTCAAAAGCAAAGTGATTTCCGCCTCTTGACGAATCTTTCTATACGGGCGCTTGCACCATTGAGGGGAGTTGAGGAAGTTACCGTTCGCCTTAAACAACACTACGGGCACTTTCAAATGCTTGCAAAGCTTACCAAGTGCATCGTCCAAGCGTTCGTTTACCCCTGCCAACGAGAAACGCGCCTCGGGATAAATGGTACAGGTATGTTTCAAGGTTTTTACATAACGCATTACGTGTTTTGCCGTTACGATATCGTGTGTGAATTTACGCTTCGGCATACCGCCGATGCCATACATCAACCAGTCGCCGCGGCGGAATTCTTCCACCGACATAACCCAACCCGTCGTGCGGGGCATTAACCCGTAAACCATTTGCGCAAAGTCCATAAAGGAAGCATGCGAGGATAAAATTAAATAAGGCCCTTTTAATTTTTTAACCGCCTTTTCCGTCTTAACATGACCTTTATTAAACCACATGTAGAAGGAGCCGCCCACATATTCGACCAGCTTCAAATACCACTTCGGCTTATTCGGTTTTCGATACATATCAAATCTTGCTTTTTGCTTTTGCATATCTTGTCCTCACATCAAGCTTTTCTCTATTGTATCATAGATAGTTCACTTTTTCAACTATTTTGGAAGAAATACTCGCAAAAAAACTTCATTTTGGGGAAGAATTTTGCATCTTTTTCTACATGTATGGAAAAACGCGTCGTTTTTTGGCGTAATTTTTACATAAAGCCCCCGTTCAATTCCCCATTTTTCTCCGCACGTGTAGAAAAAAATAAAAGCAAGGCAAACGCCCTGCTTTTATCCATAAATCAATCCCATGCCTCCAAGCCTTTGTTGGTAATCACCCCTGCCTCGTGAATATTCTTAAACGCCGAACGCATAATCGGCAAATAATCCACCGCTACAACGTAGGTATAGGAAAAAGGCACGTATTCTTTCATGCGCACGTTTACAATGGGCGCCGTGTAGGAGGTATTGCCCACGTAACAGCTGGTATAAGCGGAAGTCGGCGCCGCCTTATTATAAAGGTATTCCGTCGCCATTTTACTCGACATAGCATCACTGTTGTGCTTGTGGCTGATATGTCTACCGAAATTATTTCTACCAGAAATATACGCCCCAGCGTTCGGGATATACACCGCCACACCAAAATCCTCATCATTCAACCATGCAAACCAGTCCTCAGGATGCGTAAAGTTCACGTGCGTTTCATCCCCAAGCCACCAGCCGGGCAAATCGGGCTCTCTTTCATAGTTTACGTCACTCAAATTCCAAGGATTTCCACCCACGTAACAAACAAAGTTACTCAAAGGATGCACCACGTACGCAGCAGGAATTTCCAAGGTATGTACGGGAATACTTTCCAAATTCGTAAACCCGTTCCAGTCCACAAAACGGTTTTCTACGTACAACATTCCGCCCTTAATGGTATAGACGTTCTCTATATACGATTTTGTAGTACGGCCATTTCTAAACGTATCGTAGTCGTCGCGATCGGCATGTTCAGGACGGGCATACCCGTTCCCCCAGTCCATCGCGCGCACTTTCACGTAGATAGAGTTGGACTTCACCTCGTAATCAATGATTTGCGAAAGATTGCACACTTCGTCACCGCCCTGCACAGGGTTGTACGGCCAGTAATACCCCTCTCGCGTTGCGGTAAAGCTCCAACGGCGTTCATACCCGTTTGCGCCCGTTGCCTCCTGCATGCTGCCGCCTATATCGGCATAATAGGATTGTTGAAATTCGCGCCCAGCATCACAAATATTGATGAGGTTTACCGAGGAGGAAAGGTGCTGTTTTGCGTTTTCTTTCGCGTTTACACCGATGACTACGTTGTCGTTTTCGTCAATGACTTCATCCACCGTTTGACTGCCGTAGCCGACCTTTTCCAAATAGGAAAGCGTGCCGCCCATGGCAAGATCCGCGCCCACCTTTAACCCATCCTTTTCAAGGTAAATTTCCTTTTCGAAGGCAGGTACTTCGCGGTTTGCTACGGTGATATTTTTCACGTTTACGTTCGCGATTTTATTGTCCAAGTTCTTCAAGGTGATCGAGATCAGCTTTTTATCAAACTTCCCGATTCCGTTGGGACGGAATGCATCAAAAAATTGCTTAAATTCAATTTCTTCCGTGGACGGCTCGATGTAAAAAGGCTCGGTTACCACTTTACTGGGGTTGGAAATGTCGCTATACTTGTACTCACCCAACAAATTCACGTTACAATCAAGGGTAATTTTGATATATTCTTTCCCGCTAATATCCTGGTTAATATCCAAGGTTTTCGTTTGGTTTTTACTCAACGAAAATGCCCCTTCTCCTTTATATACGTTGGTGAACTCGATTTCCGACGCGCCGCTTTCACTTTGACCCGATTGCGTGGATGAGAATGGCAAAAAGGAACAGCTACCTGCCCCCATAACCAACGCGCACAATAACGATACCACCGCTACATTTTTTCTCAT
Source organism: Candidatus Scatosoma sp. (assembly GCA_045612895.1). GTDB lineage: Bacteria > Bacillota > Clostridia > Christensenellales > Borkfalkiaceae > Scatosoma. The sequence continues at coordinate 9,315 of JAZKZY010000153.1, read as the reverse complement.
TGCTACTCCTTCTACATAAAAGGGATTTTTTTCTTCCTTTTCATTATACTATACGTCTGTTAATTTGTCAATAAAATTCCCCTGCAAATCTTATCGCAATAACCTTGCAAAAAGGAAAAAACTATGGTATAATGGAACAAACGAACACACCAAGGAGTAATGCTTGTGGCTAAATTATACTTCAAATACGGAGCAATGGGCTCATCCAAAACGGCAAACGCACTTATCACGAAATTCAACTATGAAGAACGTGGTATGAAAGTATGGTTGATTAAACCCTCTATCGACGTGCGCGACGGCGCTGACGTTGTAAAATCCCGTATCGGGTTAAGCTCGCAAGCGGAAGTTGTCACCCCGGACAAGGATTTGTTTGTGGAATTTACCGCGCACCCTGATTACGACGTTATCATTACGGACGAGTGTCAATTCTTTACCCCTGCGCAAATCGACCAACTCCGCCGTATTGTGGACGAGAAAAATATCCCCGTCCTTTGTTATGGACTTCGCACGGACTTTTTAACCCACCTTTTCCCTGGCAGCAGCCGTCTTTTTGAAGTGGCGGATTCGATCACGGAAATCAAGACGATTTGCGGTTGTGGGAAAAAGGCGATTGTTAATGCACGTATCGACGGCAACGGAAAAGTGGTTACGGAAGGCGGGCAAATTTTAATCGGCGGCAACGATTCTTACGTGGCAATGTGCCATAATTGTTGGCAAACCGCAATCGCAAAACAAAAGCAGGAAAATTAATTTCTCAATTTTGAAAAAAAGTTGAAAAAACAGCGAAAAAATGCTTGACTAAAATCTTTAAGATGTGTATAATCATTTATGCTGTTGTGCGGAAGTCACGGTAGCATAAAGAATATTGAGGCGTAGCGCAGCTTGGTAGCGCGTTTGGTTAGGGACCAAAAGGTCGTGGGTTCAAGTCCCGTCGCCTCAACCATTAAAGTAAAGCACATTTGTCTAAACGATAAATGTGCTTTCTTTTTACATTTTTGGGGCTTTTTAAGCCCTTTTTTGATTATTTTGATAAATTTTTGGTAATGCGAAATCAAAAACGGCGTGATTAGGTTGTCTATATAACTATATTGCCGTTCAATGATTTTCCCGTTTGCATTTATCGTATATTTTCTTTTCATAAGCACTCCTAAAAGGCTGAAAACCCGACGAAAAGTCGGGTTTTTAAGTTTAGTTTTCGCCTTTTGCTTTTTTAATACGTTCGTCAGCGGCAGCCTTTCTTTCGTTCGCTTCAGCGATTTGCTTTTCACGTTCTTCTTGCATTTTTGCTTGGCGCGCTTTAGGGCTCATTTTTGCTTCTTCCCATTGTGCTTTTGCTTCTGCCTTTGCAGCGGCAAAATTCGCCTTATCTACTTCGTGTTGTGCTTTCGTGCTTGCCTTCATATCGGCAAATGCGTTCTTAAAAAATTGAATAAGTCCCATGATATTTCTCCTCTTTTATTTATTTAATAAACTGTCGGACAGTTCAAAAATTTGCTTTGCATATTTGTTTTTTCTTCTCTTTAATATAGCCTTAAAAATAGGATACGTGGTAAGGGTAAGCGCAATCCCAACAAGACCGATGCCAATGCCGAGCGCCATACTATTGCCGATTACCTTCATGGCTAAACACATCCCCGTGCCAAGCACGAGTGAAGAAAGTGAGCCGTAAACGTACGCAAAAATTTGCGCAGGGCGTTTTACCTTTTTATCAAGTTCTTTTAATTCATCAAGTTTGGTGATTTCTTTTTCCGTATAGCTTGCACGGATTCTTTCAATCGTTTTCATTTCAGTCATTATATTTTATCTCCTTGTTTTGTTTAACTTTGTACCCATATTATACGAAAGCAATGTTTAACTTTCGCTAAATTTCTGTAAGTGCTTTGATAACGTTTTGTAAATGTTTTGTAAATATAGGCTTTTTATCAAAAATCGGACGTTTACACGCCCGATTTTCTTACACTAAACTTGTTTTCTTTAATATTAAATTGCTTATTGCGCCCATACCTACGGCAAAACCTATGCTACCAACTAAACACAAGATTATATGAATCATCCCTGCATCGAGTGGACTTGCGATAGAAATGACCATAAACAAGAACATACCCACGCCGAGAGATAAACACATAGCAAGCCACGATTTTTGTTTACCGATAACGCTCATCGTTAAAAAGATTGAAACGAAAATCGGAACGAGCAAAACTTTTGAAATTATTGAGCAAACCAAATTGAAAGCGTTAAAGCCAACCATTTCAAAGGAAAGACTTGCAATAGCCCCACCGATAATAGATCCTAACACAAACGCTAAAATCATTGCTCCGCCGCCGATAGAACCAACAATCGTTTTAGAAATAACGTAGTCGGTCTTTTTAGCGCGAACGGTAAAAAGGTTTTTTGCATAACCGCTTCTAAAATCATCGCAAACGAACACACAAACGAGAACTGCAATCGCAAAATACATCATATGGATATTGCACATGGAAACCAAATCCATACTCATACCTGCTTGTTCGCTTCCACCCGAAGAACTTACCGAGCCAAGGATTTGCCAAACGTAGTCAAACCCATGCATAACCGTTTCTTGCCCCGTTTGAGGATTGGTGGATACCGTACCATCCATCATCGTCGTCATCACGAGTATCAAAATAGGAACGACAAAGGAAATCCCCACCACGATATAAAAGAAAGGGCTGATAAATAATCTTCTCGTATCCACTTTAAGCATACTTTTTAATCTTTTTGTAAAAGTGTTTTTTTCAAAGGTCTTTTCCATATTATCTTGCTCCTTTGCCTTTCATAAGGTCGATATAATATTCTTCAAGTCCGATTTTATCCGTTTTAATTTCGTTGATTAAAACGCCTTCTTCATATAAATAGGAAACGATTGCTTCGGGCGTCGTTTGGTCGTAAACACGGATATACTCGTTTTCATCTTCTTCCACGCGTAAATATTTGCGTGTCAAAAGGGCTTTTGCCATATCTTTCTTCGTCGCTTTTACGGCAACGAACGTTCTACAACTTGCATCAAGTTCTTTCGCCGTCATTTCAGCAATCATTTTACCACCGCGAACGATACCATAATGGGTTGCAATCTTTTCAAGTTCGCCTAAAATATGCGAAGAAATTACGATAGTTGCGCCACTTTTTGCAATATCCACCAAAACTTCACGCATAATGCGCATACCGTCTGCGTCAAGTCCGTTAATCGGCTCGTCTAAAACGAGAAGTTCGGGGTTACCAAGAAGTGCCATTGCGATACCGATACGCTGTTTCATACCGAGCGAACAGTTTTTATATTTGTTTCCTGCCGCGCCTTCCATACGAACGAGTTTTAAGATTTTTCTTATTTCGTCGTCAGAGTTTTCGATACTTAAATTATCCGCTTGTAATTTTAAGTTATTCCAAACGGTCATATTCGGAAAACAACCAGGGCTTTCAATCAAAACACCTACTTTGGCTCTAATATCTCCGTCCGTATAATCTTTTCCGTAAAGTTTTACAGTGCCACCGCTTGGAAGAATAAGCCCACAAATAATCTTTTCCGTTGTAGATTTGCCCGAACCGTTTTCGCCAATAAATCCGTAAATACTGCCAACGGGAACAGTCATATTCAAGCCTTGCAATGCTTGCTTTTCGCCAAAATTCTTGGTTAAATTTTTTATTTCTATTGCGTTCATATCTTTTCTCCTTAATACACGTCGCTTTTGTTTAGAATATGCGAGCCTAAAAGAATATAAATTCCCGTCCAAGCAACCGATACTAAAATGCAGTTTATAATTGTCCAAAGATTGCTCGATAAACAAGCGAACACCGAAGAGCCGTATAAAAAGATATTAAGTATAGGCGAATTGCCTACGATAGCCGCCACGCCGATAATCAAAATTCCCGTACCGAAAAAGAAAGACGATGCGATAGAAATGCCGAAATATTTTCTAAAAATTACATTCAAGAAGGTGTAAAGCGCCGCCCAACCTAAACTCATAATCATTTTACCTAAAATCGCACAAATCAATGCGCCTGCGTTTACGCTCGTTTCATAGCCTGCCGCTAAACCACCAATCGTTCCACCGATAAAATAAGTTAAACACATACAAGCCATTGCAAAAGCGCAAACGAGTGTTTTAGAAATCATATAATCTTCTTTTTTCGCGTGCGTCGTGAAAAGTTGTTTTACGTATCCGCTTTTATAATCGTGCCCGATAAAGATAGAGACCATAATACCGCCGAAGATGAAAACCATATTCATATTTGCGTAATCAGCAATACTTTTTACGACGTACAACGGCTCATTTGCGGCAATAATTTGCCAAACGTTCGTATAAAGCGGGTCCATCGTATTGCCGTTTTGGTCAGGCATCATCGTAAAGCAGGATACCATGGCTGGAATGATTGCGGCAATCGCAAGGAAAATATAAAACAAGGGGGTATGGAACAAACGGTAAAAATCTACGCCGAGCATACCTTTAATTCTTTGCTTAAAAGTAGGCGAAGAAAATTTTAACTCTTTCGTCATTTTACTTTTCCTCCTTTTGCGACATAATTTCGATATAATATTCTTCCAAACCGATTTTGTTTTTCTTAATTTCGCTTACCACAAAACCGTTTTTGATAAGGTGTTCTACGATTTCTTCCGTATTATCCACGTCGTAAACACGGATATATTCTTCTTCAAAGCGTACGTTTGCGTATTTTTCCTTTAACGCTTTTAACGAGCCTTGCATATCTGCCGTTTTTAGGGACGTAAATACACGCGCACGGCTTTCCATATCCTTTGCGGAAAGTTCCATAATCATTTTGCCTTGACGGATAATGCCGTAATGGGTGGCAATCTTTTCAAGTTCGCCCAAGATATGGGAAGAAATTAAAACGGTACAGCCGTAGGTTTTGGTAATATCTACGAGTATTTCTCTCATAATGCGCATACCGTCCGTATCAAGTCCATTAATCGGCTCGTCCAAAATAAGCAAAGCAGGTTCGCCAAGTAGCGCCATCGCAATACCGATACGTTGTTTCATACCGAGCGAGCAACTCTTAAACTTGATAAATTTACTATCTTCCATACGGACGATTTTAAGTACACGATCAATTTCTTCGTCGCGGTTTTCTATCCCTAAATTGATGGCTTGCATCATCAAGTTTTGATACACGCTTGACCCAGGAAAACAACCCGCGTTTTCAATGAGCGCACCCACCCTTACACGCACACCTGCATCCGTATAATCCTTGCCGAACAACTTAATTTCCCCTGAGTCGGGAACGAGATGTCCGCAAATAAGTTTTTCCGTCGTAGATTTACCGCTTCCGTTTTCACCGATAAAACCGTAAATACTACCGACGGGTACAGTCATATTCAAATTGTTTACAGCATATAGCCCACGAAAACTCTTTGAAAGCCCTTTAATTTCAATAGCGTTCATAAAAATGCTCCTTATATTTCAGTTTACTATACAATTATACTGAAACAATGTTATCAAAACGCAAAGTTTATGTTTTCAAAATGTAATTTATTTGTTAATAAAATGTAAAAGCGGCTACGCTTCTTACGTAACCGCTTTATTTGCTTATGATATTTACTTTTCGCTTTCATTTAAGAGTTCTTCTGAAAGTCTTAAAATCTCATCGCCGTATTTTGCTTTACCTTTGTTTAATGTTAATGTATAAACGGGATAAGCGATAGCCATAGGCACGCTGCCTATAACCATAAGCGCGATACCCCAAAGCCAAATATTCCACTCTAAAATCATCGTAAGTCCAAGCCCTAAAACAAGCGTTCCAACAACGCCAAGCACAAGCGACCAAATAATTGCCGCATTTTTTACAAGGGAATCTAAACGACGGAGTCTTTCTATTTTACTTTCCACATGTTCTTGCGGAGCGTATTGACGGCGGATGCTGTCGATTTCTTTTCTTTCTTCTTCCGTGGGCGCAGTATATTTAAAATTAAATTGATTGTTCATTCGTACTATATTCCTTTTGTATTTCTTTCATTTTTTTGTTTGCCGATACGATCATATAAATTCCTATGCCTATGGAAAGTAAACTCACTACAATTCCCGTAAAGGTGTTAAATATGGATATGTCGATCTCGCCTTCGCTAAACATTGTGAGTAGCGCCGTTTGCAACGCAAGAACCGATACGAGCGCATCCACAAAATTTATATTTCTAATCGCCCTTACCGTTAAATCGTCTTGCTTGTGTGCTCTTATAAGCGCAACAATCGATACGGAAATTTTAAAAAACGCATAGGCAGCATAGGCAAATACCGTCCAACCTATATAGGTAAAATGCGCGTCGGAAAATATCATTTGTCCGATTTCAACAGACAGCGCAACGTTTAGAATAAGCGTAATAATACCGCTATTTCTATACACTTTTGCTTTTATATACTCATCATTTTGGCCTTGCGTTTTTTTACCGATTTTATTTTTGTGATAGACAAGGACACCACCGCGTAAAAATGCAAGCGCAATATAAAAGGCTGCAAGCGCACCATACCACATCGAACGATTTGCGATACCCATGTACGCGTTGAATCCGCTGAATAGCAAGCTCATTAAAAACGAACCGATCGCAAAAATTACCGTTCTAAACCCAAAGTTTCTCAAAATTAGACGTGTAAATTCACGGCTTTCTAAAAAAGCTATAATGCCCGTTTTCATTTTGGGGAAGAGTGGGATGAGCAAATAAACGCTATATGCAAGGGAAATGCCCGCAATCCCGAAAAGTATATATGCAACGATGGCAAGCGCGCCGTTTTCTAATCCCACCCCTACCATAACCAGGGAAAGCGTTGCGCTTACGAGCGTTGTGACAAAGGTTAAAACTTTAACATAGGTAGGTGGATTTAATATCTTTTCCCAAAGAGAGCGAAAATCAATCTTCATAAACAACGTCCTTTAATACAATTGTAAAAGTACTTCCTTTGTTTACTTCGCTTTGCACGGCGATTTCCCCGCCTAAAATATCAATCACTTTTTTCACGAGCGCAAGGCCAAGCCCGTTTCCTTGCGTTGAATGCGACGTATCGCCTTGATAAAACTTTTCAAAGATTTTTGCGCCCGTTGCGCTCGTCATTCCGCAACCTGTGTCAATTACCTTAATCTCTACGTTTTTATCTTTACGTTTGAGCGTTATGTCAATCTTCCCCCCGCTTGGAGTAAATTTAATGGCATTAGAAATTAAATTATTCCAAACGATTTCAAGCAGGCTTTTTGAAGAAAATATCGTAATGTCGTCAAAATCACAGTTAAGTTCAAGATTTTTCTTTTCGATAATCGTTTCAAACTCAACAACGTTTTCAGCAAGCGCTTCCGTTAAATTGAACGCTTCGTGCTTTTCTTGTATTTCTTGGTTTTCAAGTTTGTTAAGTTTTAAGATGTTCGTAATCAAGTCGGTAATACGCTTTGACGCAGCAATTAACGTTTTTGAGTAATTCTTTCTCGTTTCACTATCAAGCGTTTCGTCTTGAAGTAAGGTTGAGTAGTTTTGTATAACGGCAAGCGGAGTTTTAATTTCATGGGAAACGTTTGAGATAAAATCGGTTTTTAATACTTCATTTTTTTGAAGTTCTATTGCCATTTTATTTAAGTTTTCCATAATCAAATCGTATTGATTATACTTTCCGTATTCGTGCTTTATTTCAAGCCTGGTAGAAAAATCACCTTCGGCAATCTTTTCGGTGGCATCTACTATTTTTTGCGTTGGACGATCTACCGTTATCTTTCTGCGAATCCAATCAAATACTGTACAAAAAGTAGCAAGAATAATGATTTCTATAAGAATAAGTATTGCGATGAGCGTAACGTTATCCGTTCTTTCTCTAATATAGTCGTAAATGAGGATTGCCATTTGCATAATAACGGCTATAAGAATAAAAAACGAAATAGCACCCGTCCAAGTAAAACCTACGGACGAAACTTTTTTCTTTTTCATTTTAACACCACCTTATAGCCAAGCCCGTGCACGGTGGCAATCTCAAATCCGTCGCAAGCGGACGTTTTTTCACGAAGTTTCGCCATATACACGTCAACCGTTCTACTTGTAGTAGAAGAGTCGTAATCCCAAAATTCCGCCATAAGCGCAGAACGGGTGAACGTCTTTTTAGGATAGGATAACATTTTGAATAAAATATCAAATTCTCTAACGGTAAGGGAAATTTCTTCTCCGTTAAGTGTCGCCGTGCGTTCTTCCACGTTCATTGAAAAGTTTCCGAGCGTTATTTCTTTTTCCGTTTCGATTTTTGCACGGCGAAGTATCGCCTTAATGGTCATTAAAAGAATATCTATGTCAAAAGGCTTGGTCACGTATTCGTCAATACCGATATTATAACCAAGCATTTTAGAAGGCTTGTCGTCTTTTGCCGTCATAAAGATAATCGGCGTCGTCTTATCGGTAGAACGAACGCTTTCTGCAAGTTCAAAGCCGTTCATTCTCGGCATCATAATATCAGTAAGAAGAAGGTCGCATTTTTCTTCGTCCATTTTCTCTAACGCTTCTAATCCGTCAAAACACGAAACAACGTCATAGCCCACGTTACGAAGGCTTGACGAAACAAAACGATTTAAGTCCATATCATCTTCAACAACAAATATTTTTATCATAAGAACTCTCCTTATGCCTGTATTGTACCACCTATATTATAACAAATTGTTTGTAAAATGTTAAGGAATTGTAAAAGTTGAAGCGAAAATAGTTTTATAAAAGGAAAAGAACTCGGATTTAATCCAAGTTCTAATTTCTTTTGACCGCTTGAAAGTACAAGTTTCTATAATTTTTTACATTTCAAAAAAAACTTAAAGGTGGAGTATTTTTTATTTTGCTCTTTTCTTTGTTTACCGCGTATCAAATTTTGCGTAGTGAAAGGAAGAAATCGTTCATATTTTTTAAGCGCAATTTTAAAGTGCAGAATTGAAAAACAAAACTGCACTTTAAGATTTTTTTGAAATGAATTTGACTAATTTTGAAAGGTATGCTATACTATCGCCAAACGAATAAACTCGTACATGGGTATACCGTTTTGAAAAATTAAGGTGTGGTCACTGCAAAATACTGCGTTTGACCACACCTTTGACCATCTACAGACTCGGACTACGTGGAAACAGTGTTAACAAGAGCACACGAAAGCACCGTTTCTGGACACGAAAGCCCCTAAAATCACCCGAAATTACACAAAAAATCTATGCATATGCGTTCGGGACGCTGCGTTCACAAGACCGAATACTTTTCCCTAAAAATCATCAAAAAGCCTTGAAACAAGCGGGTTTCAGGGCTTTTCATTTTTTTCAAAAACGCCCAAAATTCCACTTTGACCACATCTT
>JAZKZY010000152.1:0-5271 GCA_045612895.1 Candidatus Scatosoma sp. | reverse complement strand
CGAGGCAAGTAAGGCATTCTCGAAAGAGCTTATGAAAAAGTACAACATTCCTACGGCTGCATACGAAACCTTTGACGATTACGCGTTGGCGGTAAAATACGTAGAAAAATGCGCCCTGCCCGTTGTATTGAAAGCGGACGGTCTTGCGCTTGGCAAAGGCGTTTTGATTTGCAAAACTCGTGAAGAGGCATTGCAGGGCTTGGCGGAAATGATGCTCGAATCGAAGTTCGGCTCGGCAGGCAGTAAGGTTGTCGTGGAAGAATTTTTGGAGGGCCCCGAGGTTTCCTGCCTTGCATTTACCGATGGTAAAACGATGAAACCCATGATTACTAGCTGTGACCACAAGCGTGCGTTGGATAACGATGAGGGCTTGAATACGGGCGGTATGGGTACATTCTCGCCTGCTCCTTTCTTCGGCGAAAAATCGGCAAAAGAGGTAATGGAGAAGATAATGCTCCCTACCATGTACGCGATGAACGAAGAAGGTAGAACCTTTAAGGGTGTTTTGTACTTTGGTTTGATGAAGACGAAAGACGGTTACAAGGTAATCGAATATAACTCCCGTTTCGGCGATCCTGAAACGCAGGTTATCCTGCCTATGTTGAAAACGGACCTCATGGAAATCTTTGAGGCAATCGTAGACGAACGCCTTGACGAGGTGAACGTGGAATGGGAAACGGGCGCTTGCGCATGTCTTGTACTTGCGAGCGGCGGCTATCCCGAGGCGTACGAAAAGGGTAAAGAAATCACGATCGGCGATTTGGCAAAAGACGTTGTTTTGTGCCATGCAGGTACGGCGATGAAAGACGGCAAGTTGGTGACGGCTGGCGGTCGTGTGCTTGGCGTATGCGCAAAGGGCGAAGATATCGAGGCGGCAAGACAAAAGGTCTATGCGGCGGCTGAAAAAATTCACTTTGACGGTATGTATTATCGTAAAGACATCGGTATCAAATATAGGGATATCGCAAAGGAGTAATAATGGGCATAAAGAAAAAACTGTTCGCGGTGCTTTGTTGTATAGTAGGGTTAACCAGCTGTACTTCGTGTGTCAACTTTGCCACATCTTCACAAAGCGAGGAATCAACAATGGAAACAACAATGGAAATGACGCTTATTTTGCCGAGAGAGGACGCAGTTCCCTATATTCAACAAGCTTGGGAATATTTACAAGCAGGCGCTGGAGCAAACGTCCGTCAATATATGGTATCGGTGGACAATCCCAACCAAGCCATTAAAGTGCGTTGGTCTTGTGAGGGTGAAGACGTTTCTACCTATAAGGTAGAATATGCCACGCAGGCGAATTATTCGGATGCCATCGTAGAAAACTGTGATGGCGATACGGATTTCGTGGAGCTGTACAACTTATACAAAGCTACACAATATTATGTAAGGGTAACGGCGCAAAATGAAAAGGGAGAGTCGTTGGTGATGGAGGAAGGTACCTTTACCACCACTGATATAGGCCCTCGTGTAATGCTTATCTCCGATATTCACAACGTGCGCGACGTTGGCGGGTATCAAACGTCAAATGGAAAAACGACCAAGCAGGGACTGATTTACCGTGGTGGAACACTTCGTCCTGCCGATGTGTACAAGAGTAATTTGACAGACGAAGGCGCAAAGTATATGCGTGAGGTAATGGGCATTAAAACGGAAATCGATTTCCGTGGCAGCAAAGAAGCAGGGGATATCACCGAAAGTGTTATTCCAGGCGCAAAGCTTACCTATGCAACCCTTAGCGGTTACGCGGATGCATTTACAGGACCTGAAGGGTATAAGAAAACGTTTGAAATTCTTGCGGATAAAGACAATTATCCCATATATTATCATTGTACAGGCGGCGCAGATAGAACAGGTACGGTTACATTCCTCTTAAATGCATTGCTTGGTGTTGCGGAAACGGAACTGATACAAGATTACGAGTTTACAACCTTTTCGCTTTATAGCGAAAGAAATACACAGCAAGGTGTGTATGCAAATTATTTTAAGGGCTTCCGCGAAAGGCTTAACACTTTTGCAGGGGAAACTTTACAGGAAAAAGTGGAAAGCTACTTGCTTTCTATCGGTGTAACACAATCGCAAATAGAAAGTATTAAAGCGATTATGTATGGCGAAATTTAACAAGGGAAAAGACAAAGAGGTACGAAGATTATGATTTACCGTATTTTTGTGGAAAAGAAAGACAATGTGCAGGCAAGAAAGGAAGCAGCGGACATCAAAACGTTGCTTAATATCGACATCGAGGACTTGCGTTTGGTGCTTCGTTATGACGTGGAGGGTTTGACGGAAGAAGAACTCAACGCGTCCCTGGGTACCGTGTTTTCCGAACCGCCCGTTGACAACGTGTATTTGGGAGACTTAGTTATTCCCGAGGGGTACAAGGCGTTTGCCGTTAGCTATTTGACGGGACAATACGACCAACGCGCGGACAGCGCGGCGCAATGCGTACAGCTTCTTACCCGTAAAGCTCGCCCCCTTATCAAATGCGCAAGGGTGTACATGGTAAAGGGCATTACGGAAGAACAGCTTGGCGCGATTAAAAAGCATATCATCAACCCCGTAGAAAGTGAAGAGGTAGGTTTTGAAAAGCCCGAAACCCTCGTTCGCGCTACGATGGAAGGCGCGCCCGTAGAGGACGTTGCCGGCTTTATTGATATGTCGGATGAAGAAATTGCCAACTACCACAAATCGATCGGCTTCGCAATGAGCGTGCTTGACTTGGTTTTCGTGCGCGATTATTTCAGAACGGAAAAACGCAACCCTACGGAAACAGAATTAAAGGTAATCGATACGTACTGGTCCGACCATTGCCGTCACACGACGTTCGCAACCGAACTCAAAAACGTAAAAATTACCTCCAAGAACCCTTCCGTTGCGAAAGCATATCATTTGTATGAGGAATTGTACCAGGAATTGAACGGCGCTCGTCCCGACAAATATCCTTGCCTTATGGATTTGGCAACGATTGCAGTGAAAAAGCTCAAAAAGGACGGCAAGCTTGACAACCTTGATATTTCCGACGAAATCAACGCTTGTTCCATTCAAATCGAGGCGGAAATCGACGGTAAGAAAGAACAATACCTCGTTATGTTCAAAAACGAAACGCACAACCACCCTACGGAAATTGAACCCTTCGGTGGTGCGGCTACCTGTCTTGGCGGCGCAATCCGTGACCCCTTGAGCGGTAGAACGTACGTATATCAAGCGATGCGTATTACGGGCGCATCCGACCCCAGAGAAAGCTTGGAAGACACCTTGAAAGGCAAATTGCCTCAACGTGTTATCACGCAACGTGCGGCGGCTGGTTTCTCTTCGTATGGTAACCAAATCGGTCTTGCAACGGGTATCGTTGACGAAGTTTACCACGAGGGTTACAAGGCAAAACGTTTGGAAACGGGCTTTGTTGTCGGCGGCGCGAGAAAGGAAATGGTTTACCGTGAAGCACCCAAGGCAGGAGACGTAATCGTATTGCTTGGCGGTGAAACGGGTCGTGACGGTTGCGGCGGCGCAACGGGTTCGTCCAAGGCACACGACGCGCATTCGGTAGAAACCTGCGGCGCGGAAGTGCAAAAGGGCAACGCCTTGACGGAAAGAAAGTTGCAACGCTTGTTCTTGAACAAGGAAGCAACGAGAAAGATTAAAAAATGTAACGACTTCGGCGCAGGTGGCGTATCGGTTGCAATCGGCGAGCTTGCGGACGGTTTGAACATTGACTTGGATAAAGTGCCCAAGAAATACGAGGGCTTAAACGGTACGGAGCTTGCGATTTCGGAATCGCAGGAACGTATGGCTGTGGTAATTGCAGAACAAGACGTAGAGGCATTCAAGGTGCTTGCGGCGGAAGAAAACCTCACGGCTACCCCCGTAGCAGTGGTTACGGATACCGGTCGTATGCGTATGTTCTTGAAAGGCAAGGCAATCGTGGACATTTCCCGCGAATTCCTCAACACCAACGGTGTGAAGCAGGAAACGGAAGTGGAAATCACCGACGACGTAACGACTTGGTTTGATAAAAAATCGGGCGTATCCTTTGCAAAAGAAACGGAAAAAGTGCTTTCCGACCTCAACGTTTGCGCAAAGAAAGGCTTGTCGGGAAACTTCGACTCGACCATCGGCGCAAGAACGGTATATATGCCTTGGGGTGGTAAAACCCAACGCACGCCTGCGATTGCAATGGCTGCGAAGATTTGCGGCGGCGAAACGGACGTTTGTACCGTATCCGCATACGGCTATTCTCCTTATTTGATGGAAAGCAGCCCCTTTATCGGCGCAATCTATTCGATTGTAGCATCGGTGTCCAAGGTAGCGGCAACGGGCGCTAAATACAGCGATATCCGTTTGACCTTGCAGGAATTCTTCCAGAGAATGACGAAGGACGCAAAGGTTTGGGGCGTACCTGCCTCGGCTTTGCTTGGTGCGGTTTATGCACAAATGGGCTTAGGCCTTGGCGCTATCGGCGGTAAAGACTCCATGAGCGGTACGTTTGAAAGCATCCACGTACCTCCCACGCTTATCTCTTTTGCGCTTGCGCCTGCAAAGGCAAGCAAGCTCATCACCAACGTTTTGAAGGGTGGTGAAAAGCTCTACCACATCCCCGTACCTAAGGACGAACATTCCGTACCCGATTTTGATTCGCTCAAGAAAGTGTACGAACAGGTATATAAGAACATTGAAAACGGCAACATCACCTTTGCTACGGTGGTGGAAAACGGCGGCGTTGGCGCGGCAGTTATCAAGTCCGCTTTGGGTAACTCTCTCGGTGTGAAATTTGAAATGAGCGCGGAAGAATTGTACAGCGAAGGCTACGGTGATTTGGTTGTTTCCTTGAAGGATGAAACGGCGCTTTGCAGCTGTATTTCTAAAAAATGCGTAGGGCAGGTATGCGGTGAAGCGTATATTTGCGGTGATGAAAGCGTAGCGGTTGAAAAGGCGGCTGATGCCTATATTCGTCCTTTGGAAAGCGTATTTGCAACGACCGCGCCCGCATCGGGCAACGCGGAAGCGTGCGATTATACGAATGGTGTGAAGTATTTCAACATCGGTACGAAGATTGCGAAACCTCGCGTATTTATCCCTGCATTCCCTGGTACGAACTGCGAACTTGACACGGCAAGAAAATTCCGTTTGGCAGGCGCTGAGGTGCAGACGGTTGTGGTAAGAAACCGCAACGCGGCTGACATCGAAGAAAGCGTTGCTGAAATTGTAAAAGCAATCAAAAATGCAAACATCATCGCCTTCCCTGGTGGGTTCTCGGGCGGTGACGAACCGGAT
>JAZKZY010000151.1:0-3355 GCA_045612895.1 Candidatus Scatosoma sp. | reverse complement strand
CTCGTACATTTTTTCAAGAAGAAGGGTTTCGTTGAATCTCTTCGTGAATTCGTTGTAGTAACCGAGAAGGTCCGTTCTTTCCTTCCACATAGGTTGTACGGGGATAACGGTAGAGGTATTTTCCAAGAAGGAACCCATTGCGTGAGCAAGGGAGGTTTTACCAGTACCAGACATACCTTGCAAAATCAGGATTTGGCTGACCGCCATGCCCGAAACGAAAGCGCGGATATCACTGATATGATAATAAAGGTTGAGTTTATTGGACGCATAGTTTCTAAAATCGTCGCAAAACTTCTTTAAGGTAATATCCGAATGGTGGCGTTTTTCCTTGTATTTAGATTTATTCGCGTCGATACGGCTAAGCATACAAAAACGGGAAGCTCCGTCGTTGTTGGTCTTTGTTTTGCCGTCATTGCTTCCCCCAACCAACGGGGTTGCCGATGCCTGCGCCAAAGGCCCTGCCAGGGTAGGCTTTGCACCGCTGACCGCATGTGCGCCACTCACTGCCTGCGCGCCGCTGACCGCTTTTACATCGGTGGGGATCGTAATGTTATCCGCACGTATCACCGACACAGGTGTAGTTTTCTTCGAAGTCTTTTCATCGACAATCCATGCGATAAAAAGAATGAGAAGAAGGACGGGTAACAGCGTTAAAAATACGAAAATCAACGTTACGGTTTCCGAGGGGACAACGCCTACGTCAAAGATTGTGCCTGTGGACAGCGCAATGGTTAACAATACGCCAACGCATGCGATTGCCGTAAATAGAAGTATCCACTTTAGTTGTTTTGGCTTTTTATTTTTCATAATTATATTCCACGCTTAACTTATAATGATCTCTATATAGGGTTAGTTGTTTTTTTCTTTAGAATCGTCAACTGCTTCTTCCGTCGGTTCATTAGACTGGGAGAGAGGCGTGTTTTCGTCGGCTGCAATCTCCGATGCGCTTTCTTCAGTAACCTGTGCGAGTGCTTCGTTTACTTGCGTATCCGTCGGGGTTTCTTCAGCGATTTGTACGGGCGCCTCGTTTACCTGCGTGTCCGTAGGTTTTTCTTCTACTAGGGCAGACGTTTCATTTGCTTTGGTGTCCGTGGGCGCTGGCTGAGGAGCTACCGTGGTCGTTTGTTGCGAGGAGGTTGTTGCAGGAGGGGGAGGGGTCTTCACCGCGTCCGCCTGTTCTTCCAGCTCTGCTTGCGCTTTTTTCCCGCGTCTGAAAATCATATTCCATACGTTGCGCAACACTTCGCGTCTAATATAGCGTTTTGCTTTTTTCCATTCTTCTTTATAGAAGGATTTGAATACCTCAAACGTATATTGAAGTTCGTCGAATTGAAGCTGCGTCAAGTGGTCGTCTTCTTCGGTTAACATACCCACTTCTTTTTTAAGAGCCAGGTATTGCGCTTTGAGGTAGCGTCTTTCCTTGATTTCGTTTTCAAGCTTTGAGGAAAGATCTTTATTTTGTTCCGTAAGCGCACCGATGTTCTTTGCGTACTCGGTATCCTTATAAAGGATTTCCGCTTCGTATCTTGCTCTATCCGCCGCCAACGTTTCGGTGAGATAGGAGATTTTTTCATCCCTTTCCTTTAATTGACTTTCATACTTGTCAGTAAGGGCATTGATTTCCTTTTCATGTTGTTCTTTAAGGGATGCAATTTCATATTCGTGCGCATCGTTTAACGCATTGATTTCTTTTTCATGCGCTTCCTTTAATTGCGCAATCTCAAGGGCATGCTGTTCATTTAATTGCGTGATTTCAAGCGCATGCTTTTCTTTGAGTTCAGCAATTTCGTATGCGTGTTGTTCATTTAATTCGCGGATTTCGTCTTGATGCGCTGCGAGCATAGCGGTGATTCTATCCTCATACTCGGTGACGAGGTTTCTAATTTCTTCCTCGTGCGCAAGTTTGATTGCCGCCATATCGTTGATATATCTCAACTTTTCCGCTTCAAGCTCGTTGATGGTCTTTTCCAACGTTTCTTGGAGCTCGATTTTTTCTTGTGTTGTTTGTTCCAGTAACGCCTTCGTTTCTTCCAGCTCTTTCTTGACCTGATCCAGCTCCTTTGCCTTCTTTTCCAAGGTGCGGATATGCTTTTCAAGCATCAAGATATACTCTTCCATGGACATTTCCGCTTTTTGCACTCTCAGTCGAGCCGCTTCGAGTTTTTCACGGAATTCAAGGAGGGCTTTTTCCTTACGGCGTTGTTCTTCTAACTCATACTCGTGTTTGAGTAAGGATTCGAGACCTAAGGAATGTTCGTAGGTGATAAAGGAAGATAAGAGGATTGTTTCCGACATTTCTTCCGCGATGACATCGGTGAAAGGGGAAATTTCTTTTATTTCCGTTTCCACGCGATACCCGTCGCCTTCGTATGCAACAATATACCCATACAAATTCAACGCTTGCTTGAAGTTGTTGTTCATCTTCAAGACGTTGGTTTTGGTGATAGGGGGCTTGATCATCGGTGCCTTGGAAACAACCTGCATCAAAGGAGTAGAGAAGAACGCAAGTACCGTTTTCAAAAGAAGGTCTATTCGATTGATAATATCTTTTGCTTGGTTGTGTTCTTTAAGATAGTCGTCATCACGTTTGATTTCGGCAAAGTTAACGTTGTAATTCATCGTTCTATTTGCCGTTTTAATGACCTTATTCATGGTCATGGTGCCGTTGTACGTGTTGCTGAGTTCGAGGATCTTATTGTATCGAATGGTAATAAAGTCACGCAAGTAGCAAAGCAACATGTAGAGGAACTTGTTTTCATATACGGCATAATCATTCAACTTCTCTACGGTATAGAGCTGGTCGGGGATGATGTCTTGGCCGGGGATTTCTCTCGTAATAAGGTTGCTGTGCTTTGCAAGGTGAACGACCGAGTCCTTCGAAACGTTTTTTACCTTTTCAATAGGAACGGTTTCACCATTAGAATAGATAAATTGACGTTCTTCCGCAATCGCTTTCGCAATATATTTTAATCCTTCTTCAATTGCGTCAACCCAGTCTTCTTCCACGATGCAGTGTTTTCTGGTTAAAACAATTTTATCCAGATCCGCATTGGCCTTTATAGCCGCGCGGGAGTCTGCGACGCATTGTTTATTTTGTTGTGTTTGTTCGCGATATTGTAATAGAGCGCGATAATAAACGTCAATTTGTCTCATAATTATCCTCAATAGACACGTGTAACGGACAGTATAATATATATAATGTAGGGGGTAGCGTTTAGGCGTTCAATTCAAGACGTCTAATAGCGTTTTGACAAAGGGGCATGCAATCTTCACCGAATAATTCGTTAATGTAGGAACGGAGTTCCTTAGAAGCATTACGAAGATATACGGGATTTTGTGTTTCCAGTTTACGGAT
>JAZKZY010000150.1:0-5895 GCA_045612895.1 Candidatus Scatosoma sp. | reverse complement strand
TCGATGTTCTTGGAATGCATGTGCGCCGTATGACGGTTGCCGTGTTCCGCTTTGCAAGCCAAATCGATTGCCTGCTCAATCGTATCTACGCGAACGATGGGCAAGATAGGCATCATCAATTCTTCTTGTACGAAGGGATGGTTGAAATCCGTTTCACAAATAATACAACGAATGTCAGGACCTACCTTCACACCAATCTTTTCCAAAAGAACTGCTGCGTCACGACCTACGCAATCACGGCTGATCGTCTTTTTCACGATGCCCGTCTTGGGATTCTTAACGTCTACCAAAACGATGTTTGCAAGCTTGGCAGCCTGTTCCGCCGAAATCTTATACGCGCCGTTCTTTTGCATTTCGGAAATAAGCTCGTCCGCGATATTTCTAAACGCGAATACTTCCTTTTCCGCGATACAAGGCAAGTTGTTATCAAACGAACAACCGTCGATGATGTCTTTACCTGCTTTCTTGATATCCGCCGTGTCGTCTACGATTACGGGAGGGTTACCTGCGCCTGCGCCGATTGCCTTTTTACCGCTGGAGAGTACTGCGCGTACAACACCAGGGCCGCCCGTACAAACAAGCAAACGAATGTTGGGGTGCTTGTACATAACCTGCGCGGTATCAAGCGTGGGTTTTACAACCGATGCCACCAAAACCTGGGGGCCGCCTGCCATCGCGCTTGCGCGGTTTACAAGGTCAACTGCATAGTTCGAGGTTGCGATTGCGTTGGGGTGAGGGTTGAATACAACGCCGTTGCCTGCCGCAATCATACCGATACTGTTACAAATTACCGTTTCCGAAGGGTTGGTGCTGGGGGTGATACTACCCACAACGCCGAAGGGAGCCATTTCGGTCAAAGTCAAACCGTGGTCACCCGTCTTTGCCTGCGAAACGATGTCCGCCGTACCCGGCGTTTTGTCCGCTACGAGGATGTGTTTTGCCGTTTTGTGCGATACGCGGCCCATTTTGGTTTCCGCTACGCCAAGGTTTGCCATAATAGGCGCTTCTTTACGGCAGAGTTCACGAATGTTGGCGATTACTTTTTCACGTTCTTCCAACGACATCGCGCGAACAGCTTTATAGCCCGCGGTCGCCGCTTCGATTGCGTCGTTCATATCCGCGTATACACCGATCAATCTACGACCGTTGTATTGCGTGGAATCCCAACCGCATTTCGATACGGGCGCGCCGCCTTTGAGGTTTTTGATTACCGCAGCAACCACTTCCTCAATTTGGGCATCCGTCCAATTAATTGCCATAATATATCTCCTTCCAACCTGACGTTGGACGCAATAAGGTGTCTTAGCGTTCGTTTCTTTATGTAGCTTCGTGCATTCACTTTTAGTAACTGCGAAATCCATTATGTAGCTTCGTGCATTCACTTTTAGTAACTGCGAAATCCATTATGTAGCTCCGCGCATTCACTTTTGGTGGAATGCGAAGTCCACTACCAAACCCGAACGATAACACTCCTTACAAGGTTAAGCGATTCGCTTACTTACCGAGTGCTGCAAGAACTTTCTTCGTGATCGCTTCAACGAGTTCAGCCTGGTTGCAGCCAACGGTGGGTTCTTCTTCGTATTCGATACCAGGGTGACGGCCGGGAAGGTTCATCTTCTTTCTCAAATCCATCAACTTAGCAAGCTGGTCACGGGAAATTTCGTGTACAGCGCCAAGGTCCATAGCATGCTTACAAATAACTGCGTTGAATTCTACTTCTTCCATAACGAAGAATGCTTTCGTAAGGTTGCAACCAACCGTCAAAGCACCGTGGTTACGAAGCAAGAATGCGTCGTGGTCCTGAAGATAAGGATCCAACGAATCGGGAATTTCCATCGTCGAAGGGGTACCATAATCACAGGTAGGAACTGCACCGATGGTCAATACTGCTTCGGGCAATACGTACTGGTCAAGGTCGATGTCTGCAACCGTGAACGCCGTTGCAACGGGAGGGTGCGCGTGCACTACCGCGTTAACGTCAGGGCGTTCTCTGTACACTCTCATGTGCATTTTAATTTCGGAAGAAGGATTCAACTTACCTTCCAACTTTTTACCATCGCGGTCAACCTTGATGATCATGTCAGGCGTCAAAGATGCCTTGGATACACCCGTGGGGGTGCAGTAGAATTCGTTGTCACTGATTTTTACGGAAATGTTACCGTCGTTTGCAGCAACAAAGCCTTTTTGCCAGAGCTTAAGCCCTACTTCGCAAATTTCCTTTTTAATTTCAAAGGGAGATTTCATAGTTTTTTTCCGTCCTTTTTATAATATTTTTTTATTTTGTCAAATTTTTAGTGTCGAGCGCGATCATGTATTCCTCATTGGTAGGAATAACATAGGTCTTTACCTTTGCGCCCTTTGCCGTGATGTCAGCCGTTTCCCCTCTGGGACAGCTTTGGTTGTACGCTTCGTCGATTTCAATACCCAGCGCGGACATATTTTTACATACTTCTTCACGAAGGTCGCGGTCGTTTTCACCGATACCTGCCGTAAATACCAACGCGTCAACACCATTCATTTCCGCGATGTACGAGCCAACAATCTTCTTGATGTTGTGGCAAAGAATCTTCATCGCGAGCTGCGCGCGGTAGTTACCGTTTGCCGCTGCGTCGCGGATATCACGACAGTCGCTGCCGCAACCCGAAACACCTGCAAGACCCGATTCCTTGTTCAAAACCTTGTCCGCTTCTTCTGCGGTCAAGCATTCCGCTTTCTGAATAAACGTAACAACGGTAGGATCAATTGCGCCGCTACGCGTACCCATGGGTACACCGTCTTGAGGGGTGAAGCCCATCGAAGTATCCACAGCCTTACCGTTCACCGTTGCCGTAATGGAAGAACCGTTGCCAAGGTGGCAGGTAATGATCTTCGCATTCTTATTACCGAGCATTTCCGCAGCCTTTGCCGCAACGTATCTGTGCGAGGTACCGTGGAAACCGTAACGACGAATTTTGTGCTTTTCGTACAATTCGTAAGGGATGGGATAGATGTATGCGTAGTCTTCCATATTAGAATAATAGGAAGTGTCAAATACACCTACGTGGTTTACGGAGGGCATAACCTCTTTACAAGCCTTCAAGCCGCTGATTGCGGGAGGGCCGTGCAAGGGGTTCAAACCTACGATGCTTTCCAAGTATTCCAGCTCTTGATCGCCGAGGATAGCCGACGTTTTCAACTTTTCGCCACCGTGCGCAAATCTATGGCCAACCGCTTCAATTTCCGCTACGCTTGCGATTACGCCGAGGTCTTTATCCGTCAACAAGGACAATACGCATTCGATTGCCGCCTTGTGGTCGGGGAAAGCAGGCGTCGCCTTGTAATCCTCTTTGCCGGGACGTTTGTGGGTTACAATACCGTCAATCCCGATTCTTTCGCAAAGCCCCTTTGCCAATACCTCTTGCGTGTCCATATCGAACAACTGGTATTTCAAGGAGGAGCTTCCTGCGTTTACAACAAGAATTTTCATGTTTTCTCCTTATATAATATTGTTAGTATCCTAATAATTTTTCGGGGATCTCAAACAGCTCCGCTTCCCTTTCCGCCAAAGCCGAACGATTGATGTCTAGCTTTTCGCAGATACAGTCCACCACCGCGCCGCCCATACGGTGAATACCTTCTACCGTATTGAAGTGGGTCAAATCCGACCAACATTCCTTAGGCGCCGTTTTGGCAACCGTATGCAAATCGTTGAATTCCACCCCCAAGGGCGTCAATACCTCGATTGCAATTTGGTTAAAGCGTTCGATATCGCTGTTAAAACGTTTGTATTCCCCTCTATACAAATCTTCCTGCACCCAAGTACTGAGCGCAAACACTTGCTTTGCGTTAGGGAATATCAAGCGCAGGCGTTCGCTGATTCGTCTCAACGTATCCCCGTAAAATTCGGGAGGCGACAGCGTATCGTCACCGTGGATACGAAGGACGTCCCACAGCCCTGCATTCCAGTGCACAAGCTGTAAATCGTCAGGCCAACCGCCCCGTCTCTTCCATTCGTGTACCCAGCGCAAAACAAATTGCGCCATACCATTGTTGACGTCACCCGGGGTGTAGACCTTGGCAACGCCGTCCAGCATTGCCGCTACGTACCGTTCATATCCCAACCGAATGGAATCCCCTAACAAAAGCACCGATTTCATAGATTATACTCTCTTTGCGATTACTTCGTTTTCGAATTTTTCTACTTCTTCCCACCAATCTTCTTTCAAACCTTGACGGCTGAGGTATTCATCCCAAACGTCAGCGAAAGGAAGATATTTTACTCTTTCATGCATGTAGAATACTTTGGTGAAGTTGCCTTCGTCCTGCAATTTCTTCATTTCAGCATAGGGTTGAAGGATTGCGGAGAGCAATGCTTTTTGCATCGAACGAACACCCGTTACCCATGCGCAAAGACGGTTGATGGATGCGTCGAAGTAGTCAAGCGCAACGATTACCTTATCGTCAGCGTCGTTACGGATGATTTCTTTGGAAAGTTCTTTGAGTTCATCATCTACAACGATTACGTGGTCGCTGTCCCATCTTACAGGACGGGATACGTGGAGCTGTACCTTGTCGTAGAACGCAAGCATCGAAGGGATCTTGTCGGAAACCACTTCGGTGGGATGGTAGTGACCGGTGTCGAGCAAGCAGCAGATACCACGGGTTGCCGCATAGTTCTGATAGAATTCGTTGCTGCCTACCGTGTAGCTTTCTACGCCGATACCGAATACCTTGCTTTCTACTGCAGGGATAACCCATTCCTTATCGTAGCCTTCCAAAACTTCGTCCAAGGACTTCTTCAAGCGAAGACGAGGACCAAGACGGTCAGCAGGGATATCCTTCGTACCATCGGGAACCCAAAGGTTTACACAGCAAGGGCTGCCCATTGCTTTACCGATTTCCGCAGCAATCTTCATACAAGCTTTACCGTGTGCTACCCAGAATTTTCTTACCGTTTCATCAGGGGAGGACAAGGACAAGCCGTCTTTCATCATAGGGTGGGAGAACCAGGTGGGGTTAAAGTCAACGCCTTCAAGGCCGTTTTCCTTTGCCCATTTTACCCAAGGTTCAAAGTGCTTGTATTCGTAAGCGTCACGATCTACTTTACCTTTATCTTCGCCAAGGATTGCATAGCAAGCGTGTACGTTTACGCGCTTTTTACCAGGCATCAATTTGAAAGCCGTGGTAAGGTCTGCAAACAATTCTTCGGGGTTTCTTGCTCTACCAGGGTAGTTACCCGTCGTTTGAATACCGCCCGAAAGGGAATCGCTACCGTCGAAACCGATAACGTCGTCACCCTGCCAGCAGTGTACGCTAACGGAGAGTTTGGACAATCTTTCCATTGCCGCTTCGGTATCAACGCCGTATTGTGCGTAGATCTTTTTTGCTTCTTCGTATCTGGACATAAAAGTTATCTCCTTAAATTTATATCTATTTTTATTTTTTTCTTGTTAAATTTTATCAAATGCTTTCAACCATTCGTTTGCGATGAGCTTCGCGCCTGCCTCTGCAGGATGTACGCCGTCCGCGAGGTATTCCTCCGCCGTACCGTTTGCCGCCGCCTGCGAAATGGTTTCCTGCAAGGGCAAGTAATACAAACCGTATTCCACCGCCAACTTCTTCACCACTTCCGCATATTTATATACCTCTAAGAACTGGTCGAATTTCGCGCTGGTTGCCAACCCTTCCAAAACAAAGGGTTCGCACAACATCATCTTGATATTCGGCAACACCTTTTTCGTGTCCTCAATGATTATGCGGTACATTTTTTCAAAACGGTCAAGTTCTACGCCGTTTTTGAATTCTACCTCATGCCATACGTCGTTTACACCGATTAAGATGCTGAGAAAGTCGGGTTGATGATTCCAACAATCTATTTTTATACGCGCGTACAAATCCACAATACGGTTACCGCTG
>JAZKZY010000149.1:0-5691 GCA_045612895.1 Candidatus Scatosoma sp. | reverse complement strand
CCCACACCGATGTCGCCTGCAGGTACGTCGGTATCTGCGCCGATATGGCGGTAGAGTTCGTTCATAAAGCTTTGGCAGAACGCCATGATTTCACGGTCGGATTTGCCTTTGGGGTCAAAATCGCTGCCGCCCTTACCACCGCCGATAGGGAGACCGGTAAGGCTGTTTTTAAGGATTTGTTCAAGGCCAAGGAACTTGATTACCGAAAGATTAACGGAGGGGTGGAAACGTAAACCGCCCTTATAAGGACCGATTGCGCTGTTAAATTGTACACGATAGCCTTTGTTTACGTGTACGTTACCGTTATCGTCAACCCAAGGCACGCGGAAAAGAATGGTGCGTTCGGGCTCGGTAAAACGCTCCAAAAGGGCGTTCTTTTCATATTCGGGGTGCGCATTGATAACGGGCTCCAAGGTCAAAAGAATTTCCGTTGCCGCTTGGTGAAATTCCTTTTCACCAGGATTGCGCTGTTTCAAATCGTCTAAAACTCTTTGTACATATGACATAAAAAATACTCCTCGTAAATTAAATTGCAAATACCTTTTCAATCGAAATTATTGATATACTTATCTTATCATAATTTTATTTATTTTGCAACGCTTTATGACGTAAAAATATAAAAAAGTATAACGTTTTCTTAAATTTTTATCACTTTTTTCGCAAAAAATAACTTATTTTTATACACAATATAAGTATAGATTATAGCATATCGTTTATCGCATAATTTTAGAAAAGAAGAAAAAATATTTGCTTTTTTTACGAAAAGAGAGTATAATATAGAAAATACGCTTCCGTAGTTAAATGGATATAACAGTCCCCTCCTAAGGGACAATTATGAGTTCGATTCTCGTCGGGAGTACCATAAGCGTAAAATCTGCTAAAAACGTGGGTTTTACGCTTATTTTATGCCCTGTTGAACATACTATGCGTATGGAAAAATTATTAGTAGATGCGAAAAAATTACAACACGAACTGATCGGTCACCGCCGTTATTTGCACGAGCATGCGGAAACGGGTTTTGACATGGCGAAAACTACCGCATATATCAAGGAAACTTTACAGCAATTTGGTTGTACGCCGAAAAAGTGCGGCAAGGCAGGTTTGGTGGCAACGGTGGGGAAAAAATCGGGCAAAACCATTCTTCTCCGCGCGGATATAGACGGCTTGTCGATTACGGAAAAGACAGGCTTGGCGTATGCTTGTAAAAATGGGAATATGCACGCCTGCGGACACGATTTGCACGCCACGGCATTGCTCGGCGCGGCAAAACTTCTTAAGGCAAGAGAGAAAGAATTGCCAGGTAGGGTAAAACTTCTTTTTCAGCCCGCGGAAGAGCTGTTGGAAGGGGCAAAAGACGTGATAGAGAGCGGCTTATTAGAAGATCCGAAACCCAACGCCGCGGTGATGTTACACGTGTTGACGGGTGTGTCCTTGCCGGTTGGCACTACGGTGGTGGCGTCGGGCGGTGTGAGTGCGCCTGCCGCGGACTTTTTTCATATCCACGTGCAGGGAAAGGGGTGCCATGGTGCAGCGCCTTGGAATGGGGTGGATGCCCTGACCGTTGCCTCCCATATTTTACTTGCCTTGCAGGAAATCTCCGCAAGAGAGCTGCCTGCCGCCACGCCCGTTATTCTCACAATCGGGAAAATGCAATCGGAGGGGACGGACAACGCCATTGCGGACAGCGCGATTTTGAAAGGAACTTTGCGCTCCTTTGATGAGGGCGCGAGGAAAATGGTGAAAAAGCGCATGGAACTAATTTCTAAACATGTCGCAAGGGCATTTCGCGCAAAGGCGGAAATTACCTACAACGGCGGTTGTCCGACCTTGCGTAACGATGAAACTATGTCCTGTCTTGCAGAAGAAGGGTTAAAACAAGCATTCGGCAAGGACATGGTATTCTCTTCCAACGAATTGGGCGGTGACGTGCGAGAAAACAGCGGTGGTTCGGAAGATTTTGCCTATATCAGCCATAAGGTGCCGTCCGTAATGGTAGCTTTGTCGGCAGGACAATCGGATAAGGGGTATCCCTATCCCTTGCATCACCCCAAAACGGCGTTTGACGAGGGGGTGTTATGGCAGGGGAGTGCCATTTACGCGTGCATTGCCATATCTTGGCTAAAAAATAAAGGGTAAAGAATAAAAAATCTCTCAAAAATGTTAAAAAAATTCCTTCATATGATTGCAATTTATACTTAAAAAGTATATAATAGAAAAAAGGGCAGGTGAAACTCACAAAATTAACATATTTTTGTGAAAATTTCACAAGACAAAAATCGTGGGGAATTTTACTTGGTAAGGTTGCTTTTTTCCATTTTATTTGCTATAATAAAAAGGTAGTTTGTGGGGAAAAAGTGACGAGTATTGACGGATTGAGAGGTTTGTTATGATACGCTTGCAATGGTCGTACAACACGGTATCGCTGGGTTGTTTTTCGCGCGCAAAGAACGCGACGGCTTTTCAACGCCCTCTTACCACGCATAGAGAATGAATAATTAAGGAGCGCAACGAGCATTGCGCTCTTTTTGATTTTTTTTAACGAAAATAGGAGTCTAAAAAATGAGCAAAGTCGGTATTTTAATGGGTAGCAAGTCGGACTTCGACGTAGTAAAACCCGCGGTAAACGTATTGAAAAAATTTGGTGTAGAGGCAGAGGTTCGCGTAATTTCCGCGCATCGCACGCCTGATGAAGCGCATGAATTTGCTTCCACCGCAAAAGAACGCGGTATTGAGGTGTTGATTTGTGCGGCAGGGAAAGCGGCGCACCTTGGCGGTGTCATCGCGGCGATGACCACTTTACCCGTAATCGGTTTACCCGTAAAGACGGATATGATGGGCGGCTTGGACAGCTTGCTTTCCATTGTGCAAATGCCTGCAGGGATCCCCGTAGCAACGGTAGGGGTAAACGGCGGCGAAAATGCGGGTTTGCTTGCTTTGCAAATTTTGGGTATCAAATATCCCGAAATTGAAGCACAGCTCGTTGCCTACAAAGAAGCGATGAGAGAAAAAATCAACGCGGATGATAAAGCGTTGCAAGAACTTCTTTAACCTATTCGTATAGGGAAAAGAAACTGCGCATATCAAGAGTTTGAAAGGTTAGTTAGGAGAATTATATGGCAGTATTTGGTATATTTGGCACGGAAACGGAAAACGTTGCATCCAGCGTTTATTACGGGTTGTATGCATTACAGCATCGCGGACAAGCATCCAGCGGTATTGTAGTAAATGACGACGGGGTGTTCCACGTTTATAAAGATTCTGGGCTTGTAAACGAAGTATTTACCCCCAACGTATTGCAATCGTTGGGCTTAGGACAAATGGCAATCGGTAACGTGCGTTATGGTACGAAAGACACGAAAGACCGTATCAATGCCGAGCCTATTGTGGTAAATCACAGCAAGGGTAAAATGGCGATTTCCTTGGACGGGAAGTTGGTAAACGGCGCTGAATTGAAACGTGAAATGGAATTGCAGGGCTCGATTTTCCACACGGGCAACGATGCGGAAATCATCTCGGCGGTGATCATTAAGGAACGTATCACCAGCAGTTCGATTGAGGAAGCTGTCAGCAAAGCGGTTACTAAGCTCAAAGGCGCATATTCCTTGCTCATCATGTCCCCACAAAAGATGATTGCGGTGCGTGACATCAACGGTATGCACCCCTTGTGTTACGGCAAGCGCGGTGACAGTGAATACGTGGTAGCGAGTGAAAGCTGCGCCCTCAACTCGGTTGGCGCTGTTTTGGAAAGAGATATTCGCCCTGGCGAAATTTTGGTATTTACCAAAGACGGCATTCGTTCGATGGAAGAACATTGCGGCGAGGCAACCGAACATCTTTGCGTGTTCGAATATTTGTACACCGCACGTCCAGACTCGATTATTGCAGAATGCTCTGTACATTTGGCAAGAAAGCGCGCAGGCGCAATGCTTGCAAAGGCTCACCCCGTAGAAGCGGACGTTGTTATCGGCGCACCCGATTCGGGTATCGACGCGGCAATCGGTTACGCGGAGGAATCGGGTATTCCTTACGGATTAGGCCTTATCAAGAATAAGTACATCGGTAGAACGTTCATTGATCCTGGTCAAAATATGCGCGAGGACAAAGTGCGTATCAAATTAAACCCTGTGGAAGAAACGATTAGGGGCAAACGCGTAATCTTGGTAGATGACTCTATCGTGCGCGGTACGACCTGTACGCGCGTGGTAAAATTGCTCCGTGGCGCAGGCGCGAAAGAAATTCACATCCGTTCTTCTGCGCCCGAATTTTTGAATCCTTGCTACTATGGTACGGACATCGGCTCGAAAGCGGAATTGATTGCTTGTCAGTATACGGCGGAAGAAATGGCAAAGCTGTTCGGCGCGGACTCGGTAGGGTTCTTACCCTTAAAGGACGTGAGAGAGCTTGCGGTATCGGGTAAATGCAAGGGCTACTGTGCGGCATGCTTTGACGGTTTGTATCCAACGGAAACTCCGCAGGATATGGGCGTAAACAAATACGATTATAAAATTTCTGAAAATAAAAATTAACAAAGGGAGACAAGAGAATTATGGCAATTTCCTATAAAGATAGCGGTGTAGACGTTGAAAGAGGCTATAAAGCCGTTGAATTGATGAAAAAACACGTAAAATCCACCTACGACAACAACGTAATCGGGGATTTGGGTTCGTTTGGCGGTTTCTATTCGATCGCAGGCGAGAAGATGGAAGAACCTGTTTTGGTTGCAGGTACGGACGGCGTTGGTACGAAATTAAAATACGCCTTCTTACTTGAAAAACACGACACCATCGGTATTGACGCGGTTGCAATGTGCGTAAACGACATCGTATGCCAAGGCGCAAAACCCTTGTTCTTCCTTGACTACTACGCTTGCGGTAGATTGTACCCTGAGGCGGAGGCTGACGTTGTAAAGGGTATCGCTGACGGTTGCCGTCAGGCAGGTTGTGCGCTTATCGGCGGTGAAACGGCGGAAATGCCCGGTTTCTATCCCGACGGCGAATACGACTTGGCTGGCTTTGCGGTTGGTATCGTTGACAAGAAAAAGGTTATCAACGGTAAAGATATCAAACCCGGCGACGTAATCATCGGTTTGAAATCGACGGGCGTACACTCCAACGGTTATTCGCTCGTTCGTAAATTGTTCGGCGACAGCGACAAAGCGGCTTTGGAGGCGTATGATGAAGAACTCGGCGCATCGGCAGCGGAAGTATTGTTGAAACCCACCCGTATCTATGTTAAGAGCATTCTTGCCTTGATTGAAAAGGTACAGGTAAAGGGTATCGCGCACATCACGGGCGGCGGTTTCATTGAAAACGTTCCTCGTATTTTGCCCGAAGGCGTTGCTGCGGAAATCGAAAAGAACTCCTACGAAGTTCCCCCTGTATTCAAAGTAATGCAAAAGCGCGCAGGGATCACCGACGAACAAATCTACAACACCTTCAACATGGGTATCGGTATGATGGTAGTGGTTGCTCCCGAAGACGTAGAAACGGCGATTGCATCCTTGCAGGCTACGGGCGAAGAAGTAGCAGTAATCGGTAAGATTGTTGCAGGGGATAAAAAGGTTATTTTGAAATGAAAAAAATAGTGGTATTCGCATCGGGCGGCGGCACGGACTTTCAGTCGGTGATTGACGCCAACGAACGCGAACAATTTTGTAAAATCGAATACCTGGTGGCATCCAAACCCGAAATC
>JAZKZY010000148.1:0-6886 GCA_045612895.1 Candidatus Scatosoma sp. | reverse complement strand
CGAGTTCAAATCCCATCGCTTTGTATTCTTCCAACGAGAAATCGAAGAAATCCCTATCATCCGTCTTTTGCAAGATACGTCCACCCTTTTTCAAAAGCTTTTTATACACTTCCAAGAAATTGCGGTGGGTCAAACGCTGGGTAGCATACCCAAGCTTGGGCAACGGCGTTGAGAAATTGAGATAAATACAATCCAAGCTCCCCTCAGGGATATAGCAAGGCAAACATTCCGCGCGGATATTCAAGAACCGCACGTTCTCAACCCCCTCTTTTTTCACCTCTTCCATCGGGGTCAAAATAACGTTACTCATCTTTTCCAACGCCAAATAATTCACGGTGGGATTTTGCTTTGCAAGCGTAATCACAAACCCGCCTTTTCCGCAACCGATTTCCAAGACAACGGGGTTGTCGTTGCCAAACGCCCCCTTAAAATCCACCAACGCGCGGAAGTTTTCCGCCGCCTCTTTCATATTCAAGATCCCGTTTGCACCCTGCGCGAGAAGTAAATCCCCACACGCCTCCATACGGGCCTCGAAATTCCTCTTTTTTCTCATTCTCATCGACATAATCGTACTACCTCAAAACCGTCCTATTCTTGTAGAAACTTACTTCGTACCCGTGCTGCCAAAACCGCCCACACCGCGCACGGTATCGGACAATTCTTCCTCTTCCACGAATTCCGCCTTCAAGAACGGCGCAACGACCAGCTGCGCAATGCGTTCCAAGGGCGCAACACGCTGTTCTACGGCAGAATGGTTATGCAACGCAACCATCACTTCACCGCGATAATCGGCGTCCACCACCCCTACCTTGTTTGCAGGTGCAAGTCCGCGCTTCGTCGCCAAACCGCTACGCGCGTAAATCAACCCTGCGTATCCTTCGGGGATTTCCAAAGCAAGCCCCGTATGGATCAACTTGGTTTCATTCGGTAAAATCACAATATCCTCATCCGCCACAGCATACAAATCCGCCCCAGCAGAAAAGGCCGAACCATAGGTCGGCAATACAGCGCGTTCGTCCAACTTTTTCACAGCAATTTTCGGCATAACATCCTCCCTGTTTCCCGTCAAATTTTTCAACAGGAATATTGTATCATCATTCGCATATTTTGTCAACCCTTTTCTTTATGTTCCTATTCGCAACAAAGGTGCGTTTCCCCGTTTTTTACAGTTCCACGCACCTCATCCTCACCCTTATTTAGTTATTCTTTGATTTTGCGAGGAAATGATCGTACAAGGGCGCGTACAATTCCCCCACGTACTGCGGCGCAACGGTATCTTGTACAAATACCTCGAACAGCTCGTCCGCATTCGTATAGGTTTCCTCGTAGTAATTTTTCACAATCAGCAATCGCGCCTCCACCGACAATGCATAATTCACCTCGTAGGGCGCGGAGGTGGAAATCGTTTCGTTCGGTTTCATCGAGTAATGCAAATAGAAGAGTAAGCATTGCTTCATCAATTCCACTTCATTCTCATATTCCGCCGTCAAACGGGTTTCCAGCTTGTTATAAATCTCCGAACGGTACATACCATTTTTCACCAACTTATGTTTTTCCTTACGCAACCTTTCCTGCAAATCCCTATACAGTCGGTTTTTTCTTTGCTGCGTGGTTTTTACCGTTTGCAATTGCCCCTTCGTCAGCAACGAAAACTGCTTTTCCGTAAAGGTAATAATATCAATATGCTCCATCTTTCCTCCTTAGTCAAAGGTCTTATATTCCGCCTGTACGCCGGTGATTTTCGTTGCCCTGCCCAATTCAAAACTCAGCTGATACCACTCTGCGAGATTTATGCGGTTAAATTTCCACTCCGCAGTGCCATTTTCAAAGACAAAGGACTTGGTCATACTTATACCGTCGCGTAAAATCGTCAAGCTAAAGCTCCCCTCACCGTAAAAACGCAAGCGTTCCAGCCGTTTCTTACCGCTGAACCCAAAATCCATTTCCTTCGAGATAAAGAACCCGTTAAACCAATCCGTCCCTTTATCCGTCAACTGACAAAGATATTTGCCTGCATCTGTAAACAGCACTCTCCCGTCCTCGCCTCGTCCTAAATTCGCCAAGTCCGCCATGAAAAACACCGTTTTTTCATCCTTTGACAAGACAATCGTCTTATACTTGTTATCCCCTGCGCAATATCGTATCATCGGTCGATCCTTCCACACGGAGCACCCTTCAAAACCAGTTTGCTCCGCAGGAAATTCCACCCCAACGTCCAATCGCTTCACCTTTTTCCCGCTCAAACGGTACAAACCGCTTCTCGCAAGGAAATAAATGGCATGCTGACATACGCAAATCGTACGCGAGAAAATATCTCCCCCCACGTAATCCAACTTTTCCGCGTAAAAACTACTCGGCTCACCGCCTGCTTCCAATCGCATAATCCCACTCTTAAAAAAGATATACAAAGCGTCCTCGTAGGGTTTCATGGCAACAATTTCCCCACCGCCGTGCGGGAAGGAAATCGAACCGCCCTCATCCGACGTTTCCGTAAAATTTGCAAAATCCTCAGGGGCAGAATACCGCACAACCCCCTCGTTCATTGCCACGAAAATACGATGCTTAAACAAAGCGCCCGCCGCCAAGGTCTTATCGGGAAATACCGTTTGATAACTCCCGTCCAAGTTAGACAGCAAAAAACCGTTTCTCGTACAAAGGGCAATTTTCGGTCCATCCTTCGTTTGCGCAAAAAAAGGTACTACCTGTACACGGTTTGTCGCCACGGAATAGTAGCCTGCCTCATCGACCATATAGTAGAGGTAACTACCCGCCTTTGTAATCAGGTAATAGGCGTTTTGAAAGGATTTTCCCCCTTTATTCACCTTCAAACTCCCCACCTCTAACGTGTTTGCAATGTTGCAATTATACTTATTTCCGTTGCTGTCCAACATATATTCCCATTCGGGTAAAGTTTGCAAAATGCCCTCACTCACGTCACAATCCTGGACTTTCATAGGCACGATTTCCATCCCCTTCCCCTTTTTATGGTTGGGGAAGTACAACGTCACCCGTCTCGTCCTCATACGTGTCCCCGAAGTACGCGGTTTACTTCTCTTCATTCTAATCATATCCACCGCCTTGACCCAAAACGCTTACACTTTTCCGTGTGGTAAATCGTAGCGATCAAATCCTTCCATTTTCTTTCCCATTCCGCAGCCTCCGCAACCATGCCCTCGCCCAAACAATATTCCGACAGCATACCATATACGAGTATACTGTCCGAGCTGAGCAGGTCAAAGTCACACGCGTCATCCAACTCCTTCACCCTCGGCGTATAGGTGTAACGCACCTTCACCACCCCAGGCGTCGTTTTGAGGTATTGCGAATACAGTGTATAAGCGATCGGCTCTCCATACACGTCCGTCACCCCTAAAATTCGCACGGGTGAATTTGTCAAATCGGAAAACTCCACTCGTCCCGACATTGCATACACTTCATCCTCGGCATGCAAAGGCACGTAATCCAACGCCAAGCTACACTCCGCCAAATGAAAGGCAGACAACAACCTTTCCGCTTGGCTTTTCATTTCATTTGATTCGCCGTCAAAATAGGCGCTCACCTCTTCTTCAATCCCTAAAATTTTTGCCGCGAGCAACACAATTTCTCTTACCGTCATATATTCCCTCCTTACGTTATATTTCTCTCACCAAAAAGGCCCTGCCGCCCTGCGCCATACCAACGCGCCGTTGCGACAGAGCCCCTTATTGCAACCTTCAACGCATACATGGGTAGCTCATTTTGGTAATACCCTGCGTTGAATTTGTAAAGCTTACGCTTCGGTGATACCCGTAAGAGCGCCTTGCGCGCTGGGATTTTCGCACAAAAGCTCCGCATATTTCACCAAAGTAGCCGTATAAACGGGTTTACCGGGTACCTGCTTAAGGATTTTACCATCCTCACCCTCTAACCACTGCCAATCGCAAAGCTGATGAATCTTAAAGTGGTTCGTATTCAACAAATACATCGTACCCTTCGGGCAGAAACGATCGGCAACAACGGGGATACCGTTAAAGCTAATCGCCTTAAAGCCGCCTTCGATTTCCATGGTAGGATAAGCAATTTGGTTCTTCTTGTAATATTCGCAAAGCGCGCGTCTTACACCCCAAGAACAAACGATGAAATCCACCTTATCACCGGAAACCTCTTCAATGGCATCCATTGCCTTTTGAATAGCGCTTTCCGAAATGTCACCAACGTCTTCTTCCATATAGGGACGCATCACGGATGAGCTTCTATCCAAACCGTAAATTTCCTCATCCGAGAAAATCGAACCCAAGCCTGTCAATTCGTTATTCACAGAGCCCTGCAAGCAAATATAGCCGTCCTGAGGGAGCATCGAAGCGCTCATATCCACGCCGTCCACGTATACGATGCCTGCAATTCTATTCACGCCAGTAACCTTACGGGTACCGATTGCAGATACCACGTTACCGCCGTGGTCGCAAACGTTGATCAACATGCCTTCCGCAATGGGAGCAGTGTTATCTACGATCAGCGTATTTGCGCTCACCGCCGTCACTTTTGCGAGCTTGCCCGTACCGTCACCGAAAAGCATACGGCCAAAGTTAAAGGACGCGCTCTTCACCAACGATTCCATTTCATCGTTGAGCAAATTCACAAACGCGCCTTCGTTGTTTGCCGACGCGCGGATTGCCTTATCCGAAATTTCAATCGTACCGTAAAGGTTTTTCAAGCCAAGCGTAAACTGTGCGTAATCATTCGAGGACGCGTTGGGAAGCGCACCCGTTTCCGTACCAGCACTGATACCGCCGCTCATACCGACTCTCACCATCTTTTTCACCTCTTTGCCCACAACGTTTGCGGTGGTTTGCTGAATTTTCGCAAGCAAAGGGTTGGTTTTCATATTCAACGCATCCGTAATTGCGTTTAAGTAAAAAGATTTTAATGCGCTATCTGCGCTTTGAAGTGTTACCATATATTATCTCCTGTTTTTATTATTTTTTTGCGCCATCTCTATGGCTATTTTATGCGTTCAACGCATACCTGCCCCCAACTTATGGGGATATCATCTGTTCAGCGGTTTCTTGAAATACAGCAACGCCATATTCCCTGCCTCCGCAATATTTGCCGCCTTGAAGGGTGGCGTGGTAAAAGCCCCCACCCCGCCCGTCATCAAAGGCGCGTTCGTTTTCCCAAGGGAAGAAAGATATTCCCCGATGATTCTCAAACGCACCTCCTCATCACGGCATACCTGCGCATAAAGCGATTCCGAATGCGTAACGCCCGAAACACCTTCCGCGACGGACGCCTGCGCCTCTCCTCCAAGCGCTTGCGCTTTGGCGTTGCCATTCACAACACCTTGTTTCGCCTCGTTATCCTCACCGTCATTCACTTGCACAGCCGTTTCCGTCAAACCATTCATCTCGACCATGATGCTTTCCTTTTCACCATTTTCGTGGTTTGACACTTGTTCCAAGGGTTGCTCCTCGGTGGGTTTTTCAGGGCCATCCGCCGACATACCGTTTTGCGCCGTCGCGCCTTCCATCTCTGCGACAAAATTATCAAAACGCTGTATCTCCGCCTTTCTAACCTGGGCATTCTTACGGAGTTTTTCCACCCCCGAACGTCCTTGTTCTCCTCCCTCCAAATTTTCCACCTTTCTCTCCAGCTCCTTCAATCGTTGACTTCTTCTCGTAAACTCCGATTGCAGCGCGCTGTACGCCCTTGCAAGGGCATCCACGTCCTTAAACTTTGAGGGTACCGCCGAGGCATTTTCGCGGCCGTTTTCCTTTACGCCGTCCTCTACAACTACTTTTTCCTCCGTTCCCTCCGTTTCCACGTAAACGTTCTCCTCTCTTTCCATATTTCCTCCTTTTTATTTCACCGCGGCGGCATTCTCCCCATTCGCCGCCGTTTCCGTCTTACTCATTGCGCGATGCGCCCTCATGTGGGCAAGGATACGCGCCTTCCATTCTTCCTTATTTTTTCCGCGCTTAAAGTCCGCGCTCAACAAAAATCTCGTATGCTCGTGAATATGCAACGCATGATCGTCATACTCTTCCGCCACGACCTCCGCGCTCTTCATTTCCACGTTTTCCTCCCCTGCTTTTGCAATATGCAAGGAGGAAATGTCACGGACGTTTTCATAACTGCCAAACCCAAACGCCTCCAAAATGCGGTGTTTGTTTTCCGCCGTCAAATTCCCCTTCTCGTCCGTCAACAAGCCCGCCTCATACAAGCGGAGCAAGGTTTCCTTCTTCTTTTCAGGCGAATTCGATTCCTTCGTCTCAAACTGTAAATCATTCACCTCCAAATTCGAGGCGTTGAAATAATACAGCTGTGTTTTCTTATCCTCGCCCGTCAAAGTCATCAAACGCGCCGTCCCTGCAAACTGACGATACAATCGTAAAATCTGCCTGCCGACCTCTTTGAACGCCCTTTCAACGCTCAACAAAGTCCCCGTCATACGGGTTTCATCTTGTGACAGCAAAAGCTGCAACCCACTCGCGCTCGTCACGCGCACAGGGGTCGAATTTTGGAACAAATCACTCACCCCCGACACCAAAGAAAACTCTCTTTCCAGCCATTCTTCCTCGTCCTTAAATTCGGGTGGAATGGTACCGCAGTCCAACATTTCGGGCGTTTTACTGCCCTGGCGGTAAAGTATCACCTTACCGGGCAACAACCCGTCCTCCGCCAACTCATCCGCGTCAACAGACCCGTCCTCCACCATCAACACACCCATTGACAAGCGGTTCAAAAACTCGTGTTTACGGTTTCTCACCGCGTTATAGGCGCGCTGTACGGGGATCATTCGGTCGATGACACTACCGCCGAAAAACGCGCCGGGCAAACGCATACAATCCTGCTTAACGAAAGGAAAACTACGCTCGTTTCTTTCCCCGTTGATCAAGGGCAAATCCCC
>JAZKZY010000147.1:0-10754 GCA_045612895.1 Candidatus Scatosoma sp. | reverse complement strand
CATATCATAGATACCCGTGAAATCTTCCGTGGACATCTTGTAGTTGTGCGCCATATCCAGAGGATATTTACGTACCAAACGGCTGATTTTGAAAAGGTTTCTAAACGAGCCGCCAACACCGATCATCTGCGCTTCGGGGTCAACCTCCGACAACCAAGGCACTTTCTTCAACTGTTCGGTGAAGAATTCTTCTACGTGCAAAGCCGCTTCTTCAGGGGTTGCATCGTTTGCGAACAAATCGGTGAGGGTTACCGCGCCGAAAGGCAACGAGGCAAAGCCGAGTACGTTTCTTCTGTTGTAATAAATAATCTTCGTGCTGCCGCCGCCGATTTCCAAAATCAAACCCTTGGGAATGTCCATGGAGTTGATAACGCCGCGGTATACGAGCAACGCTTCCTCTTCTTCGGAGAGTACGCGAATGGAGATATTACAGCTTACCTGAATTTCATCCAAGAAGGAGCGTTGATTTTTCGCACGGCGTACCGCCGCCGTACCTACTGCAATAATACGTTCTACACCGCTTGCATCGCAAAGGCGTTTGAACATTTTTAACGTTTTGATGGTTTCCGCAATACGTTGGGGTTTCAAGAAACCGTCTCTGTCCATATCCTGGCCCAAGCGAACGCTTTCTTTCAGCTCGTCCACCACCATGTAATGTCCTTCTGCGAACATATCTACGATGAGCAGGCGCGCCGTATTCGAACCTAAGTCAATAATACCAATTCTTTCCACTTTCTTACCTCTAAATGTTAGCTTCACAAGGGAACTCATCATCCGTCCCTTGCCTATAAATCTTGTTTTTTCGGAGCGATTTTTCCGCTTTTTGACGCTTTCGCCCCTTCCCCCATTTTATTTTCAATTAGTTTATCACATAAAACCCGTTTTGTAAATACCCTTTTGGAAAATTTTTCAGCGATTTCCGATTTTTTTCTTATTTTGTATAAAATAAGCCAAATTTTTCGTGCAAATTGTTGCCTCTTTTACAAAATCGGGTCGGCGCTGCCTTTTTACCCGAGTGTAGTTTATAAAACTACCCCGCTCGCCGCATGGACGAACGGGGCAAAAAAATTATTCCTTTAACAACAGCTCTTTCAGCCCTTCAAAATCCTCAAAAACGTAGGTGGGTTTTGACCAAATAAACTCCTCGTCATTCTCCGCATAACCGACCTTTAGCAACGCACAGTCCATACCATGTACCTGTGCACCCTCCGCATCGTGGAAACGATCGCCGACCATAAGGCACTCGTCCGCGGTTGCATTTAACCGTTTCATAACCTCGGCAATTACGTCCGCTTTCGTGGGCAAACTGCCGTCAATTCCACAACCAACCTCAACGTCTAAATAGGGTGAAAAACCGAACGTCGCGGCAATTTTTTCCGCGTAAACAATGGGTTTCGAGGTCGCCATTGCCGTCTTATATCCTGCCTCTTTCAACGCTTTTAAGGTGTCCAACGCACCGTCGATTGCCGCATTTTCCTGCCAGCCGATCACCGAGTAACGTTCGCGGTAATTCGCGGTGGCAATCCTTGCCGTTTCCTCGTCCATACCAAAATAATTTTGGAAAGAATACATCAACGAAGGCCCGATGCAACGGCGGAGCTGTTCTATCTTCGGCTCGGGTAAACCCATTTTCTCCAACGCATAGCGAAAACACCCGTAAATACCGGGGTGAGAATGGGTCAACGTGCCGTCTAAATCAAATAAAATATAATGATATTTTTTCATAGCGGTGGTATTGTAGCACACTTTTTCCTTTTTGTCAATTCTTTTGTGTTTTCAAGGTGCGAAAGGCGGTGACAAACGCCAAAAAAACCAAGAAAATACCAAAGTTTTTCCGCAAAATTTCCGACGGCAAAACCGCCGCCGACCACGCCCCCAAAGCGGACATCATAAGGGCAGGCACTATCCCCCACAAGATGCCTTGCGTTTGCACCAAACCGTTGTCAATATGGGTTTTGAGCGCGCCGATGCTCATCGGGAAAAAAGAGAACAAGTTGGCGCACTGCGCAACCTTTTGCTCTACCCCGCCGACAAGCACCAAAAGGGGTATCGTGACCGTACCGCCGCCCATCCCCATACCCGCAGGAATACCGCCTAAAAAACCAAGCAATAAGTAAAGATAAAACGTCATAGAAAACTCCTTAATGAGTGAATTGATGGCTTTGCCATCGTGATTTGCGCCAAGGCGCGTAAATCGAAAATCTAAAATTTTCGTGAACTGGCTAACGCCGTTGTGGCCATTTTTTAACAGCAATAACGCAACGCAATACGTTGCACTTCACGAAGCGGTAGCGAGAATTCACGAACGCTTTGCGTTTAATTCACGCCCTACGGGCGATTCACCCAAAAATTAAAAACACCCCTGCCGCCGCCTGTAAAATTGCAAACACCAAATTCACCCATCTCACAGGCATTTTTCCGAGCAATTTCGCCCCTAAAAAGCCCCCTGCCGTCACCCCCAGCGCCGTAGGGATGAGTACCTCCGCCCGATAATATCCCTTTACCGCATACAGGACAAAGGACAGCAACGAGATAGGTAAAATCCACAAAATCGCCGTGGCGTGCGCCCGTTTTTCCTCCAAACCCAACCGCTGTAAAAGGGGTACGGCAATCATGCCTCCGCCCCCACCAAACAGCCCGTTTGCCGCCCCGACAGCCGTCCCATAAACCACGCTTTCCGCCTTTTCAATCAAGCTTTTTTCCATAATTTCCCCTATATACATTATATAATGCGTATTTTTTTCAAAAATATCAAACTTTTTCTTCTTTTTTATGGCGTAAATGCTTGCCAAGAGCTTGATTTTGTATTAAAATAATAAGGTGCAATATTGCATAGTCGTAACTTTTGCCCTTTTGCGAAAATGCGCGGTGCAAATTGTACAATGGATAAGAAAAACAAATAAACCAAAGGTGGTTATATGAGAACAACTAACAACAACCGCAAGAGCAAGTTTCTTGCATTCCTTTTATCGGTAATGATGGTATCGTCGGCTGGCGCAATCTTCGCGTCCTGTACCGACGCAACGGACAGCGATTCTAGCTCCTCCTCCACGACCGAAGAAACGGAAGAAACCAAAAAAGATTCCGGCGAAATTAAAAATGCAAACTTC
The DNA here is from genome assembly GCA_045612895.1 of Candidatus Scatosoma sp. Lineage (GTDB taxonomy): Bacteria > Bacillota > Clostridia > Christensenellales > Borkfalkiaceae > Scatosoma. Next base: position 7,644 of record JAZKZY010000147.1, on the reverse strand, counting down.
GATTTCACCACGCTTTCCGACACGACCGTAATCGGTACCTCCGTTACGGGTTGGAGCCGTTCGGTTTATTCGACCGCGTCTGGTTCGGCAAACTCCTCTAAATCTGCAAGCGGTGTTATCGACACCTCCGCTGACAAGTGGGGCTATTTGACCGAGTCCAAATACACGGAAGACGCATTGAAGGCCATGGACGATGCAACCGCAGAGGCAAACTGGAAGGAATTCAAGGTAAAGGACAAGCTTGCTTATTATGAAATTTGGAAAGCAAGAGAAGCAAACAAGGATAAGACCATTTCCAAGGAATTCGCTGCTTACGAATCCATCAACGTGGACGAAGAAGATATCCCTACCATTAACCCTGGTAAGGCACCTGGTTCCGAAGATGATAAAGTATTGATGATTCACAACAACTACTACGCTAAGACGGACAAGTTCGTTGGTACGGCTCAAAAATACACTTCCTCCTCTACCGTAATCGTTCCCGCAGGCGAATCCAAGAAGGTTTCCGTATGGGTAAAGACGGCTGATTTGCAATCGGCTGCTTCCGACGGCACCGTTCAGGACGCTGTTGGTAAGGGTGCGTACATCAACGTTACCCACTCGGTAGGCGGCAAGTCTCTTGATGCTTACGAAATTAAAAACATCAGCACCGAAGGTACCAGCGCGGAAACGAACGACTGGGTACAGTACACCTTCTACCTCAAGGGTTCGTACTATGCTGAAACCACCTTCTCGCTTGTGCTTGGTCTTGGTCAAGGTTCGACGAACGACCGTTTGGATTACGTAAACGGTTACGCATTCTTCGATAACATCACCGTAGAAGACGTTGAAGATTTCGCAACTGCAACCAAAGATATTACGACTATTACCGATTTGAAATCGGAAAAATTAGACAAAACGGTAGATGCGTTTACGAACAGCGCTAAAGAATTCGCTATGGACTTCTACGGCGACGTAGCAAGCGCTTGGATCGATGAAAAGTTCACCGACAACACGATCAACTTCTCGGAAACCGCTGAAGATAAAAACTTTGACGGTAACCCCGAAGCAGCTACCACCGACGTTACGAAGGTATTTGCAAACAAAGCGGCTATCGAAGCTGACGCAGCAAACAACGAATACCTCGGCTACGTTTACAACAACTTCTTCAAGGATACCACGTTTGTGGATAACAACGAAGTGTTGATGTTCCTTTCCACCAACGGTACGGCTTACACCGCTGAAAAGATGACGTTCACCCTTGAAAAGGGTCAGGACTACATGGGTATCTCCTTCTACGTAAAGACGTCCGACATGAACGGCGGCGTTGGCGCAGGCGTGACCTTGGTAGACGGCAACAACAAGACGGCCTTCACCTCTATCGACACCTCCGATTTGGCTGAATCGGAAGACAATAAGACCGACGGCTGGCAGCAGGTATTCTTCTTCATCGAAAGAAGTGAAGACGCAACGATTGAAGATATCGAATTCTCGCTTACCTTCAACTACGGTCCTACCGAAATCACCTCCTCTACCACGAAGACCAGCTTTGCGCAAGGCTTTGCGGCATTCACCCAGGTGAAGCAATACAGAGCAGGCATGACGGAGCTTGAATACGAAGCAGCGGCAACGGGTACCTACACGAAGAAAGTTACCTTGCTCGGCGACTACGAAAAGGAAGCGGAAGGCAACAGCGGTTTCGACACCGCAGTAGGCGTTCCTTCCAACGCTTTGGAAGAAGGTCTTGCAAATCCTCAAAACTACAAGGGTGTTTACAACGACAACTACCGCGTGAAAGCACCTACGCAGGAAAGCGATTTCAACGTAGCATCCAAGCGTGAATACAACAACTACGCAGGCGACGCAGGTTTGCTTAACCAAGAATATTTCAAGGAATATTTCAGCAAGAACAATGAAGCATGGCTCAACACCTTGAAGACTATGGCTGCAACCGGTCTTAACAAGGACGTAGCAGCTTTGACGGCTGACGAAGTTTGGGCTTACCACTTCGGCGAATCCACCGAAACCGCAACCCAACCCCTCTTGATCATGAACGATAAGAGCGGTACCAAACCCTACGGCTTCATCGGCAACGCAAAATCGACCTCTGAAGAATATACGGCTATCTCCCTCCGCGTGAAAGCTGTCAATGCTACCGCATACGTATATCTTATTGATATGGATGACGAAACCCGTCAATCAACCCTTTCCGTAAGCGGCAAACTTACCTACTGGTATGACGAAGACGGCAACTTGCGCACAGGCGATCCCAGCAAGGGCAGCTCCGCTGTTGCATTCAAGCTTCAGAAGAACGGCTTGTACAAGGCTAACCAGAACTGGGAAAACTACGATAAGCTTGGTGACGTAAAGGGCGAATACTTTGCAAACCTTTCCGCTTATACGGAAAAAGACGGCATCCTCTATGCTGCTGAAGATAGCGCAACCTACGATTACTACGATTACACCTGGAACCGTGAAGCGTTCTTCAAAGGCGCTGACGGTAACTGGTACACCGAAAAAGACAGCAATGGCGTAAAGGTTAACGACATCGCAAAAATCTCCGAAGACATCTTACCTTCTCGTACCAAAGCGGAAGCAGCTCAAAACCTGATGGTAGAGGTAAAAGATACGAAAGGCGAATGGGCTTACGTAACCTTCTACATCCGCACAGGTGAAAGCGCGAAGAACTACCGTTTGGAAATTTGGAACGGCGATAGATTTGGTTCTCTCGGTATTGTGGAAGACGGCTACGTTGCATTCGACATGAACAACCCTGGTACGGCATCCGATAACTTTGCGTTGTATGAAAGCTACGAAGACATCGAAGGCATCACGAAGTTTGAAAGCGTATTCTCCTACTTCGATACCGATAAGCACGTAAGATACGATGCAAACCTTGACGAAAAGAAGGTTGGCAACCCTTACGAAGATTACTCGTCCACCGATTATACGGAAAGCATCGCATTCCTTGCTTACCTCAACAACAACGACGACAACTGCTACAACATCTTCGCTGACTACTCCTTGTCCGACCAAGTGGTTGCGGCTAAGGTAGAATCCGACGATACGACGGAAGAAGACAGCACCGAAGAAGAAACGGAAAGCGAATTGAACGTATGGCTCCTCGCAAGCTCGATTGCGGTTGCCGCAGTTCTCGTTCTTGCAGTAGCAAGCATCATCGTTCGTAAGATCGTTGAAAAGTACAAGAAAAAGCACGGCGCAAGAGCTCGCAAGACCGTTAAGGAAAAGAAAGCTCCTGCAGCGAAAAAAGTTGAAAAGAAAGTTGACGAGGACAGCCCTTACAACGACTAATCAACAATCCTAACTAAATAGAAAACGACCTGCCCTTTGGTAGGTCGTTTCTTTTATATATAATAATGTAGAAAAACAGCCCCTTGTAACGGGGGCTGTCTTTTTATTTTATTCTTAAGCCTTTCGGGTAATGATTTTTTACCGTACCCCCCACCACTTTGCCAAGCCCCAAGGGATAACCGTTGACACATACCACACACCAACCATTGTCTACGTCAGCATCAATCGTTTCACCGCGCAGATACTTTTCCAAGTGCTCGTCCGTTTCCGCCAAGTCAACCACGTTTTTACATTCCGCTTTCGTCACGCACATCGCAAGGGAGTGGGAGGGCTCAAACCGACCGTTTTTCACCTCGCCAAGGCGCACGCCCACGCGCAACACCTGCACCCCTTTCCAGTCGAATACCCCTTCGGGTAAATCGTACAAAATGCCGTTGGCTTCGTACAAACGGGTAGCGAACTTCTCCTTGAAGAAACTCTTTTCAAAATCCCGATACGCCTTTTCACCGTCACGGGTACACCAAGTCTTGCATTCCTTGATACGGGAATCCCATTCCCCCGTCTTGGCGGTCTTTTCAAACAGCGCCGCAAAATGCCCTTCGCCGTCCACCTTATGGGGGTATAATTTTTCCTGCTTAATCAGGCGCATTTCGGGGTGTTTTTCAAGGTAATCTCGTACCTGCCCCTCGTCTTCAACCGTTGCAAAGGTACAAGTAGAGTACACCAAACGCCCACCATCACGCAACATTTTTGTGGCTTCGTCCAAGATATGGCTTTGACGTTCGGCGCATAAAGCAACGTTTTCCTCGCTCCATTCCCCAAGGGCCTCTTCCGCATTTTTACGGAACATCCCCTCACCAGAACAAGGCGCATCCACCAAGATTTTATCAAAATATCCTGCAAACTTTTTGGATAAGTTTTCAGGCATCTCGCTGATTACCACCGCATTTTTTATCCCCATACGCTCTACGTTTTGGGACAAAATTTTCGCGCGCGCGAACACTGGCTCGTTCAAAACGGCAATTCCTTTGCCGTTCATTTTACATGCAAGCTGTGTTCCCTTTCCGCCGGGCGCGGAGCAAAGGTCCAACACCCTTTCCCCCTCCTGCACCTCTAAAAGGGGCGCGGCGCACATTGCCGACGGCTCCTGCGAGTAGAACAATCCTGCCGCATGGTAAGGGGATTTCCCCACCTTTTCCTCGGCGGTGTAGTAGCCGTTTTCCTCCCATGCAACGGGTGCGCCCAAGAAGGGTAAAAGTGGTTTCAACGCATCCCTGCCCCCCTTCAACGGGTTCAAACGCACCCCTTTGAAGGGTGAATTTCCATAAATGGCGAAAAACGCCTCCCATTCGTTTTCGGGAAGCTGTTTTTTCATGTTTTTAATAAATTGTTCGGGTAATTTTACCATAAATCCCCCATTATTCAATACCAAGATAGGTGGAAAACTCGTCCGCAGTCAATACCCTGCCTTTCACCGATTTCAAACGCTGACCGCCCTCACCCTCAAAGCAAACGTACATATCGCATTCCTCCGCGCGAGAGGTGAAAAACGCCCCTTGCGCGAACGCCGCGGTGAGCAATTTTTTCGACAAAGGCAATTCCAGCTCCAACGGGTGCGAGAAGCAAACCGACTTGTTTTTCAGCAAGCCCTCTTTGGCGCGTTTGCGTTTTTCTCTATCCGCAAAGCGGTAAAACTCCACCTTCGCGCGTTCACGCGCCTCTTTGCGTTTTTCCTGCTCCGCACGATAGATTTCCAACCCCGTAGAGGTCGTCAAAGAGATTTCGTAATTGTCGATGCGCCCCAACGTAACGTTATATTTTTGAATTAAATCGGGTAAAGTCGTCCCCTCGCCTTCCGCTCGGCACAACGCCTCCGCAATACGCATCGTGGCGTAAGCATCATCCACAGCGCGGTGCGCGGTAAATTCCACACCAAGCTGTTCGGCAATCGCGCCCAAGCCAAATTGACGGGAAAATTCCCCCACGCGGTTCATATACAAGAACTGCGTGTCCGCAAACGAGAAAGAAAAGGAGGGCAACTGAAAACGCTTGCTCTCTAAATTGAGATACTTGACGTCGTTCATCGTCGCGTGACCGCAAACGAGGGTGTCTTCGTCCTGCAACAGCCCGTAAATCTTATCCTTTCTTTGTAAAAAGGTGGGATAGTTTTTGAACCCTGCGTATTCGTAAGGTAAAACCAGCCCCTGCGTACCCTTGCGGTCGGTCAAATGAAAACCGCCCTGCGGATTGATGAGCAAATCCTCTTTCTCTAAAATATTAAATTTTTCATCCGTCAAGCAATACCCGAACGCGCAAATTTTCGCAGCGTTTTTGGATACCACCGAACACTCGATATCGAAAAATAAATACTTCATAACTATATTATTATAGCATAATTTTTTCACAAAGGCAAATTTTTTTATCCTCTTTCCGTTTTCTTGAAAAATTTTTCAATTTTTCTGAAATTTTTCTAAAAAAGTACCCCCCCCCCCCGGTTGACTTTCATTTTTTTAGGTGGTATAATAGGGTCGAGGACGCGCAAAACGGCATTTTTTAAGAAAACCCCCTATGTGGAAACAGGGCCGATTTTGCCCCTTTTGCCTTTATATAAAGAGGAGGAAAATTTATGAAGAACAAAAGATTTTTAACAGCGCTTACCAGCCTGTTGCTCGCCTTTGGCGTTTGCGCCATGTCGGCGTGTGAAGGCGTAACAGTTACCCCCGACGGCGACGGCGGTGTGGTGGTAAAACCCATCAATCCTGGCAATATCACGGTGACTCCTGACGGAAACGGCGGTTTGACGATTACCCCTGGCGGTGAATCCACGTCCAACAGCTCTACCTCGGAAGAACCTGACACGCCTGATACCCCTGAAACTCCCGATACGCCTAGCGGTGGGGACGGCACGGGCGATGAGGGCGGTACGGAAACCCCTGACGTGCCTGACACCCCCGACGTGCCTGAAACGCCTGACACCCCCGAAGTGCCTGACGTACCCGAAACTCCGGAAACGCCCGACACGCCTGATACCCCTGAAACCCCTGAGCCTCCTGTTTCCCCTATCCTTGAACCGAAGGTACCTTCCACTTACATTGAGTTCACCTCGGACATTACGTCGTATAAACCCGAAGGGTACGGTGTAAAAGCGACGCTGACGGAAACGACGTATAATTCCCGTCAGGTCATCAAAGGCACGTTCAACAACGTAGGCGCAAACACCTATCCTGGCGAAGACGGCGGTAAATGGGTTTGGACGTACGTTTCCATCGATTTACCCACGGTAAACAAGGGGCGTTCGGGTGATTTACGCGGCAGCGCGTTGTCGTTCGAGTTAAAAACTGTCAACTGCAGCCCGATTTCCTCGATTATACTGTATGATGAAAACAGCAACCGTTCGGAAGAAATTCCCTTTAACAATCAAGGCGATGACCCCAACGCAATGTTCGACGTTTTTGAAATGCTCGATGGTTGGTATGAATTTACCATCAACCTGCCCTTGATTTACGAAGCGGACGTTTTGGATAACGTCACCTCAATTGATATTGTTTTCTCTAACGCCTACGGCAACAACGCTGTGGACAGTATCTTCTATCTGAACAATGCTTCGTTTGTTCCCCCCACAAAGGCTTGGACGAGCCCGACCGTGTATAACCACGAAGGGTATTACGAAACGACCGACGACCTTTCCGTAATGTTCGCAGGGAATAGCTTTATCGAATTTTCCAAATCCGCTTACTGGTTCAATGAACTGTGTGAAATGGGCGGTGTTGCGGCGCGCGCGGAATATAAATGGACGCCTAACGGCAGGATTTCCGACCAATACGATAACGCGTTTGACTCCGACGGTTATATGATGGAAGGCGAAAAGCCCGACGTTATCTTTATCCAAGATTTCTATGACCTTAACGACGCTTTGAAGTTGGGCGAATTTTTGGAAAAGACCCTGGAAACCAACCCGTTTACCGAGGTTATCGTATACGCCGCGGACAATGAAACGACGGATGGCAGCTTGGCTGCGGAACGTTACGGCATTGACCTTGTTGACTGGCGCACAGCAATACATACCCTGAAAAAGAGCTACGGTTTCACCACCGCAAACCTCAATTATGCGGACGGTGCAACGCACGCAAACGAGCTGAACGGTGTGTTCGGCGCGACCATGGCATACATGCACCTCTTCGGCGAAGTTCCCAACTGGGAAGCATTGATGGCGGTGATTGAAGAAACGAACGGTCGTTTCGGCGACGAAGTGAAGGACTTCTTGCCTGGCGCAACGGAAGTAGAAAAAGCAAAATTCTTGACCGACGGTTTGAAGCTTTGTGCAACGCTGAACGGTCTTGACCCCGATGATAT
>JAZKZY010000146.1:0-2896 GCA_045612895.1 Candidatus Scatosoma sp. | reverse complement strand
GGACCAGATTTTGATGAATTCCTACAACGTGGGTATTCTTCCCTCCGATTCGGTTAGGGCTGATTTTGAGGGCAATACGATGCTGATTGACGGCAACGAGTTCCACCAGTTGAAGGGGATCCGCGGTGATGCGCTCGTCGGTTGTTTCGAATATGAGAAGAGAACGGTGTTGTACGTGGTAAACTACGTGCGCAACGCGGCGCAGGACGTTATCCTTGATTTCAACGATAAGCACGAAGTGAACATAATTCAGCGCGGTAAAACCTCTACTATGAATGAACAGCATTTGGGCATTCATTTGGAGGCAGGCGAAGCCGCTTTGATTGAGTTTGTACAATAAAGGTTAAAAAATTAAAAAAGCATAAAGAAAAAGCCGAATTAATCGACTGATACTGTTGATTAACTCGGCTTTATATGCTATAATTTAACTAGGTTTCGAATGATTCTTGCGATATTCTTTCGGCGTGCATCCTGTGTATTGCTTAAACACTTGGTTAAAGCGGTAGGGATAGGGGTATCCGACTTCTTCGCTAATTTTGGAGATGTTCATCTTGGTGGTGGAGAGGTAAATTTGCGCAAGCTCCATGCGCTTTTGCGTCAAATATTCCCCAAGCGTCACGCCAATGTACTTTTTGAAAACGCGGCTGACGTAGATTTGGTTGTAATTGATGTCAGCCAGCGCGCTTTGGATGCCTGCTTTGATATGCGCAGGGGTGTTCAGGTTGCCCAAAAGCACCTGAAACCATCTTGGATAAGGCGGGTTTTCCTGCTGGTCCGAGAGGTACAAATACCCTAACAAATGGGCTAAAATACTGTTGACAAGGTAGGGTCTATTGGCCTCTACGCTGGGCGACATGTATTTCGCGAAATTCAACAGGTTTTCAAGATAGCTGATTTGTTCGGGGGAGATATGCAAATGGAGGGAATATACCTTGTTGTTGATTTCTTCCAGCAAGGTGGGGGAGAGGTAATTTGCCGCATTTTCAAACAATTCTTTGGAGAAAATGACATCCCTATGCGTACATTCGCCTATACGCTCGAACGAGTGAATGTCTTTGGGACGGAGTAGAAACATGTCCCCCGTTTGTAAGACGCTTTTTTGTCCGTTTTGGATATGAATGATATGCCCTTCCGTTATGTAGAAAAACTCGTAAAAGGAATGGGAATGGATAAACGTATCCTGATCGTGGGTCAAGTGCGTTGCAAATTCGACGTCGTTATGTAGAAATGTTAATTCTTTGATTTGTTGTGCCATAACCGCCTCCTTGGTTGTATTATAATATAAAAAGCGGGAAAAGTCAACATAAAAAGTTAAAAAATAAGGTATTTTATGAAAGCTATCAACACAAAAAAACTGCATGAAAACTTAACAAAACGTACTACGCAGGATATAGAAAGAGGCACGATTACGGGTGTGCAGATTCTCGTCAACCAAGCAGGGAAACGGGTATATCAAGCGGATTTTGGCACGAACGGTATCCATGGCGAGCCGTTAAAACAGGATACCATTTACCGTATTGCGTCGATGACGAAGCCCGTTACCACTCTTGCGGTTTTGTTGGAGGTGGAAAAGGGGCGTATTGATTTGAACGCGCCTATCACCGATTACGTGCAGGGGTATGAAAACCTGCCTATCGCCCGTTTGGTGGACGGTGAATTGCAGGTGACGGGGGTAAATAAAACGCCGATTAAGGTATTCCACTTGCTTTCGCATACCAGTGGGGTAGAAATGGGGGATATCATCACAGCGGTGACGGCCCCGATGACGGAGGCGCAAAAGCCTACCTTGAAAGCGGTGGTGGACTATTTCGCGGATAAACCTTTGTTCTTTGAAACGTTCACTTCGCAATCGTACGGTCCGCACGTGGCGTTTGACATCGCGGCGAGGATTGTAGAAATCACCAGCGGCATGGACTATGCAAGCTACGTCAAGGAAAATATTTTTGACGTGATCGGTATGAAAGACACCACCTTTACCCCGACCGCGGAACAATGGCAAAGAGTAGTGAAAAAACATCGTTTAGACGAAAATGGGGCACCCATGGACGCGCCTGACGACTTTTTACATATCTACGGCAACAATCCCTTGACCTATTATGCAGGCGGCGCAGGGCTGCTTTCCACGGCGGAAGATTATTCCTTGTTTGCGGAAACGTTGTTAAACGGCGGTGTAGCGCCCAACGGCAAACGCGTAATTCAAGAGGAAATTTTAAGGCATATGTACACCCCGTACTGTCCGATTGAATTTATGGACGTGCCTACGCAAAAGACGGGGGTTACTTGGGCGCTTGGCGTGCGCTTATTCACCAACGATGACGGAAAATTGCCCAAAGGCACGTTTGGTTGGAGCGGTGCATACGGCACACATTTTTGGGTGGATCCCGTCAATAAAATTACGGCGATTTATATGCGCAATTCAGACAGCAACGGCGGTGCAGGTGCGGAAACGGCTGAAAACTTTGAAACGGACGTTTTGTCTAGTTTAGAATAAGGGGTGAGTACAATGAAAACTCTTGAAAAAATTACAAAATTTGATGAAAGCTCATTAAAATCCTTGCTCGTACCCGTATGGGAAAGCAACGACGTCCTCGGGGAAACGGGGATTGTAATCGGGGCGGAGGGCAAGGTGAAATTGCTTTGTAAACCCGTACATGGTGCCGTCGTTGTGAAAAATATCTTCAGCGACGTGCTCTATGAAGAGGGGATTGACTATGTGGTTGTGGACGACACCATTCAACGTGTGGCAGGCGGAAACTTGCCCTATTTTGAGGTGGATGATTACTTTAGAAAAGAACCCAACGCGGCCATTAAATTGATGACGAACGCGGAAAAATCGGGTTTCCCTTTTGAGGGCGAAAGATACGTATATTTTAGCGAAGGGGTGGACTGTTTTGAA
>JAZKZY010000145.1:0-12343 GCA_045612895.1 Candidatus Scatosoma sp. | reverse complement strand
AAATATCCATTATTCAAACGATTATAAGACGAAAGTTTCCGTTGATGATGAAAGTGGTTGTATTATTTATACCGATAAAGACGTTGTAGAGCTTATCGGTATCCGTGATACCTTGAGCCATGTTATCATTCCCGAAGGCGTAACAAACATTTCTTCATACGTATTCTATAAAACGCGTGTGATTACGAGCCTGACGATTGCATTCTCCGTTAATAGAATTGAAAAATATGCTTTTAACTTTAATTGTAAAAATCATAATAAAGATGAAAGTTATGAAAATTATTACAATATGAATTGCAATGAAAGATGTGAATGTCGATTAAAGTCCATTACCTTCTTGAATAAGCAATATTGGCGTGTGCGTGAATATGAGGAAGTATATCAATTAATTGCGCCAGGCACTTTAACGGCTGATGCAACAGGCGCGTGGAAGCTTCTTGCGATTACACATCAACGTTGTTACTGGGAAAGAGAAGATACACTGTCAAACAATGAGGAATAGAGGGTAGAAACGGTTGCTTTTCCTAAAAAGTTATGCTATAATATTAAGGTTAATAAAGAAGTAGAGGTGTTAAATGTTACAGGTTACAGGTGTATCCCTTCAATTTGGCAGCAAAAAATTGTTTGAAGATGTAAATTTGAAGTTTACAAAAGGCAACTGTTATGGTATTATCGGCGCAAATGGCGCAGGTAAATCTACCTTTTTGAAAGTGCTTTCCGGTGAGTTAGAACCCCAAAAAGGTTTTGTATCGTTGGATAAAAACGAACGTATGTCCGTTTTACAACAAAACCAAAATATGTACGACGATGAAACCGTTTTACGTACTGTTATGCTTGGCTACAAGCGTTTGATTGAGGTAATGGATGAAAAGGATGCTTTGTACGCAAAGCCCGATTTCTCCGAAGAAGACGGTATTCGCGCGGCTGATTTGGAAAGCGAATTTGCCGAAATGAACGGTTATGATGCGGAATTCCAAGCGGCGCAGCTTCTCAATGCGTTGGATATCGGGGAAGAATATCATTATTGTTTGATGAGCGATTTGGACGCAAAACAAAAGGTACGTGTATTGCTTGCACAGGCATTGTTTGGTGATCCCGACGTATTGCTTTTGGACGAGCCTACCAACAACCTTGACATCAAAACGGTTAGATGGTTGGAAAACTACTTGATGGATTTTGAAAATACGATCATTATCGTATCCCACAACCGTCACTTCCTTAATAAAGTATGTACGAATATTTGCGACGTTGACTTTGGTAAAATCAATATGTACGTCGGCAACTACGCTTTCTGGTATCAAACCAGCCAGTTGCTTGCTCGTCAGCAAAAAGACCAAAATAAGAAAGCGGAACAAAGAGCAAAGGAATTGCAAGAATTCATCGCTCGTTTCGCCGCAAACGCATCGAAATCCCGTCAGGCAACCTCGCGCAAGAAGGAGTTGGAAAAGCTTACAATCAACGATTTCAAACCCTCTTTGCGTAAATATCCTTTCATTGATTTTAAATTTGAAAAAGACATCGGCAACGATATTTTGATTGTAGAAGATTTGACCAAGAAAGGGTACTTTGAAAAGGTTTCCTTCAGCGTACAACGTGATGAAAAGATCGGTATCGTATCGGATAAGAGTACGACCCTTACGATGCTTTACGATATCTTGATGGGTAAAGAACAACCCGACTCTGGTACGGTGAAGTGGGGCAAAACGATTTCCGTTTCCTATTTCCCTCAAAACAACAACGAATATTTCTTGGGTTGTGATTTGAACTTGGTAGAATGGTTGTCGCAATATTCCAACGACCACTTTGAAGAATATCTTCGCGGCTGGCTTGGTAGAATGTTGTTCTCGGGTGAAGAAGCCTTGAAGAAAGCAAAGGTACTTTCCGGTGGCGAAAAGGTACGCTGTATGCTTGCAAAAATGATGTTGGAGGGCAGCAACTTCCTCATCTTCGACGAGCCTACCAACCACCTTGACCTTGAATCGATTACCGCGCTCAATAACGGTTTAAGCAACTATAAAGGTTGTATGCTGTTGACCTCGCACGACCAAGAATTGATGAATACCGTTGCAAACCGTATCATCGAAATCAATGATAAGAAAACGTACGATAGACCCGTTACTTATGACGAATATATCGACGAAACCCACGCTTAATCGTCAATTAAATCAAGAAAACCGTATAGTTTTATACGGTTTTCTTTTCGACATAATTCGACACAATTTAATGATTATTTTACAATAATATAGGATTATTTTAAAAATATTTTTGAATATTGTAAAATAATGCTTTACATTTTGACAATTTCATATTATAATAGGGTCACCGAATAAAAAATAACAAAAAGAGGTGAACTATTATGAGAGCGAACACAGTAATTTTGCTTGAATCGAACATGGCGGTATTATCACAGCTTAAAGATGCTTTGAGTGAAGAAAGGGACTTTAACGTGGTATATGCAGGTGACGACGGAGATGAGGGGATTAAGCAAATTTTATCCTTAAAACCCGATTTGGTGATCGTTGGTATGATTTTGAAGGGTACGGACGGTTGCGGGGTTATCCGTATGGTGAAAAAGACTTGGGTGGATGCAAAAATCATTGCAATGGGGATTCCGAACGATGCATTAATCGAGCGCGCGATGGCGGAAGGCGCTATGTATTATCTTGGCAAGCCATTTTCCGTTTCAACGGCAATGGAGCGCATACGCGAGTTGGTAAAAGAGAAAAATTTGGATAGTAAAAACCCTGCCGTTGCAAAGCGTAAACCTATTACCATTGAAGAAAAAATCAGCGAAATTTTCATATCTATCGGTATTCCTCCGCATATTAAGGGCTATGCGTATTTGCGTGAAGGGATCAAGATGACGATTGAACGTCCGTACATTATCAATAGTGTAACGAAAGAATTGTATCCGTCGATTGCAAAGCGCTTTTCTACGACGTCAAGTAAAGTGGAACGTGCAATTCGCCACGCCATTGAAGTCGCATGGAATAGAGGGCGTATTGACGCCATAAACGTGATATTTGGGGCAAGGATATATCTTGGTTCGGAAAAGCCTACAAACAGCGAATTTATTGCGCTTGTAGCGGATAAATTGATATTAGAAAATATGGTATAAAGAAAAGGCAGGTCGATGACCTGCCTTTCATTTTGCATTATTCAATTAATACATGCCACCCATATCACCGCCGCCAGGTGCCATAGGAGCAGGAGGGGTAGGGATATCGGTTACAATGCTTTCCGTAGTGAGCAAGGTTGCTGCAACGGAAGCTGCATTTTGCAATACGGAACGGGTAACCTTGGTAGGGTCGATAATACCACATTCCACCATATCGCAATATTTATTGTTCAATGCATCAAAACCAAAGTTCGTTTTCTTGGAGGAAAGTACTTTATCAACGATAACCGAACCGTCCAAACCAGCATTCTTTGCGATTTGTCTGATAGGTTCTTCCAAAGCTTTCAAAACGATTGCAGCACCAGTTTTTTCATCGCCCGTCAAGCTTGCAACCAACTTTTTAACGGTAGGAACAGCCGAGAGGAGGGCACTGCCGCCGCCGGGAACGTAACCTTCTTCAACGGCCGCTCTCGTAGCAGCCAAAGCATCGTCAATACGAAGTTTCTTTTCCTTCATTTCTACTTCGGTTGCCGCGCCTACACTGATTACTGCAACGCCGCCTGCAAGCTTTGCAAGGCGTTCCTGCAATTTTTCACGGTCATAATCGGATTTGGTTTCCGCAATTTGCGATTTGATGGAAATGATACGTTCTTTAATAGCCGTTGCATCACCTGAACCGCCTACGATGGTGGTGTTTTCTTTATCAACGCGTACGCTTGCGGCTCTACCCAACATATTCGGGGTAACCTCTTTGAAATCAAGCCCCAAATCGGAGGAAATCACTTCACCGCCCGTAAGGATAGCGATATCGCGGAGCATTTCTTTTCTTCTATCACCAAAGCCAGGGGCTTTAACGGCAACAGAGTTGAATACACCCTTTAATTTGTTTACGATAAGGGCAGCCAAAGCATCGCCTTCAACGTCTTCCGCAATAATTAAAAGCTTTGCGCCTTGCTGTGCAAGGGGTTCGATAATGGGCAAAATTTCCTGCAAGCTCGAAATCTTCTTATCCGTAATAAGGATATAGGGGTTTTCGATAACAGCTTCCATTTTATCGGTGTTGGTTACCATATAAGCAGATGCATAACCACGGTCAAATTGCATACCTTCTACGGTGGAAAGTTCCGTATTCATGGATTTGCCTTCTTCAACGGTGATAACGCCGTCTTTACCTACGATTTCCATTGCTTTTGCGATCAAGCTACCGATTTCAGGACTGCCTGCGGAAATGGATGCAGTTTGTTCGATTGCCTTGTTGCTTTCAACTACTTTAGAAATGCCTTTAAGGTGTGCAACCGTTGCGTCAACAGCCTTTTTAATACCTTCCTTCAAAATGATAGGGTTAGCACCAGCTGCAAGGTTTTTCAAGCCTTCGCGAACGATTGCTTGCGCCAAAACAACAGCCGTCGTCGTACCGTCACCAGCAACGTCATTGGTCTTGGTGGAAACTTCTTTTACAAGCTGTGCGCCCATGTTTTCAAAGGGATCGTTGAGTTCGATTTCCTTTGCAATGGTAACACCGTCGTTGGTGATGAGGGGAGCACCGTATTTTTTATCAAGAACAACGTTTCTGCCTTTAGGCCCAAGGGTAATTTTTACCGTATCAGCCAAAACGTTTACGCCTGCTTCTAAAGCTTTTCTTGCGTCTTCGCCGTATTTAATCTGCTTTGCCATGTTCATTTACCTTCCTTTATAATCAGTCTTCTACGATAGCGAGGATGTCGCTTTGCTTAATAATCGTAAATTCTTTACCGTCTACTTTGAAATTAGAGCCAGCGTAGTTGGAGCAAAGTACCTTGTCGCCAACTTTTACTTGCATCTTTACTTCTTTGCCGTCAATGATGCCACCGGGGCCAACCGCTACAACCTGGCAGGTCTGAGGTTTTTCCTGAGCGGAAGAGGGGAGAAAGAAACCGCTTTTCGTCTTTTCTTCTACCGTTACGCTTTCGATAACAACTTTGTCGAATAAAGGTTTAATATTCATAAATTCCTCCGAAATTGCGCTGAAATTTTCAGCAATTATTTTTACCTTATTATTATAAACATTTTTTTAAGATAATCAAACAAAAAAGTGGAAAAAATAGGAAAAATTTTTATATAGGGTAAAAATTGCCGTGAAAACGCCGAAAATCCCTTTGAAAGTATTGCATTTTGACAAAATATATGTTATAATTTTATCAGTATGTATTGCTGTAAAAGGAGGAGTGTTTCTATGGCAATGAATAAATGGGATAAACGCTTTATGGCATTGACTGAAACGGTGGCTACTTGGTCGAGCTGTTACCAGGAAAACCGTCACGTTGGGGCAATTATCGTAAAGGACAAACGCGTATTGACGACGGGTTATAACGGTGCACCTGCAGGGATTAAAAGCTGTGAGGAAAAGGGTGAATGCTTGCGCCGTAAATTGAATATTGCCAGCGGGACGAAACATGAGCTTTGCTTTGCTGTTCACGCGGAACAAAACGCCATTATTCAGGCGGCTCGTTCGGGTATTAACATCAGCGGGGCAACCCTTTATTGTACGCACCAACCGTGCGTTATATGCGCAAAAATCATCATCAACGCAGGTATTACACGCGTTGTTTATAAAAACGGTTATCCCGACGAGTTCTCTTTGCAGCTCTTTGAAGAGGCAAAGGTGCTTGTAGAAAAATACGAAGAAGAATAATGAGGAGAAGAATATGAGTAATCCTATCGTTACGTTTGAAATGGAAAATGGTAAAACTTTTAAGGCGGAACTTTATCCCGATAAGGCGCCTAACACCGTAAACAACTTTTTGTCTTTGGTAAATAAGGGCTTTTATAACGGCGTTATTTTTCACCGTGTTATTGCTGGATTTATGATTCAAGGCGGCGATCCCGACGGTAGAGGTACGGGCGGTCCTGGCTACCGCATTAAAGGTGAATTTTCCGGCAACGGTTTTCCTCAAAACGATATTGCGCACGAAAGAGGGGTTTTATCCATGGCACGCGCGCAACATCCTGACTCTGCGGGTTCTCAATTCTTCGTTATGCATGACGACGCGGATTATTTGGACGGTCAGTATGCGGCGTTTGGCCGTGTAATTGAGGGGATGGAAACGGTTGACGAAATCGCAAATATCAAAACCGATTGGTACGATAAACCCTACGAAGAACAAAAGATGAAGAAGGTAACGGCGGAAACTTTTGGCGTTGAATACGCTGAACCCATCAAAGCATAAGGTGAAATATGGTAGATCATAGCATTTATACAAATCCTTTAATTACCCGTTATGCCAGCAAGGAAATGCAACACGCATTCTCCGATGAAAAGCGTTTTAAGCTTTGGAGAAAATTGTGGATTGCCCTTGCGGAATCGGAAATGGAACTTGGCTTAAACGTTACGCAAGAACAAGTGGACGAATTAAAAGAATATGCGGAAGATATTGATTATGAATTAGCCGCAAAATTCGAAAGAGAAGTCCGTCACGACGTTATGGCGCACGTACATGCCTACGGCGAATATGCAAAAAAAGCAATGCCCATTATCCATTTGGGTGCAACTAGCTGTTTTGTAAATTGTAACGCAGAAGCAATTATGTTGGACGAAGCGTTGGATATTATCCTGAAAAAGCTCATCAACGTAATGGATAAATTGAAGAAATTCGCTTTACAGTACAAAGACGTGCCTACGCTTGGGTTTACTCATTTTCAACCTGCGCAGCTTACTACGGTAGGCAAACGCGCAACCCTTTGGTTGCAAGATTTGGAAATGGACTACGTAAACCTTATTCACGCAAAAGAAACGATTAAATTGCGTGGCGTAAAGGGGACTACTGGTACGCAGGCAAGCTTTTTAGAGCTTTTCAACGGCGATGAAGAAAAGGTAAAGGAATTGCAAAAGCGTGTTGTCGCCAAAATGGGCTACGACAAAGTATACGGTGTAACGGGACAAACCTATCCTAGAAAGTTGGATTATAATATTTTGTGCGTATTGTCGCAAATTGCGCAAAGCGCTTATAAATTCTCCAACGATATTCGACTTTTGCAAAGCATGAAAGAGATTGAAGAGCCGTTTGAAAAGAAACAAATCGGATCTTCTGCAATGGCGTATAAGCGCAATCCTATGCGTACCGAACGTATCGGCGCGTTGGCAAGATATATGCTTTCTTTGCCTATGAACAGCGCATTAACGGCATCTACGCAATGGTTTGAAAGAACCTTGGACGATTCGGCAAACCGCCGTATTGTAAATGCGCAGGCATTTATGTCCGTGGATGCAATCTTAAACGTATATATGAACGTTGCGGAAAACCTTGTTGTATATGAAAAGGTAATTGAAAAGCATATCCGCGCGGAACTTCCTTTCATGGCAACGGAAAACATTATGATGGAATGTGTGAAAGCAGGCGGCAACCGTCAAGAATTGCACGAGCGCATCCGCGTCCTTTCCATGGAAGCAGGTAAAAACGTAAAGGTAGAAGGGAAAGAAAATAACTTGATCGAGTTGATTAAGCAAGATGAAATGTTCCGTCCTGTTTGGGATCATTTGGATGATATTTTGGATGCGAAGAAATTCATCGGTAGAGCGCCTTCTCAAACGGTAGAATTTATTGAAGAGGAAATCAATCCTATTTTGAACAAGCATCTTGATTTGCTTGGCGAAAAGGGCGACGTTCGAGTATAAGGGAAATATTATGAAGAAAAATACGAGTCAACTTGTGGCGATTATCGCCCTCATTTGCTGTTCGATTGCATTGCTTAGCTGCGGTGTCTTTGTCGCATGCAAAAATTGGGATAACAACACACCTAAAACTCCCGTCAATTCGATGGAAGATGATGATTACTGGACGAACAATTACTAATTTATGATTTACGAGATTGCAGGGCTTCGCGTAAAAATTGAAAATCAGTATGACTTTACCACGAAATTTTGCAAGGAATATCTTTCAGAGGATCAAACCTCAAAGGTAGATATTATTGCAAGCGTGACAGAGGAAGAATTTGCGGCGGAAAGAGCAACTTCCGACGAGTTTTCGGATGGTTACATTGAAAACATCTGCCTTTACCGTAGTATTTGTAGGCAAATCCCCGTATTCAACCGAATGCTATTGCATTGCGCGGTGTTAGAATATGACGGGAAAGGCTATGCATTTTTAGGCCGTAGCGGTACGGGAAAATCCACCCATACCAAGCTTTGGAAAAAGTTTTTGACTACGCCGAAAATGATCAACGGCGACAAACCGATTTTACACTACGTTGACGGCGGATTCCTTGCCTATGGCACGCCTTGGCGCGGAAAAGAGGCGTGGGGGACACGTTCGGTTGCGCCTTTGTGTGGGTTGTGCTTTTTAGAGCAAGCCAAAGAGAATTCCATTCGCAAACTTACCCCTTCGGAGGTGTCTTCGCGTTTATTTACGCAAATTCTCTTACCTGAAACGGAAGAAAATGTGATTTCGACCTTGGAGCTCGCTGATAAATTGATTGCAACGACTCCTGCTTATTTATTAAAATGCGATATTTCAAGAGAAGCCGTAATGCTTTCCTTTGAACAATTAACCGGCTTATCCTTTGAAGATAGGGAGCAGCCGCTTTAAGAGGTATATATATGAAGATAAAAAACGGTTTTGTTCTTCGCGTTGTCGGTGGGGAAAACGTAGTTGTACCTGTTGGTGCGATGAGTAAGGTCTTTCATGGTATGATTAACCTGAACGAAACGGGTGCTTTTATGTGGAAGTTCTTCTCCGAAGAACACAATTTAGAAGAAGGTGTTGCTGCGTTGTGCGCTGAATACGAAGTGGACGAAGAAAGGGCGCGCGTGGACGTTGAAAAATTTATGACTACCGTTCTTGCGAACGGATTTGCCGAATGATGGAACAACCCGAAAAGCAAACAATTGAAGAGGTTTTATTAACGCACGGAAAATATATCGGACCAACGGTAGGGGTTAGTATGTTGCCGATGTTAAAAAATCGCCGCGATACTATTGTAGTCGCGCCCAAGACGGAACGGTTAAAACGCTTGGACGTGGCTTTATATCGTCGTGGCGAGGCATACGTGCTTCATCGCGTTTTGCAACCGATAGATGGCGGGTATGTTATTCGCGGTGATAACTGCTATGCCGATGAAAAAGTGCCTGAGGATGCCGTTATCGGCGTTTTAACGGAGTTTTTCCGTAAGGGCAAGCATGTCTACTGTACGGATAAGAAGTACGTTAAATACGCGGAAAAACGTTTAAAAACCTATAAAATTCGTCGTTTCTTCGTCTTGTTAAAAGCAAGATGTAGAAACGTAGCAAAACGCGTGCTTTATGCATTTGGTTTAAGGAAAAAGAGAAAGTAATCATGAAGATAAAAGCAAATGAAAAAGGGAAAATTTGGTTAAAAAAAGAAACACGGCCTTACCGTGCTTCCATTTTCTTTTTGACCACACTTGCCGTTTTGACAACGGCAGTTTCCATTTTGTTTGCGTACATGGTGCGTTATCTTATCAACAGCGCAACGGATAAAGAGAGCAAAAAGTTGTGGTTGTATGCCTCGATTTTGTTGGGTGCATTGTTCCTTAAAATTATCTTAAAGGTAATGCGTGGCTATTATACCGAAAAAGTAAATGCCAAAATGACGGCAGGGCTTCGAACTCGCATGTACGGAAAAATTTTACGTTCGGACTATGCGGCGGTACAACAATATCACAGCGGCGATTTAATTACCCGTTTAACCACGGATATCAATGAGGTTTCCACCTATACGGTCAGCTTGTTGCCTGCTGTAATGGGCATGGTTATTCAATGTGTTGGCTCGATTGTGGCATTATTGACGATTGATCCTTTATTTACGTTGATTTACGTGCTTGCAGGCGGGATATTTGCCGGGATTACCATGTTCTTTAGGAGACACTTGAAAAAGCGCCATAAAGACGTTTTAACGGCAGATGCGGACTCTCGTGCCTATATGCAAGAAAGTATTTCCTCGCTTCTTACCTTGAAGGCTTACGGCGCGGAAGGGAAGAGTACGGAAAAAGCGGATAATTTCGCGCAAGAATACTATCAAAAACGTATGAAACGCAACGTTTTGCGCGCAGGGATGAATGGTATTTTCTCGCTTTTAAGTAATTTTGGCTTAATCTTTGCGGTAGTGTGGTGCAGTGTTAGTATTTTATACGGTCGGACAACCGATTACGGTTCTATTTTAGCGGCTATCTTGTTATTGATGCAATTACAAGCTCCGCTTTCCTCCTTTTCGACGATTCCACCTGCGTATTATGCGCGTATTGCGAGCGGCGAACGTTTGGCGGATATTGAAAATATTACTGCTGAAATCACGCAAGAGGAAGGGGATTGCTCTGATTTGTACGATCAAGTGACAGGGCTTTCCTTTAATAATCTTTCCTTCTCGTATGGTCGTGAAACGGTTTTGGCGGATATGACCGCAAAGGTGAATAAAGGGGAAATTGTATGCTTAACTGGTCCGTCGGGAGCAGGGAAATCAACGATTTTCAAACTGTTGTTACAGGTATATCAGCCGACCGCAGGGGGGATTATATTACAGACGGAAAAGGGAACGAAAACGCTTACAGCCAAAGAAAGAGGCTTATTTGCTTACGTTCCTCAAGGGAATTTCTTATTCTCGGGGACGATTTATGAAAACCTTGCCTTTTTCTCGAATGAGGATGATAAAGCTCTATTAAAAGAAAAAATGATTTCTGCATTAAAAACGGCTTGCGCGGACTTCATTTTGGGCTTACCCCAAGGTCTTGACACTGTATTGACAGAAGGTGGCGGGGGATTGTCTGAAGGGCAATTACAACGCCTTGCCGTTGCGAGGGCATTGTTGTCCGAGCGTCCTATTTTACTTTTAGATGAGGCGACTAGCGCGTTGGATGCGGCAACGGAAAAACGTTTGATTGAAAACATTGCAGGATTGAAAAATAAGACTTGTTTCCTTGTAACGCACCGCCCGAAAGCATTAGAAATCGCGGATAAGGTATTGCATATTGAAAATGGAAACGTTACTCAAAAATAAGAAAAAGGACCGGATTTCGGTCCTTTTATTTTATGCTATTTCGATATTCGCTCGGGCTCATGCCTACGTGTTTTTTGAAAACGAACGCGAACGTGGATATGGAGTCGAAACACAACAAATCCGTGATATCCGCAAAGGAATAATTCTTTCTAATTAGCTTTTTCGCCTCGTCTATTTTCAATTTAAGATAGGTTTGATAGATGGTTTTTCCTGTTTTTTCACGGAAAAAGGTACAAAGTCGGGTCGTACCATAATGCAATTCCGCACTTAAATCACTCAGTTGGAAACGGCCATAGACCTTGGAGGTTAAAATTCGAACGATTTCATCTTGCAGCTCGCTGGAATCGGCTATTTTTGAAACGAAAAATGCTTGCGAGGATTCACGCTTTTCCGCAGTTCGCAACAAATAAATAAGCAGGGTTTCTAAATGATTTTTGATGATTTGCTCGCCACCGAGGTTAGGATTCTCTTTTAACTTTAATACGTTAAGATTTGGATCAAAGTCAGGCAAGTCAAAGGTTGCCGCCGCTTCCGACATAATATTTTGTAAAAGGTAGCGGTAACTTTCAGGTACGGTCAGCTTTTTATCCGCGAAAAAATTCATGGATTCCGAGCGGCAAGAAAAGGAAATAATAAACAAATTCGGCTCTTTATTTCCGCTCTCCGCAAAGTGTGGCTGATTTGGTTTAATAAACAGCATTTCACCTTGTTTCAGCTCGATTTTTTTACCATCGATACCGATGAAAACGTTTTCCTTGTCCGCGTAATTGATTTCCCAAAAGTCATGTACTTCTTCGGGAAAGACGTAGTTTTTTTCCAACGCTTGATAATGTATTGTCGCGATTTTTTGGACGTTTAAAAGGTTGGAGATTTTGTGCATATAAAATTTTTTCTTTTGCGTTTTTTGTTCCATACCACTATTATAGCAAAGCTGTTTAAAAAAGTAAACTGTTTTTTTGAAATATTTTAATGGTATTATCCGCGAAAGAATCCCACAGTTTTAGGAAATAATTGCTATTGTAATTTCGGTAAATTGCGTTATAATAGAAGAAAAAATAGGAGAGTGTACATATGAACGAATATATGCAACAATATAAAGCGGTTGCCGAACAGTTTTGTTTAGTGGGCGAACTAACCGACATCGCGCCTTACGGGGAAGGGCATATCAACCTTACGTTGCTTGTTACAACGTCAGAAAAGCGTTACATTATGCAAAAAATGAATACGCGCGTATTCAATG
>JAZKZY010000144.1:0-3832 GCA_045612895.1 Candidatus Scatosoma sp. | reverse complement strand
TGAACGTGTTGTTATAAGACAAATTCAATTTCAATAAAAAGTACAAAACTTTCCGGCCTGAAATTATATATAATCTTATAACAAAAAACAAAATAACTAACAAAAAAGCACTCTGCATCACCGCAAAGTGTTTTTTTATTTTACCTAAAAATATATATACTTCTACTCCCCCCTCAACCTGCCTCAATGCCTTATATTTCCTAGCAATTCGTCCCCTCTCCACCTATATAAATATATAGTAAAAAGTATAGTAAATTTCTTCTTACTTCTACCCAACGTTCAGCCTGTAATTCAGTCCGTCATTTACGTCCCTCGGTCCGTCTTTCTACGTCCGCCCCAGGTAAATTCATTTTGTATTTTTCTTGGTCTTGTACTGCTACATAAAAAACAAACCCGAGGTATCAACCTCGGTTTTTTTATTTGCCTTCCTATTTTCAACGGAAATAAAAACAACCCTAAAACTCAGGGTTGTTTTTTATGCTATGATTTTATATTAGTCCTTTTTTCTCTTGAACAATACGCAAACGCTCAACGCCAACAAAGGAAGCCCCGTCATAACGCTCGTTACACTACCGCAACCAAGCTTACTCTTAATCGAGCCATCCTTGCCCTCGTCTTCACTCTTTTCCGAGGCGCTCTCTACAGGCTTTTCACTGCTTGTCGGTTTTTCACTGGTGCTTTCCTCGCTGGAGGTAATTTCCTCACTGGATTCTTCTTCGCTAGACTCTTCCTCACTGGACTCCTCTTCGCTGGATTCCTCTTCACTGGAAGAAACCTCTTCGCTAGATTCTTCCTCGCTAGAAGAAACTTCTTCGCTGGAAGTAGATTCCTCACTAGATTCTTCTTCACTGGAATCAGGCTCTACGGGATCGGGACAAAGCGCCTCTTCGTCAATGATAACGTCCGACGTATCCCCTTCTTCCGTTACGATGAAGGTAATTACTTTTTGCGTTTGATTACCGCTTAAATCGGTCGCCGTTACCGTCAAGGTATGCGTGCCTTTCGTCAATCTTTCACAACGATCCAACGCGCCTTCCGACCATGCCGTCGTAAGCTCTACGCTACCGCTATCATCCGTTGCCGTAAACGTCAACAAGCTACGTGCGCCGACTTTCGCATAGATAGTATCTACGGGTATAAGCAAAGTAGGAGGCGTTGTATCGGGCGCTTCTACGATAACCGTAATCGTTTTCTCCGCGGTGTTTCCAAAGAAATCCTTTGCGGTAAAGGTCAAGGTATGGGTGCCGAGCATCGGGTTACCCTCTTCGTCAATTTTAGAAGGATCGCCCCAAACGTAATCCACGTCCACCTTGCCTTCCAAAGCATCCGTTGCTCTAACGTCAAAATTCAAGCGTTCCCCTCTTGCAAGCGTAACCACGTCCTCGCCATTATAGGTCAAAACGGGCGCAACACCGTCGTTGTCAATATAATCAAGCTTCACGCTATCAATGTAGAAGTTGGGGTTTTTACCACTATAACGCAGGGCTAACTCCATCTTATACAAGTATCCGTCTTTTGCCAGCATATTGAAATTCGCCGTTCTGCCGCCATTATTAAAGAAGCTTCCGTTGCCGTCCTGTAAAACAATGTCCTGCCAAGCGTCCGTCTTATCCGCAAACGCATATCTCATAACCCAACCGCCGCCAGTGTAAGGCTCAGGAATACGAATTTCAGGGTAACCGTCCGTAATGCCATCATCATTAACGTACACCCTAAAAGTGATACTCTTTACAAACTGAATGGGGATATTTTGGTTGGAGAAATCCAACATGATACCAAAATTCACCGATGACGAATGCGAAACGGAAACTACGTCTCCCGTAAAGCCAGCGGGTATGCCTGCCGCCGTTGCCTCTGCTTCGGTATAAGTGATAACGTCCGTCGAGCCGTAACCGTTTGCAATGAAGGAGTCCGTCTTATCGTTCACGCCGTACACGCAATCAAAATCAGGCGAGGTTGTCGCGCTCGTAGTCAAAGGCGTCTTTTGCGCGCCTACACCACAAATCAATGCTGCCATCATCATAGTGGTAGCGGCGAATTTACCAAGAATATTTTTTTTCATCTTACTTCACCTCTTCCAACATATTTGCCTTGATTGCCGCAATTTCATCTGCGGTAATCCCGATGGACAACATAAACGCCTCGGTATTTTGTTGCAACGTCTTGTTCTTTTGGAAATTCATAATGTATCTATACAAACCCGTAAAAGGAACGCCCACCATGTATGTCCCTATATTGTCACGGTCCTGCGTTTTACCCGTACGCGACATCATCGACAACTCGTAATCTCTATACAAATCCGCGTCCTCTACCCCCAACAACGCTTGGATAAGGAAACACAAGGTGCCCGTTCTATCTCTCCCGAGCGAACAATGTATGTAGATGGGGAAGTTTTCAGCATTCGCAAACGTTCTAATTTCCGTTACAAGCGCATCACGATAGTCTTCTCTTTCAATACCTCTGCCGTAAGGTTCAACGTAGTAAGGGCCTTTCGTTTCGATATAATTTACCGATGCGCCGAGAGGCGAAGAAAGCAAAGGCGTACTGCTGTCGCCGCGCACGTCGAGGTCCGTTTTAATACCAAGCTTGTTCAACATTACGTGTTTCCCTTCCTCGGTAATATCTTCCAACGCGCCCCCTCTATACACGATGCCTTGTTTCATGCGCTTGCCGTTTTCCGCATAATAACCGCCCCAGTCACGCGTGTTGGACACTTTGCTGTCTACAAACACCGTACGGGGAAGGTACTCCGTCGAGAACTCAAAAATACGAGATTTAATCAACTTGTCCTCGTACTTTGCGCTGATTTGATAATAATAATCGTAGCCCATAAACAAGTTTTCCAAGGTTACGGAGGAATCAAAAGTCAAGTAACTGTCCGCGTAAGACATGTCCTCGTTGGTGGAAATGTCGAAGGTATAATATAAAGGCTCTTCCGCGCTCTCCCACGAAACGGTCAAAGGCGTAGGCGCGAAGCAATCCGTAAAGTCGGGGTTGTAATTGTCGGTAACACCCTTTGTATAGTTTGCGCAAACCGCATAAATATCGCCCGACAATAAGGGCATCGTAACTTTATTCAGTTTGCCGTCCAAAACGGGGGTATACGCAAGGTCACCGTCCGCTTGGGCGATAGTAATCGTATTGAAAAAACCTACTTTTTCCGAGGTAGCATTTTGACAACCAACCGCAGAACAAAGCGTAAGCGCCGTCATAAGCGCCGACAGCGCAAGAGCAATTCTTTTTTTGTTTTTCATTCTATCCTCCTAAAAGCTATTGCTTAATTTAGTATATCATATTCTATGTTATTTTTCAAGGGATTTTCGTAAAATTTCAATTATTGAACATAATTGATCCCCTTTATTCGACCTCTATATTGTCCAGTTAAGCTTTCATGCTTTCAAATTTTATTTACGCAAAAATGAAAACTTCCCGCTTTGGAATTTTTTTGTAAATCTTTCAAAACCGAGGAAAAAACAGTTGACAAGTAAAAAATTGAAAAATGATAAAAAAATTAAATAAATTATTATAATATAAATACATTAGCTGACAAGTAGAAAATTTTATATTTTTATATCAAAAACAGTGTACGAATCTTATTATTTGCGTTATAATAAGCGTGCAGAGCTTAAATATGTTATAAGACAAATTCAATTTAATTAAAAATTACAAAATCTTTTTTCTTTAAATTATATATAATCTTATAACAATAACAAAACAAAATAACTAACAAAAAAGCACTCTGCATCACCGCAAAGTGTTTTTTATTTTACCTAAAAATATATATAATTCTACTTCCCCCATCAACCTACCTCAAAGCCTTATAAAACCTAAC
>JAZKZY010000143.1:0-4504 GCA_045612895.1 Candidatus Scatosoma sp. | reverse complement strand
GCGCCGAAGAACTGCATGTCCTTACCAACCTTCATACAGCTTACGCAGCAAGCGATACAGTAGTCGTCACCCATTTCAGGACGCATCAAATCGTCGCTTTCGTACTGGATGGAAGAGGTACGGATGGAAATTTCCGCACAGTATCTCTTGAAGTTGATAGGAAGTCTCTTCGACCAAAGAACCGTAAGGTTAGGTTCGGGTGCAGGACCAAGGTTGTCAAGGGTGTGGAGAATACGGAAGGAGTTCTTGGTTACCAAAGATCTACCGTCAACACCCATACCACCGATAACTTCGGTTACCCAGGTAGGGTCGCCCGAGAACAATTCGTTGTATTCTTTCGTTCTCATGAACTTCACGATACGAAGCTTCATAACGAAATGGTCGATGAATTCCTGTGCCTGTTCTTCCGTGATGAGGCCTTTTGCAAGGTCACGTTCGATATAGATATCAAGGAAGGTGCTGTTTCTACCGATGGACATAGCCGCACCGTTTTGATCCTTAACTGCGCCAAGGTAGCCAAAGTACAATGCCTGGATAGCTTCCTGTGCGGTTTCAGCAGGTTTGGAAATATCACAACCATAGGTTGCAGCCATTTCTTTAAGGCCTTTGAGCGCCTTGATTTGTTCGGAAATTTCTTCACGGTCACGAACCTTATCAGGGGTCATCGTGCCGCCAAGAGCAAGCTTATCTTCTTCCTTCTTCTTGATGAGGAAGTCTACACCGTAAAGCGCTACACGACGATAGTCGCCTACGATACGGCCTCTACCATAACCATCGGGCAAACCCGTCAAGATGTGCGCGGAACGAGCCAATCTCATTTCAGGGGTGTATGCATCGAAAACGCCTTCGTTGTGCGTTTTACGATATTTCGTGAAAATATCTTTCACTTCGGGATCAAGTTCATAACCATAAAGGTTCAATGCGCTTTCGGAAATACGAAGACCGCCGAAGGGCTGCAAAGAACGCTTAAAGGGTTCATCCGTTTGCAAGCCTACAATTTTTTCAAGGTCCTTATCCAAATAACCTGCACCGTGAGAGGTAAGCGTGGAAACAATCTTCGTGTCAGCGTTCAAAACACCGCCAGCAGCAAGTTCTTTCTTCGTCAAATCGCAAACGATTTCCCAAAGCTTTTTCGTAGCTTCCGTTGCGGGAGCAAGGAACGTTGCGTCGCCTTCATACGGCGTATAGTTGTGCTGAATGAAGTCACGCACGTCTACTTCGTCGTTGCACCATTTACCGGGAACAAATCCTTCCCAACCTTTGTATTGCATCATATCAGTTACTCCTAATAAAATAATTTTTTTCTTTTTATATAAGCTCGTCCGCTTGCCGACCCTCGCCGACATTAAAACGGGACTTGTTTTCGTCTTTCGTTATTTACTTGCCTTTCTTTCTTCAATCTTGGCATCCAGCCAAATTTCAAGGATTTCTTCCGGTTGGAAGCCTGCGCAACGCGCAAAAATTTCACCGTCCTCTACAAGCAGGATTGTGGGTACTTTTACCACCTCCCACTCTTCCATCAAAGGCATCGTGGAATAATCCGCCTCTACGTGTACCAAACGCACGTCCCCTCTTGCCGCGCACAATTCCTGCAAAATGGGCATCAAGGTCAAGCAGTTTGCACACGACTCACCGCTTACCTCTACACAGCAAAGGCCTTTTAATTCTTCTTTGTAATTCTTTTCGTTAATCATAGTCCTTTCCTTCATACACTTGTAAACGAAGAGATACGAGCAGTTCAAGAAGCAGGAGCATTTTCTACGGGCGCGTACAAATGGTACGTAACCGAGAAAAGCGCATCTGCGACGCCGAAATGCGACGTATATATGTGTTTACCTTTGTAAAAGCTCTTTCGCGTAAAGAACACGCTCTTTAGAGGGGGCCGAAACGTCCTTCAACGGATATTCAATACCCAACTTTTCATATTTCACAACGCCCATGGTATGGTAAGGTAAAACCTCTACCTTTTCCACCGTTGCAAGCGTGTCGATAAACGAGCGGAGTTTTTTCAAATCCTCTTCATCGTCCGTAATGTTGGGTACAAGCACCTGACGAATCCACATTTTCGTGCCGTTATCACTCAAAAATCTCGCAAATGCAAGGGTGTTTTCGTTCGGCTGTCCCGTCAGCTTTTTACAAGCCGCGTCGTCGATATGCTTGATATCCAACAAAACCAAATCGGTCACGGAAAGCAATTTTTTATGCTTTTCCAACACCGCCTCGCTGTCTTTCTTAAAGGTAATCCCCGACGTATCTACGCAGGTGTGAATGCCCTTTGATTTTAACAAGGTAAACAATTCGATGATGAAATCAATTTGTAAGAGTGGCTCGCCGCCCGAAACGGTAACACCGCCTTTGTCCCCGAAGTAGTTTTTATATCGCAAAATCTTTTGCGCAACCTCTTCTACGGAATATTCCTGACCGCCTGCCCCCCAAGTGTCGGGGTTGTGGCAGTACTGACAGCGCAAAGGACAGCCTTGCATAAATACCACGAAGCGGATACCAGGTCCGTCTACGGTGCCGAAAGACTCGAAAGAATGAATGCGTCCTGTCATATTCTCCTCCTTTCAAATACCTTCCAAAAGCGTCCATTGTTCTCCACGCTACTTATTATAGCAAATGCGCCCCGCTTTGTCAAGTCTTTACGAATATTCTTTTTATCTTTTTCGTATTTTATACGAAAGCCAAATTTTGGATAAAAACAACGGGACCGTCCGCAAGGATAGCCCCGTTCTACGCTTATTGCCCCAACAAGAGGGATTTCATAATTTCAAATACGTCGGTGTTTTTAATGCGACCCGCCGTACCGAAAGAATAATTTGCAAAATTGATATCCGCGCCGTTGATGTAGCAGTTTACGTCCGTTGCGCTATGCCCCGTCGTCGTCCAAGAAATCCCTTCGCCAAGACGACCATTTTCCTCAAACAACTCTACTACTTGTTCATGGGTTACGCTGTTCGCCAATTCCAAACCGCCCGTTTCATGGTCCGCGGTAACGATTACCACCGTATCGTCACGCCCTTTCGCCCACTTCAACACCGCTTTCACCGCATCGTCAAACGCAAGCAATTCTTCCAACATATAGGTGAAGTTGTTTTCGTGTCCGCCATGGTCGATGTGCGATCCCTCCGTCATTAAGAAGAAGCCGTCCTCGTCCTTGGAGAGATACTCCAACGCTTCCGTTACAACACGATCCAACGCCACCTCCGCAGGTTCAGCGGACATCGAAGGCGCATCCGCTTCGATCAAATACCCTGCGAACACTTTATCAGAGGTTGCCTCGGAAATATCGTCCACGTATTCAATCGTTTCGTACCCTGCTTCGGGGAAAGGCGTTCTATATTTAAACGCCATCGCATAGCTAACAAACAGGTTTACGTTGCCCGTGGTGCTTGCCGACGTCAACAAAGCTGCTTTATCCCCACGGCTTGCCGCATGGCCAGCAAAGCCCATAGGAGTTGCACCCCACAAATCTTCCGTTGCGATGATACCCGTGCTCTTACCAAGCCCAGCCGCGATATCCACGATCGTTTCCAGTTCCTCACCGTCAGGGTTCAACCCTACCACGCTATTGTTGGTGCGAACACCCGTTGCAAGCGCCGTTGCAGCCGCTGCAGAGTCGGTGATCGCATCGCTTGCCGAACGAGTTTCCACCTTGGTCATATAAGGGAATTGCTGCATTGCCAAGGGTTCCCCTCTATACAACTCGCCTGCCTTGATTTGGTTCGGCCCCATACCGTCACCGATCATCAAAATCACGTTTTTTGCCTGCGTTAAGTTTTTAAGAATGATAGGAGCATCATCCTCTCCTCCGCCGAATAACCCCGCCAAGGAGCAGGACGACATAGAAAGAGCCATCACCCCTGCCGATGCCAACGCCAACCATTGTTTCATAGATTTTTTCATAAAACACCTCGTTTTAATTTTTCTTATTTGAACACAAATATTTTCCTGCCAACGTAGTTAAAAACCAAAACAATGCAGGTCATAATTGCCTTTGCCAACCATTCTTTCCAAGGAAGTAAAAATTCCGTCACACCAAAGAGGGTGATCGTCGGGAAAATATGCACAAGCAAGAGCATACCAAGCTCCGTAATCCCCAAACCGATTAACCCGATGATGCTAAAAATCGCAAACCCTTTCGTCGAATGGGCTTCCGCTTTGTTTTTCACCGCGCGGAATACGAATTTGACGGACAAAATCCAGTTCACTAGTAAGCCAATGCAAAAGCCAAACGCCGTGGCAATCACCAAGGAAATCACGTTCCAGGTATTGCCGTCCAACAAGGTCGCAGGCAAAAGCCATTGACGGAACAGGTAAAACACCGCGTAATCGACTACGGTTGCCGTACCGCCCACCAAGAGGAAACGGAAAATTTCCCAAAATAACTCCCTTTTCGTTTGTCCAAACAAAGTTTTTTCTTCTGACATAGTTCCTCACTAACCGCACACGGTATAAAAGAGCGTCGAGCTAACCAAAAATGCCCCAACAATGATGTAAAGCA
>JAZKZY010000142.1:0-24275 GCA_045612895.1 Candidatus Scatosoma sp. | reverse complement strand
CAAATTGTTAATAAATATTTTAATCCCGCCCGATGTAGAAACATGGCACGGCTTTATATAGTATAATATATTCTACCTTATAAAATTGATTTCACACCTCAAACCGAGATATAAATTCTTTGCCACGCAAATACGCCAAATTCCCTTCCACGTCAAAGGATAAAATCTTGGATACCAAGCATTGTCTTGTCACCTTTTGTTCTTTATTCACTGACGTGTCTCCATATTTCATATCCCCGACAATCGGGCAACCGATATGCGCCAAGTGCGCGCGAATTTGATGCGTTTTCCCCGTGTGCAACGTCACCTCTACCTTCGTAAAGCCTTCCGCGTGCGAAAGGACTTTATATTCGGTCACAATCTTTTCCGCGCCCGATTTCGGCAAATCGAACACTTTCACCTGCGCCCTTTCCGCATCCTTACGCAAATACGCCGTCAACACGTCCTCTTTTTTAGAAAAATCCCCAAAACAAAGCGCGTGATAACGTTTTTCTACCTTTCTATCCTTAAACGCCTGCAATAAAGCCGTTTCCGTCCATTCGTTCAACGCAAAAGCCAAAAGACCTTGCGTGTTACGATCTAAACGATGAATAAAATAACATTCTCGTTCACGTTTCAACGCCGCAAAAACTGCCTCGGAGTTGACACCGCTTTCCTTGTCAACGACAAGCAAATTTTCATCCTCATAGACAATGTAAAACGCAGGCTTTTCCTCTTGCTTTTTTGTAAGGAAATAACACACTTCATCCCCAACACAAAGGGGCATGTCCGCGTTCACACGTTTCCCATTGACCTTTATTTCCTTATTTTTCAAGAGGTAATGCCAAAAGAATGCGCCTTGCGCATAATGATTTTCGGTAAATTCTTTTAACCCTTGATTTTCTTCTACAATCAAACGTAACACAACGGCGCACCTCCTTTTTTACCATTGTAACAAATTTAGTAAAAAATTGCAAGCACTTTCCCTTTCCCCTATTGACTTTTTTCTATAGAGCGGTTATAATAGTAAAAACGCCTTTGGAGGACATTATGGAAAAATACGCTTGGATGGCAAAAATTAAGCCCGGAATGAAAGATGAATACGTGCGTCGTCACGATGAAATTTGGCCTGAGTTGGTTGAATTATTAAAATCTGCAGGAATTTGCAATTACACCATTTGGACGGACGGAACAACCTTGTTTGGTTATTACGAATGTGAAAAGGGTATTGACTTTGCCGCAAAAACGCAGGCTCAAAGCCCTATCGTTGATAAATGGAACGAATACATGAAAGACGTTATGGAAATGCCCCTTGACCCAGTTACGGGCGCACAGCCGAAGCTTATAAACGTATTCACCTTGGACTAATTTCATAAAATGCGTGTACCATGTACGCGTTTAATAAATTTCTTTCGCAAAAAAAGGGATTTGACAATTCGTCAAATCCCTTTTTATTTTTACATATTTTATTGAACAACGTCTAAAACTAAAGGCATTTCTTGAGGCTTTTCATCGCCGATACGGGTCGCTGCCAACAAGCGTGCCTCCGCACCGTCAAAACCATTTTCCTTGTCCGAATACAACGTCGCAATCACGTCGCCCTTCTTCACGAAGTCACCCGTTTTCGCTTTCAGGATAATACCTGCCGCAAAATCTATAACGTCCTCTTTCGTGTTACGTCCTGCACCGAGCAACAAGCTCGCCACACCGTAACCCTCCGTATCCACGCCAACAATATAGCCTTCTTGTTGCGCCGTTACCTCACGGGAAAATTTCGCCGCAGGGAATTGTTCGGGATGCAAAATCCATTCCTCATTACCACCCTGCGCCTTTACCATTTTTGCAAGCATATTCAAACCGGTGCCGTCCGCAATCGCGGTGCGTACCATATTTTCACAAGTAGCGTAATCACCTTTTTCAGCAAGCTCTAAAATATGCGCCGCCAATGCCACGCAAAGCTCCGTCAAATCGGCAGGACCTTTGCCTTGCAAGGTGTGAATTGCCTCCACCACTTCCAAAGAATTGCCGATTGCATACCCCAAGGGCCTATCCATGTCCGTAATCAACGCGCGCATACGTTTACCTGCCTTTTGACCGATGGCCACCATCCATTCGGCAAGTTCACGGCTCTTTTCCTGCGTTTTCATAAACGAACCGCTACCCGTTTTTACGTCCAAAACGATACAATCATCATCCGCCGCAAGTTTTTTACCCATGATACTTGATACAATCAAAGGCAAGCTGTCTACCGTTGCAGTTACGTCACGGAGGGCGTACAATAATTTATCCGCAGGCGCAAGCTCTGCATTTTGACCAACGATTGCAATACCGATATCGTTGACGATCCCCTTAAATTCCTCAACGGGTAAATCCGTCTTAAACCCAGGGATTGCCTCCAACTTATCAATCGTACCGCCCGTATGCCCAAGTCCACGACCGCTCATTTTCGCAACTTTTACCCCCAAGCTTGCCACAATCGGAGTAACGATCAAGCTCGTCTTATCGCCAACGCCGCCCGTCGAGTGCTTATCCACGCGCAAGCCCTTGATATCGGAGAAATCCAAACGGTCGCCCGAATCACGCACAGCAAAGGTCAACGCAGTCGTTTCTTCCAAATTCATTCCACGGAAATAAATCGCCATACACAACGCCGCTACTTGATAATCGGGAATTTTTCCCTCCACATAGCTTTCGATAAACCATTTAATCTCCGCTTCACTCAAAGCGCCGCCGTCACGTTTCTTTTGTATAATATCGTACATTCTCATAGTCGGTATTTACTCCAAATCCTTCTTCCCAAAACCGTAGGGTAAAATGTCCTTAAAGGCGAAAGCCTGCGGATTGTCAGGGGTGCCTAATACCACGCGGAAATCGGGGCCGCAAAACTCCGCCAAAACCTGCCTACACACCCCACAAGGAGCGCAAAAATCGGCAATAGTCTCGCCCATGCCCCCCACGATTGCGATAGAAGTGAATTCCTGCTCCCCTTCGCTAACCGCCTTAAAAAGCGCCGTTCGTTCCGCACAATTCGAGGGCGAATACGCAGCATTTTCCACGTTACAGCCCTTGTATATTTTACCGCTTTTTCCAACGAGCGCCGCCCCTACACGAAAGCCTGAATAGGGTGCGTATGCCATTTCGCGCGCCTCAATGGCGCATTGTAACAACTCGCGGTCAGTCATCTATGATTTCCTCCAAAAAGCTGTTTCCGTAAATTTCATCCGCTGGCAAACCAAACCACGCCAAAAGGGTTGCACCGATGTCGGCAAAGCTGTCACGCGTGCCAAGGTTGATCCCCTTTTTCAGTTTTTCGCCGTATGCGATCATCGGCGTGTACTCACGCGAATGATCGGTGGAAGGCGTCGCAGGGTCGCAACCATGATCCGCCGTAATAATCAAAATATCATCCTCTTTCAGTTGCGGTAAAAATTCCCCCAGCCAAGCGTCAAACCCCGACAATGCGCGGGCATATCCAGCCACGTCATTACGATGTCCATACACCATATCAAAATCGACCAAGTTTACAAAGCAAAGACCGTTAAAATCACGCTTCGCCATACCCATGGTCGTGTTCATGCCTTCATCGTTATTACCTGTAGGATTGCTTTCGGTAAAGCCCTTCCCTGCAAAAATGTCGAAAATTTTACCGACCGAAATCACGTCGTAGCCCGCCTTCATCAACAAGTCGGGCACGGTGGTTGCAGGGGGTTGCAAGGAATAATCGTGACGGCGCGGCGTACGTTTGAAGGGATATTCTCCGTTAAACGGACGAGCAATAATACGACCAACGCCGTGTTCCCCTTTCAACAATTCTCTCGCTATTTCGCAATAACGATACAATTCTTTTACAGGCACGTAATCCTCGTGCGCCGCAATTTGAAAAACGCTATCCGCGGAGGTGTAAACAATAAGCTTACCCGTTTTGATATGCTTCTCGCCAAAATCCTTGATAACTTCCGTACCCGAATAAGGCGCGTTGCACAACGTCCCTCTACCCGTCAAACGTTCAAATTCCGCAATGACCTCTTGAGGGAAGCCGTTGGGATAGGTGGGCAAGGGCTTCGGAGAGTAAACCCCAGCGATTTCCCAGTGCCCTATCGTCGTATCCTTACCCTTAGATGCTTCACGCATTCGGGCATAGCAGGTACGAGTTGAAACAACTTTTTCACCTATTCCATCAATGGCGAAAAGCCCCATCTTTTCCAAGTTGGGGCAATAGAAATCAGGGTGCTGACGAATGGCCGCAAGGGTGTTGCTGCCTTCATCTCCCCATTCCGCAGCATCGGGCATTTCACCGATACCTACGCTGTCTAATACGATTAAAAATGCTCTTTTTGCCATATATCTCCGTTATTCCGCCAAATTCAAGGCGATTTCCATCATCTTCGTGAAGGAAAGTTGGCGTTCTTCCGCCGTCGTATTTTCTTCGGGATAAATGAAGGAATCGCTTACCGTACAAATGCACAACGCTTTTTTACCAGCGCGAGCCGCATTACAATAAAGCGCAGCCGATTCCATTTCTACGCCAAGGACACCCATTTTTGCCCATTGCATACCCGAATTTGCATCATCGTAGAACATATCCGAGGACAAAATGTTGCCCACGCGATAGTTTACGCCCATTTTTTCACATTCCTCCGCCGCGCGACGAACCAAATCAAAGTCCGCAATCGGGCAGAAAGTGCCAGGCAAGTTATATTGCGATGCATAGTTACCGTTGGTACAAGCCCCCATCGCAACGATGATATCGCGAGCATGTAATTCAGGCGAGAAAGAACCGCAAGACCCTACGCGGATAATCGATTCTACGCCGTAAAAATTAAACAACTCGTACGAATAGATACCGATCGAGGGTTGCCCCATACCCGATGCCATAACGGATACGCGTTTGCCTTTGTAGTAGCCCGTATAACCTTGTACTCCACGCACATTGTTTACAAGCACAGCATTTTCTAAATACGTTTCAGCAATAAACTTTGCACGCAGGGGATCACCCGGCATCAAAACTGTTTTTGCAAAATCGCCAACTTTCGCAGAAATGTGAGGGGTAGGAACTGCCATAATTTTATTCTCCTTTTAACTTTAGTATCCTTTGCCTTCTACGCCTTGCACCGCTTTTACAACACGGCTTGTCCCAAGACGAGAAGCACCTGCATCCAACATATCTTGTGCATCCTGCAAACCAGCGATACCGCCAGCCGCTTTTACGAGTACCTTTTCACCTACGTTTGCACGCATCAATTTAACGTCGTCAAGCGTTGCACCCGCCGTCGAAAAACCGGTGGAAGTTTTGATATAGTCTGCACCTGCATCCGTAACGATTTTACACATGCGCAACTTTTCATCCTCCGTCAAAAGGCAGGTTTCAATGATAACTTTTAAGATTTTTTCACCGCAAGCCGCTTTGATTTTTTTGATTTCATCGCATACCTGGGTATCAGATCCTTGCTTTAACAGCCCGATATTGATCACCATGTCAATTTCGTCCGCGCCCTTTGCGATTGCATCCTGCGTTTCAAAAACTTTCACCTCGGTGGTGTTATAACCGTTGGGGAAGCCGATGACCGTACAGATCTTCAAATTTTCCCCTACGTATTCTTTCGCTTGCTTTACGTAGCTGGGGGGAATACAAACGGACGCCGTTTTATATTTCATACCGTCGTCGCAAATTTTCTTGATTTGCTCCCAAGTTGCCGTTTGACCAAGCAAAGTATGGTCGCATTTGGATAAAATGTTTTGTACATCCAACATAGTTCTTGCTCCATTTTCAAATTTTTCTTTTATTATACCTTTTTTTGCCTTTCCTGTCAAGAGGATATGCGTTTTTTCTTTGGTTTTCCTTGCATTTTTCATTTTTTGCCCCCTCGCCTTATTCGTTATATCGATGAAACGAGTTTTTCCTTCCACTTTTTTCTCCATAAAAAATTATATTTTTTTGATTTTGTAGATTTTTTTGTTTGCTTTTTGTCGAAAATTATGTTAACATATTATCGGGATTATGGGAAATTGTTACTTATCCACAATATAACCATAGGTTATCCACAATTTATCCTTGAGGTTTCGCATGGCGTTCAGTTTACAAAAAGCAAATATGTACAAGCGTATCTCTGCATGGTTGTTCGACGCGGTGATTTGTCTTGTTTTGATAACAGGGATGTTGGTCGTATTTTCAGCCCTGTTCAAATATGACGTTCAAGCGGAAAAACTGAATGGCATTTACGAAGATTATTACGCAAAATACGAAGCGGAACACGAAGGCGTGGTGTTGAACCCTACCGATGAAGAATTTAACGCTTTTACCCCTGAAGAATTAGAAGTGTATCATCAGCATCAAAATGCGGTAAGCGCCTTGATTGCGCAAGACCCCGAAGCACAACGCCTGCAAATCGTTGTCATTAATTATAGCTTTGTAATGATTTCGCTTAGCATCTTGACCGTTTTTCTCGTATGGCATTTCCTCATCCCCTTAATCATCGGGGACGGGCGTACCCTTGGTAAAAAGATTTTCGGCTTAGCCGTTATGCGTACCAACGGGTTAAAATTATCCAACCCCATCCTCTTTGTGCGTTCGATCTTGGGCTTGTTCACGATGGAAACCATGGTGCCCGTATTCTTTGGATTGATGATTTATTTTGGATTCCTGGGTATCGTTGGCATCGTTGCCACCCTACTGATCTTTGTCCTTGAAATTGTCGTAATGGCAAAGACCAAGACCAACTCCTCTATTCATTGTTTGTTGTCCGACACGGTGGTGGTAGATTTTGCCAGCCAACAAATTTTCCAAACGCAGGAAGCGTTGGACGAATTTTTAGAGCAGGAACGTTTAGCCGAGTTACAAAAGAACGAAAATCAAAACGCCTTTGGCGCTTGATATATAGCGAAAAAAAACTACACTTTCAGGAGGTTATATGAAAGTAGAATTGCAAAATCTGACGAAGATTTTCCCCAGCCGTAACAAAAAGGTTGGCGGAGAAGTCGTCGCGGTAAATGATTTCACATTTACCATCCCCGATGGTAAGCTTGTTGGCTTGCTTGGCCCCTCTGGCTGTGGTAAAAGTACGACTTTGTACATGATCAGCGGCTTGCAACAACCCTCGTCCGGCAGAATTTTCTTCGGCGAAGAGGACGTTACCGATCTTTCCCCCGAACATAGAGGGATTGGTTTGGTATTCCAGAACTATGCTTTGTACCCTCACATGACGGTAAAGCAAAACATTCTCTTCCCCCTTCAAAATTTGCGCGGCGCGGATAGATTGTCGAAAGAGGAAATGTTGCAACGTGCAGTAGAAGCGGCTAAGCTTGTACAAATCGACGAGTTGATGGACAGAAAACCCAGCGAATTGTCGGGTGGTCAACAGCAACGTGTTGCAATCGCGCGTGCGCTTGTAAAAATGCCTCGCGTACTGCTTTTGGACGAACCTCTTTCCAACCTCGACGCGCGTCTTAGATTGCAAACGCGTGAAGAAATTAGAAGAATCCAAAAAGAAACGGGTATTACGACCGTATTCGTTACGCACGACCAAGAAGAAGCAATGAGTATCTCCGATATGATCGTTGTTATGAAATTGGGCGTTGTACAACAGGTTGGTAAGCCTCAAGAAATCTACGAAAGCCCTACAAACCTTTTCGTTGCGAAATTCTTAGGTACCCCTCCTATCAACGTATTCAACGGCCGCGTGGAAAACGAACAGCTCTACCTCGGCGAAAGCGCAGTTCTTACCGTGAAAGGTGTGGCTGACGGCGACGTAACCGTTGGTATCCGTCCCGAAGGCTTTATCGTTGATGAAAATGGCGCGTTTGAATGCAACCTTTCCAACATCGAAGTTATGGGTCGTGACGTAAGCGTTGTTTCCACGCACGAAGCATCCTTGAACCCCGTTGTTCGTTCCATTATTGATGCGGACGAAACCCCTAAGGCAACCGAAAAAGTTCGCTTTACCTTGAAACCTCATAAAGTATTCCTCTTTAACGCAGAAACTGAAGAAAGAATTTATTTCGAGGTGTAATATGGGAAAAGTATGCAACTTTTTGAACACCGTTTTCGTAGAAGGTTTTTGGAAAACCTTTTGCGTGAAATGGGTGTGGCAAACCTTCTTTTGCGCGTGGATTTACACCGCGTTTTGGAAGACCTTTGTCGTTAAAAAATTGAAATTTGATAGATGGAAAGGTTGGATCTATCTCTCCCCTGCCATTGTCTTATTGTTGATTTTCACCATTTGGCCGATTTTCAACACTGT
Source organism: Candidatus Scatosoma sp. (assembly GCA_045612895.1). Lineage (GTDB taxonomy): Bacteria > Bacillota > Clostridia > Christensenellales > Borkfalkiaceae > Scatosoma. Next base: position 16,059 of record JAZKZY010000142.1, on the reverse strand, counting down.
AAACATGGCATTCATGAACGGATATACCGCTTCGGGTAAAATCAGCGGCGACTACGTTGTAACCTATGGTATCGAAAACTTTAAGATGGCGGTTAAGGAATTGACAGGTTTCCCTCTTGCATTGAAGAATACCTTACTCTTGACCTTTGTTACCGTTCCTCTTTCCACGATATTGGCGCTTTTGATTGCCGTTTGCTTGAACGCAATCAAACCCTTGCAAAGATTTTTGCAAACCATCTTCTTCCTTCCCTACGTAACCAACTCGATTGCAATCGGTATGGTTTTCGCGGCAATGTTCTCCACGGTAGGTGAATGGGGCAACTATGGTACTACCTATGGTTTAATTAACTCCGTTTTGGGTTGGTTTGGCATTGATCCGATTAACTTCATCGGCAACAATTCTGAATACTGGCCGAACTTCTGGGTATTAGTTATATATATTGTATGGAATGCCCTGCCTTTCAAAATCCTTGTTTTGCTCGGCGCATTGCAAAGCATCAACAAGCAATATTATGAAGCGGCAAAGATTGACGGTACTCCTCGTTGGAGAGTATTCACCCGTATTACTGTACCCCTTCTCTCCCCGATGATCGCGTACGTTGTTATCACGGGTTTCATCGGCGGGTTTAAGGAATACTCGAGCATCGTCGGTGTATTCGGCAGCCATGGTACAACCATTGGCGGCCCTACCGATAAAGCTACGATGCGTCCTAGATGGCTGACGATGGTTGGTTATATTTATCAGTACGTAGCACAAGATAAGTACGGTATGGTAAGCGCGGCGGCGTTGATCCTCTTCGCTATCATCTTCGTAGTTACCATGATCAACCTCTACGTAAGTAAGAAAAAGACACATTATTAAGGAGGTGCGAAAATGGAAGATAACGTAAAAGAACCCATTTCCGAAGAAATGGAAACCGAAATCCCTGCAACTGAAGCACCCCTTGACGTTGTTGAAGTAGAAAACGCTAGCGCACTTGTTTCTGGCGTTATGAGTGAAAAGAATTTGCAACAAGTTACCACGAAACAACGTGTAATGAAAATCCTTGTGCAAATTGGCTTGTACCTCTTCCTCGGCATCATGGCAATTATCGTCGTATTCCCCTTCTATTGGATGATTACCTCCTCCTTCAAAGGGTTTGCGGAATACAAATTAGACCCTCCCACCTTCTTCCCTAAAGATTGGTCGGGTCAAGCATATCGTGATCCTACCTTGCACGTAGTTTACGCATTCGACAACTACACGCGTGCATTTGAGCTTGGTAAATTGGCCAACCTTTTCGTGAATACGACCTACGTAGGTATCGTTTCCACGTTGTTGTCTTTGGTAATTACGGTATTGTCGGCATTCGCATTTGCCCGTCTTGAATTCAAAGGCAAAACGGCACTTTTCACCTTCTTGCTTGCAACGATGATGCTCCCTGGCGAATTGTTTACCATCACCAACTACCAAACGGTTTTGAACTTGGGCTGGTTGAAATTAGAGGGTTATGACTTCTTTATCACCTTGATCGTACCCTTCTTGGTTAGTGTATTCTATATCTATTTGCTTAGACAGAACTTTATGCAAATCCCCAATGAATTGTATTTGGCGGCAAAAGTAGACGGCACCACCGACCTTAAGTACCTTTGGAAGGTTATGATTCCCTTGGCAATGCCTACCCTCATCTCCATCACGATTTTGAAGATGATGGGCGCATGGAACAGCTATGCATGGCCTAACCTCGTAACCAGCGATTCTGAATTGTGGTTGATTACGAACGGTTTGAGAAGCTTTAACTTCGACGCAAACGGCAACACGGCAAGCACTGGTCAAATCGACTACCCCTTGCAAATGGCGGCTGTTACCGTTGTATCTATCCCTCTCTTTATGGTATTCGTATTCTTGAGAAAATATATCATGAAAGGCGTTTCCAGAAGCGGTATCAAGGGTTAATCCCCTATATTCAACTTTGTTTTAATAAAAATGAAAATATTAAAAAAATCTAAAAAGGAAGTAAAAACTATGAAAAAGATGAAGAAATTCTTATTCGGCGGCGTTGCGGCTTTGATTGCGGCAACCAACCTCGTTGGTGCAACCTCCTGTGCCCTCCTCGGCGGTGGCGGCAACCAAGGCGGTGGCGGCAACTTCGGTGATACCACGGTTGACGTAGTAGCTTACGACGGTAGCGAAGTTACCGTAACCTTCTACCACACGATGGGCCAAACGCTTAGAGACGTATTGAACAAGCACCTTAAAAAGTTCAACGAACTCTATCCCAACATCACGGTTGACCACGGCACGAAGGGTGACTACCCCGGTCTCCGCGACCAAATCAGAACGGAATTGAACGCAGGTACCGCGCCTTCCATGGCATACTGCTATCCTGACCACGTTGCTCTTTACAACAGCTCGAAAGCAACCGTTGTTTTGGACGACTTCATCAACAGCACCGCTACGGTTACGAATGCAAAGGGTACGGAAACCTTAGGCCTTACCGACGCTCAAAAGGCTGACTATATCGAAGGTTACTACGCTGAAGGCGTTGCTTATGGTGATAACAAGATGTACACCATGCCTTTCAGTAAATCGACGGAAGTTTTGTACTACAACAAGACCGTGTTTGCTAAACATGGCTGGGAAGTTCCTCAGACCTGGGATCAAATGGAAGCGCTTTGCGCAAAGATTGAAAAAGAATATCCCAACGATATTCCTTTCGGTTATGACAGCGAAGCAAACTGGTTCATCACGATGTGCGAACAGTACGGCGCTCCTTACACCTCCGCAACGGGCAGCCACTTCCTCTTCGATAACCAACAAGCATGGGATTTCGTTGCTAAATTCGACGAATGGCATGAAAAAGGTTACTTCACGACGGAAGAATTGAACGGCGGTTACACCTCCAGCATGTTCACGACGACCGATCCTGCTAAATCGAAGATCTATATGTGTATCGGTTCCTCCGCAGGTGCATCTTATCAGTGTCCCGACCTTATCGAAGGTACGACCGATCAGTATCCGTTCGAAGTAGGCGTTGCTTCTATCCCTCAGGTAAATCCTCAGGATCCTAAAGCAATTTCCCAAGGTCCCTCCGTATGTCTTTTCAAGAAGACCAACCCTCAAGAAGTAGCAGCTGCTTGGTTGCTTACGAAGTACCTCACCACCAACGTTGAATTCCAGGCTGAATTCTCGATGGTTTCCGGTTATGCTCCCGTAATCAAGTCGGTTGAAGAAAACTCTGTTTATAAAGATTTCCTTGCAAGCGCTGACGGTAACGAATACCTTCAGGCAACCTGCGTTAAGCAAAGCCTTGCGCAGAAAGACTACCTCTACGTATCCCCTGCGTTCAACGGTTCTTCCGACGCACGTGATAAAGTAGGTCTTATGATGAAGGAAGTATTTGTAAACTCTCCCGCTGCTGGCCAGTCCAGATTGGACTTCGTTAAGAGCTGGTTCACCCCCACCATCAACACCTTGAAGTTTGACTGGGAGTAAGCTTTAATTGATTTTCAAACGGTAAACGATTATGAAAAAAAGACTGATTTCTTTATTATTGTTGGTCTGTTTATCGCTTAGTGTGTTTGCAGGTTGCGATCTCTCCTCTCTTTTGGGAGGAGGGAACGCAAGTGACAGCACCCCTCAAAGCTCGTCCCCGACCTCTGAGGCGCCTGCTGGTCCCACTTTCGACCCTAACTCTAAGGAAGATCCCGAACTGAACGTTGTTTACTCGACGCAGATTACGTTGGATCAAAACAGCACCGACACCCAAAAAATGGAGGTTACCGTTAAGTCGTACATCGACGGCGATACCACCCATTTCAATGTTCCCACCAGCTTTAACGATCAAGGCGTTTTGAAAGCAAGATACCTTGGCGTAAACACCCCCGAATCCACCGGTAAGTTGGAAGAATGGGGTAAAAAAGCCGCAAACTTCACGAAAGGTAGATTAAAGTCCGCTACCTCCATCATCTTGGAAACGGACAGCGACACATGGGAAGTTGACTCCACGGGCGAACGTTACCTCGTTTGGGTTTGGTATAAACCCCAAAACTCCAACACGTACGTAAACCTTAACCTTGAATTGTTGCAATATGGTCTTGCAGTTGGTTCGAAAGCTGGTTCCACCCGTTATGGTGAAGTCTGCACCCAAGCAATCAACCAAGCTATTCAGCTCGGTTTGCACGTACACTCGAAGCTTCAGGATCCCGATTTCTTCTACGGTACGGCGCATGAAGTCGATTTGAAAGAATTGCGCACCAACGCGGAAGCATACGAAGGTCAAAAGGTTGCATTCGAAGGCTACGTTTCTTACTACTCTAGCCAAGGCGTATACGTAGAAAACTTTGACGATGAAACGCAAAGATACTATGGTATGTACGTTTACTATGGTTACTTCCTTACCGCAATCGGTAAAAAAGTACTTTCCATGGGCAACCACGTTCGTATCGTTGGCACCTTGCAATATTATGAAACGGGCGATTCTTATCAGGTATCCAACCTTACCTACGACCCCTTCGATTTAGACAACCCTGAAAACATCAAGTTGCTCGACGATCAAAAATATGAAGCGGCGCACGTAGAAACGACCATCGGCACCTTCAACAGCGAAGTTACCATTCGCCTTGAAAACGAAGAAGGTGAATTGGCTGACGTTACCATGGATTATGCAGAGCTTGCGTTGAATACGTCTATCTGCATGAAGAATTTGAAGGTTACCAAGGCGTACACCACCCACAACGGCGGTGACAACGACGGCGCAATCTCCCTCACCTGTACCGTGGACGGTAAAACGATCACTGTACGTACGGCTGTTTTGTTGAACGAAGATAACTCTATCGTTTCCCAAGACGAATTTGTAGGCAAAACCATCGATGTTTATGGTATCATCGATAGCTACAACGGCGAATACCAAATTAAGGTATTTAAGAAAGCCGACATCAATATTCACTAACGAAACCTAAAAAAAAATTATATATAGGAGAATAGGACATGAACAAAAAACTCTTAAGCGCACTTCTTGCTCTTGGCGTTTGCTTTGGTATGACCGGTTGTGATCAAATCCCCGGCGTAGACAAAGCAAAAAACTGGCTTGACAGCGTAACGGACGGCACTTTCTTGGAAAACACGTTTAACCAAGGAACCAGCGAAGACAGCTCTGCTCCCTCTTCGGAAGGCCCCGAAGCTCCTGCTTCTGACCTTGAAGGTGCAAAGACCTTCTTGAAGGCACAGGAACAGGCGTCCTCCCACAAGTCCACCCGTAACGACTACGACATGATGAACACCATCACCTACAATGGCGTAGTTTACTCGGTTGCTTGGTCGGTTGACGTAACGGCAGGTGTTACCGTAAAAGCTGGCGACACCAAGACCACCATCGACATCGATCAAACGTTGTCGGAAGATTTGGCATACGTATTGACCGCTACCATTTCCGATAAGGAAGGCAACAGCGTTCAAATCAGCTTCAACCGTACTGCATTGGCAGCAAGCGCATTGGTACCTGCAGCTATCGAAGAAGCTCCTCAAGAAGGCGTAATGTATAAATATTACGTTAGACAGTCCACGAAGGAAGTTGACCTTTACTTCGCAGGCTCCATGAACGGTTACTACTTCAGCACGACGGAAGAAATCGGTGAAGCAACCGACCTTTACGTTGAATACCTTGAAGGCAGCACGGAAGAATTCTACCTTTGCTTCGACCACAAGACGGACGGCAAAATGTACGTTGGTGTTAAGCAGAGCGGTACGCACAACAACATCGTTTACGAATCCGCACCTGTTACCACGTTCAAATGGAATGCTGATTTGAAGACCATCACGACGATCGCTTCTATCGACGGCGTTGATACGGAATTCTACCTTGGTAACTACAGCACCTACACGACCATCCAGGCATCGAAGATTTCTTATGCAGGTAGCTCTGGTAACAACGTAGGTCAGTTGGTTGCAATGGTTGACAGAAACAACGTTTCCGCTTCCGCTAAGGTTGACGCTACTGCAAAAGAAATCACCATGGCAAAAGCATACGTTGCTAACGGTACGCTTGAACTTGCAACGCAAGGTTCTATGTACGCAGACGTTGCTATTACCTGGGCAGTTGAAGGCACGGGCGCAACGGTTGCTAACGGCGTATTAACGTTCGCTGATATCGATGCAAACAGCACCCTTACCTTGAAGGCTACATATGCATGCGGTGAAGCAAGCAAGACGGTTGATTACACGTTTGCTTTGATTAAGAACACCCCTGCTACCATCGTAGAAGGCGCTTATGCATTGCAACAAGACGAATCCTTCGGTAACGAAGCTACCCTTACGGGTATCATCTCCAAGATCGGTACGGCTTATGATGCTAACTATGGCAACATCACCGTAACCATGATCGTTGAAGGCAAGAAGATTGACTGCTACCGTTTGAGCGGCGACGGTTCGAGCGAACTTGCACTTGGTTACACCATCACCGTTACCGGTAAGTTCACCAACTACAAAGGCACCATTCAGTTCGGTCAAGGCTGTCAGCTTATTAGCTCGGTTGAAGGCGACGAATCTGACATCCCTGAAATCGAAGGCGGCGAAACCCCTGATGCACCTGAAGTAAGCGCAAACACCATTGTTATCGAAAACTACGCAGCTGCTAATGGTTGGGCGAATGGTACCCTTTATGACACCGTAGCTGGCGCTGATTACACGGTAAGTGTTTCGGCTGCAACCCCTAACGAACAGTATGGCCAAAACACTGGTAAATATTACACCTCCAACCATTCTTGGAGAATGTATCAGGCTGATACGACCTCTATCGTTGTTGCAGCGGCTGAAGGTAAATACATCGTTTCCGTTAAATTCACCTATACTTCGGCTGATACTGGTGTTATTACCCTTGGCGACGCACAGGTTGCATCCGATGCACTCGTTACGGTAAACGCTGGTACGGTTACGTTCGGCGTAGGCAACTCTAGCACGAAGACGAATGGTAAAGCACAAATTACCGCTATTGAAGTAATTTGCGCTGACGGCGAAGGCACTGGTGAAGGCGGCGAAATTACCCCTCCCGAAGAACCTGAAACCCCTGACCTTTCCACGACGGAAGACATCCTTAACGCACTCTATGCTTTGGCAGACGGCGAATCCCTTACGGGTGATTTCACCTTGACGGGTAAAATCACTGCTTTGGATAGCTATAACAACCCTACCATCGTTGTTGACGGTTTCGAAAATAAGCCCGTTTACTGCTTTAAGTTGGTTGTAACGAATGCAGTTGGCGAATACATTACTGTAAATGCAACCTCGATGAAGAACTACCAGGGTACATACGAATTTATGAACTGTACGTTGGTTACCGGCGAAGTTACCCCTCCCGAAGGCGGTGAAGAAGGTGGCGAAGAAGGCGGCGAAAGCCTCGTTACCCTTGTTGAAGGTCAAGCATACGCAATGTACCTTTTCCAGGGCGGTCTTAACAAGACCCTTTACCTTACGGGTGAAATGAGCAGCACTTGGTTTGCGACCTCCGACAACGTAGAAAATGCAGTTTCCATTTATGCAGAAGCAGCAAACGGCGGTTACAAGTTCTACTTCCTTGGCGAAAACGACGCTAAATCCTACATTGCCCTTGAAGAATATCAAAAGAGCAACGGCTACTACGGCGCACACGTTTCCTTCGCAGCTGAAGGTACTGTATTCAGCTACAACGAAGCTGGTTGCTGGGCAGCTACTCTTACCAACGATACCTTCTTCCTTGGTACGTATGGTACTTTTGATACCATCAGCGCATCCGCTTCTAACTTCATGAAGGCAGAAAACATGGGTACCACTCAGTTCCCTGCACTCTTTGTAGAAATTGCAAACGGTGAAGGCGGTGAAGTTACTCCTCCCGAAGGCGGCGAAACCCCTAACCCTGGCGAAGGCGAAGATCCCGCTCCTGATACGCATGAACATAACTTCGTAGAAGGTAAGTGCGAATGCGGCGAAGAAGATCCTAACTACGTTGCTCCTGATGCGCCTGTTGCAAATGGTGGCAAAGCTGACTTTGAAGCATTTGACACTCTTGAAACGACGACGAATAACGGTGCAAACAGCAAATATCAAACCTATACGACCGCTGCCGGTTGGGTTGCTGAAAACGCAGCAATCAATGCTGGTGGTGATAAAGATTCGAACCCCATCTTCACCGTTTTCGGTAGTGATAACACCACCAAAGCTGTTACCCTCAATGGTAAGACCACGACTGTTGGTAAGCTTACTTCCCCTACCCTTACGGGCGGTATCTCCGTTTTGAAGTTTGACTTCACCAAGTTGTTCACGGATACGAAACTCGGCTTTACGGTAACTGTTACCGATCTTACGACCGGTGCAGCTTACACGAAAGTTGTTGCTATGGACGTTGAAAAAGACGCTGATAAATATAAAGTATGGAATTTTGAATTCGTACTTGATACTGCAATTACTGGCGATTTCAAAATTGAAATCGTAAACGATTGTCCTTCCGCTTCTACCAGCAATAAGGACCGTGTGTCCATCTTCAATCTTGTTTGGGAAGCAACCGCTGGAGCTGACACTCCTTCTGAACCTGTAGTTGAAACCTACGTTCTTACCATGGTAAATGGTGACAACCCTCGCGTTCCTGGTGCAGTTACGACCGCTGAATATGCTGAAGGCGCTGCTCTTGAACTCCCTGTACTTGAAGCTGAAGGCAAGAAGTTCCTCGGCTGGTATTTGGTTGATCTTGCAACCGGTATGCCTTCGGAAGCAGCTCCTGCAACGATGCCTGCTAGCGCACTTACCTTGAAAGCTGTTTGGGAATTGGAAGTTTACACCGTAACGTTTGTTAACGGCGAAACCGGCGAAATCGCAGCAGAAGTTAAGTTCGCAGTTGAATATGACCAAATGAACGGCATCCTTGCAACTGTAAACGATCTTCAATACGTTTTGGCTGACAACCTTCCCGAAGGTTACATGTTCCAAGAAATCGTTCCTGAAACGTTTGAATTGAAGAACTACACCTTCACGGTTATCGAAATTCCCCCTGTACTTTACACCTTGACGTTGGTAAATGGTGAAAATCCTCGCGTTCCTGGCGCAGTAACCACCTCTGACCTCGTTGAAGGCGCTACACTTGAACTCCCTGTACTTGAAGCTGAAGGCAAGAAGTTCAAAGGCTGGTACTTGGTTGACCTCGCTACGGGTATGCCTACGGAAGAAGCTCCTGCAACGATGCCTGCTAGCGCACTTACCTTGAAAGCTGTTTGGGAATATGATATTTACACCTTGACGATCGTTAATGGTGAAACCTCCACCGAATTCAAGTTTGCAGTTGAATATAACGGCGACATTATAATCTCCGTAAACGACCTTGCATACGTTTTGGCTGACAACCTTCCCGATGGTTATATGTGGCTTGAAGAAGTTCCTAACGCATTCGAATTGAAGAACTACACCTTCACGGCTCACAAGCACGAATATGCTGAAAAAGTAGTAGCTCCTACCTGCACGGCGGCTGGTTATACCAACTACACTTGCAGCTGCAGCGACACCTACGATGTAGCAGGCGAACCCGCTACTGGTCACGCTGATAATGACGGCGACTACAAGTGCGACGCTTGCTCCACGAAGATGCTTCCTGAAGCTGACAGCGTTCTTACCGTTGAGCAGGCAATTGCTCTTGGTAAATTGTATGCATCCAATGCATATACCACCGATAAGTACTACGTAGTTGCTACCATCGCTGATATTTACAATACCACGTATGGTAATGCAAACGTTTACGCAGCTGATGGCACCAAGTTTGTAATCTATGGTATGTACAGCTATGATGGTTCTACCAGATACGATGCGCTTGAAGCTAAGCCCGTTGCTGGTGACGAAGTTACCGTTTATGGTATCATCGGTAACTACAATGGTACCCCTCAGATGAAGAACGGTTGGATTGACGACTTTATTGCACACGAACATGACTACAACGAAGTTGTACCCGCTCCTACTTGCACGGCTGATGGTTACACTACCCACACCTGCAACATTTGTAAAGCTACCTATACCGATACTATCGTTGAAAAACTTGGTCACACCACCGAAGCTGGCACCTGCGACAACTGCGGTTTGGAAATCGGCGGCGAAAGCACCGAACCTGCAGTAGTTGCTACCTTTGATTTCGGCGCAAATGGTAATGCCGCTCACGTTGATGGTAATGACCTCGGCGCTTCCAAGTCCTACACCGTTGGCACCTATACCCTCGCTTTGACGGGTATGTCCAAGGTTTATGGACCTGCATACGATGCAAAGGGTAACTCCTGCATTAAGTTCGGTACTTCCAAACTTAACGGCTCGATGTCCTTTACCGTTCCTGAAAATGTAACCAAAGTAGTTATTTATGCGGCAAAATATAAAGCCAACACCTCGAAGGTTAATGTAAACGGTACGGATTACAGCTTGACGAAGAACTCCAACGATGGCGCATATGATGAAATCGTAGTGGATACCACCACGACGAAGACCGTTACCTTCAAAACTGTTGGTAGCACCTATCGTGCAATGATTAACACGATCGAATTCTGGGGTCTTTAATCCTTGAATTGAACAGCTACTAAATAGCAAAATTGAACCGCTCCCTTTTGGGGGCGGTTCTTTCTTTGGTTGCATAATTTATTGACATGTTTTGGGAGAAATGTTATAATATACGCATGAATACGTTTTTACATAAAATTAAAAAGAGTTTTGCGGTGGTTTTTGCCCTTTTAATGGGCTTTTCAGGGGCGGCTTGCGAGCTTCCCTTTGACCTCCCCTTTGGTTCTACCTCCGAGGAAAACAATTCCTCCCTTGGAAGTGAAACGGAAAGCAATTCCTCCCTGAACAACAGCCAAAGCTCCTCCACCGAGGAAGAAAAGGACAGCGTGGACGGTGGGAATGACTCTACCGACGATAATACGGACAGCGGTGATAACGAACAAGAGGACGATAAACCCACCGAGGACGCACCACCTTCTGACGAGGAAAACGATAAGCCCAGCGATGAGGAATTGCAGGCGGCAAAACTGATTATGGACGAGGCGTATGCCCTCGCTACGGGCGCTGCTATGAGCGGCACCCATACCTTGACGGGTGTTATCAATGCCCTTGACGGCTCGTACAGCAGTTCAAAAGGGATTTCCTTGTATATGAACGTACAAGAGCCGCAATCGCGTGAAATCTACTGCTATCAATTAAAAGGTGTCGGCGCGGATCTTATTGACGTGGGTGACACCATTACGGTACAAGGTAGTATTAAAAATTACAGGGGCACGGTGGAATTTGACAAGGGTTGCAACCTTGTATCCTACACCTCGACGAACGACGGCGATACCCCTACCGATGAAAACGACCCTTATACGGACGTGACCAAGTCGGAATTCTACGCAAACTATACCGTTGCCACCAGCAACGTGGATGCGTATTACCGCACGCAACACGGGTTTATGTCGGGGGAATTGACCGTACCCGATCAAGCCCCTACCCTTTCCCCTTATCGTCCCAAAGTGGGCACCGCCTACGTGCGTAACACCGAGATGTGTTACGAGGAAGACGGCAAGGCGTACGTGGTAACCGACGTTTACGGCGAAGAGGTATTCACCGTATATAAGGACGGCGCGTATATCACCCTGGAAGAGGTTGCGGCATACGTGTATGCGTTTGGTACTTACCCAAAGAATTATTCACCCGATAAAAACGCCTCCCCTCGCAACAGCATTTGGGCGGAATATTTGCGTGTAAACCATACCAGCTTTTCGGGTAGCACCTCAAAATACCCCTACGAGCCAGAGTTGCCCAACATTACGGGTTGCGGCGGCAAGCTGAACTACTACGAAATGGATATCGGCACAACGGGTACCGATTGCGATCCTTCCTATACGGCGGAATTGTATAACGACGGTTACAGCATTACCCGCGGCGCGGCGCGTATCGTGTACGGCAAGCGCGACCTTGACGGCGACGGTATCTTTGAAGCAGGTGAACATCACGTGTTCTATACCTACAACCATTACAACGATTTCCAAGAATATCTTAACTACGCAGGCGGTTGGGGTGAAATGTTCGGGAATATCACGGGCGGTGGTACGATTTCGAGTAAATATGACTACAATCCGACCGATTATCCTGGCGTGGTGCTGGGTGCGTTGACAAGCGAGAACACCTCGTTGAGCCGTAAGGCGGTAATTGACCGTTATTTTGGGCTTTAATTTGACGAATATAACAAAAGAAGGAATTCCATCGAGGAATTCCTTCTTTTTCGTTTTTGAGCCGTTTTTGAGGCTTTATTTCGTTTTTGTGCGATACTTCTCAAACGCCTTCATATCCGTACGGGTTGCCAACAACGGTGTAATAGAAATATACCCGTTGGCAAGTGCCACCGTATCACGATCCATATCGTCGGGACACTCGTCGGGAATAGGTTCGCCGTCCTGTACGTAGATATCCCCCTCACGATGCACGAAACGGTCGGAGAAATACGGCGAGCCTTGATAGGTCACACGGATCCCTTTCGGTGCCGTAGGGATATTGACGTTGAACAAAGGACAATCGTCAAACATTTTATTTTTGAGGATATAATCATACACCTCGTCGAGGTATTTTGCCGCATTTTCCTGGTCGTTCGGGAAAGAGGAAAAGGCAATCGCAGGCACGTGCATACGCGCCGCCTCAAAGATTGCGCCAACCGTACCCGAATATACGATATCCGCGCCCAAGTTTACGCCAAAATTGATACCCGACAAGACAAGGTCGAATTTCTTACCCAACGCCAAAGTGCCAAAACGAACGCAGTCCGCAGGCGTGGAAGACATCGAATATGCCTCCACCCCTTCTATGAAGGGCACTTTTTTAATTTCTACGGGGGTGATAAAGTCAATCGCGTGGCTCTTTGCGCTTTGTTCTACCTTCGGCGCAACCACCGTGACTTCACCGAGCTTTTTTGCCCATTCCGCAAGCAGGCGTATCCCCTTATTGGAGATTCCGTCGTCGTTTGCAATCAAAATTCTCATAACCAACCCTCGTTATTTTTCTTATATTCTCTCAACAATTCATCCGCCTCTTTCAAGAGCGCTTTCGCCTCCGCCTTCGAGTACACAGTTGCACCTGCCGCGCAAGCATGACCGCCGCCATGGTAACGTTCGGCAAGCTCGCTCACCGTCACGTAACGGGAACGAAGACGAACGCGGGTTTCCCCATTTTCACCTTCAATAAAGGCAATCCAAATCAACGAACCCTTGATGCTGTCCATATACGAAACGCAAGCGCTTGCATCCTCGTTGGAAAGCCCAAACTTCTTCTTCATACGTTTCGTTACGTACATGGATACCACACCGCTGTCGGAAATCTTCATTTTTCTATGCACGTAGGATTCGAAACGGAGGGATTCCACCTCGTCCAAATAAAGGTTTGCATAGATAAATTCCGTATCGATGCCTTGGTCTAAAATAAGACCTGCAAGGCGCAAGGTTTCCCCCGATACTTCGCGGAAACGGAAACGGCCAGAGTCGGTTACCATACCCGTATAAATGTAGGTCGCCGCTTCTTTCGACATCTTCAATTCGTCCTTGAACGCATCGTAGAACGCCGCCACCATTTCACAGGTGGAAGAACGGTGTTCCTCTACCCATTCATACTTGCCGTAGCTTTCTACGGGGATATGGTGGTCAATCTTGATAAGCTCCTTACACAACGCGAATTTTTGGTTGGAAATACGCTTTGACGTGCCCGTATCCAACACGATACCGAGCGCATCGGCATATTCTTCGTCAGGCAACAAATCGTCCTCTCCGCCCAAAAAGGCAAGGTAGTTGGAAAAATCGCTGTTTTGCAAGTAAATCTTCTTTTCAGGATAGGTATTTTTCAAGAGGGTGTACAAGCCCTTGGACGAGCCGATTGCATCCCCGTCGGGACGGAAGTGACGGAAGATAAAAATCTTGTCGTATTCCTTGATTTTATCCAAAATAATCTTCATGTTTTCGTTCATATTATACCTCTTTGTTGAATGCGTTCAAATCTTCCAAGAGCGCCATTGCTTCCTCTCTATTCTTCACCGATGCGCCGCACGCCTTGGCGTGACCGCCGCCGCCGTATTTCACCGCAACGGGCTGCACCGTATGTTTATTTGAACGGATTTCTACCAACACTTTGTCTTCCGTTTCGGTAAAGTTTACCCAAATGTCCACGCCGCGGATATCCGACATCGTGTTGACCATACCACGCGAAATCGTGAATACGTCCACGCCGTAGCTGTCAAATTCTTCCTTCGTCGTATAGATATACGCCACACGATAGGGTGTGAATTGAATTTTTAAAACAAATTGCGCGCGTAAACGCACCGACGAAAAATCATCCGCGTAAAGCTGACCGTAGATTTCGTTGGTGTCAAACGCCTGCGCTCTCAACGCCGCCGCCAAACGGAAGGTTTGCGCGGTGGTCGAATCGTAACGGAAACGTCCAGAATCGGTTACCATACCCGTAAACAACGCCTTTGCCGATACGGGAGAAAGGGTTAAACCGCATTGCAATGCGAACTCCGTCACCAAGCCACAGCAGCTTTCATACGAAGTGTCTACCACTTCCACATCCGCGATCTTTTCGCTGAAAATGTGGTGGTCAAAACGAACGGTTGCCGCCGCCTTTTTATAGCGGTCGTCACTAATCATCCAAGAGGAGCCGCAGTCGAGAATAATCGACAGCGCGCCGTCAAAGAAGTCGTCCTCTACCGTATCCATTGTTGCGCCGTCCATGAAGGAATAACGCTTTGCATCATCCCCTACCGCATACACCTGCTTTTCGGGGAAATTTTCACGCAAGATCGCTTTCATACCGATTTGACTGCCCATGGCGTCGCCGTCGGGGTTGCCGTGTCTATGGATTACGATTTTATCGTATTCTTTTATTTTTTGTAAAATTTCGCTAAACATATCTTTTCTCGCTTTTGCTTAATCAAAATATCCGCGGTATTTTAAGCCGTGGGATGTGCCGTGGAATAAAAACTCGTGCAGTTCTATAAAGTAATCGTCTGTCATACTGGCAATATAATCCACCACCAGTTGGTTTGCCTCCGTCTTTGCATACTCTACAGCGTGCGCGCCCCAAATGCGCTCTACCTGCGCTACGTGATGGGTAAATACGGGAGAGGTACGGCAGTTTTGCTGTACGTCCGAAAGGAGCTGACCATACACCTCCGACATCATGCTTTCTACCGAGCCTCGAAGACCTGTGTAATCGGTTGCACGGTTGTAAATTTTATCGTAGTTTTCCGCTTTTGCTTGGCGCAGGGCTTGGAAATGGGCATCGTCTAACTTGATATACGGTTTCCCGTAGCTGTTTTCAATTACGTTGACGATGAGGTTGTTGACGATTTCCGCATTGACCGTACCCAAAGAAGAGTTTGCAAAATCGTCCGCCGTTGCCGCGCCGACCAAAATGGCGTCCTGCCTATCCTTACCAAGATATGCAATGATGTCCGAAATGCGTACCACCGCGCCCTCTAAGGTCGAAGGCATAATCTTATCCGCATACCCCTTATCCAAAGCGCATTGTTCCATGATTTTATCGAACTCCGCAAAGTCTTTTACAGGCACAGGGCGGTATTCGGCAAGCTCCAACTCGCCGTTATGCGTTGCAATCCCGTTTAACGTTTCCAACGTCAAGTTATAGGGGTGGATTTTGTCCAACACACGAACGGAATGGATATTGTGCAGGAAATGTCTACCCGTATGCGCGTGATACAGCTCGTCCAACAAGCGTTCGCCCGTATGCGCGAATGCAGGATGTCCGATATCGTGACCGAGCGCAATCGCCTCTATCAAGTCCAAGTTCAAATGCAACGCCTTGCCTATCGTGCGCGCAATACGTGAAACCAACTGCACGTGCAAGCTACGACGGGTCATATCATCGTTTTTGTACAACGAATACACCTGCGTTTTGTCGGCGTAACGGCTGAAATACGGGCAGTGCATAATTTTGTCAATATCCTGCACAAAGGGAGTGCGCCAAACGCTGTTTTCTACGCACTCTGCTTTACGGCGCAGGACATTTTTCTCTTCATACGCGCCGTTGAAATAGCAACCGTTTTCGTT
>JAZKZY010000141.1:0-3042 GCA_045612895.1 Candidatus Scatosoma sp. | reverse complement strand
GATTTTCCAAATCGAAAACATGAAGTTTGGCGATTGCGTATATAGCTTGCGCGGAACGAAAGACAGTTTGCAGATTTTCAATGTAACGGGCACGGTAAGTGGTATGGTTACGCTGAAATTTGCAGAGCCTACGACGGACTATAAGGTTTATGTAGACGAAATGGAAACAAGCGATTATACTGTTGAAAACGGTATGATTTACGTAACGGTAGACTTTGGTAACGTCTGTGTTAAAGTTAAATAAGGAGGAGTTCCATGAAAAAGATATATGAAAACGTAGAATTGGAATTGGTTTTTTTTGCGGCGGAGGATATTGTAAGAACTTCTCAAAACGATAATACGGCGGAGATGCCAGATTTCCCTGAAATGTTTGGTTGAGTTTTAAAGGCTTTATCACAAGTTAGAGTAATAAGCAGCTATCTACTTTATGTGGGGTATAAACTGTTGCATAATGAGACATTTTTATGATATAATATTTTGCGGATTATGAAAAAGTGTATAAGGAAGAAACGGCGTTCATTGTACCGTCTTTGGTTAATCGTTAACTTTCTTGTACAAGACTTTGATTTGCGAAAATGGCGTATTGAAAGAACAGGAATTTATGTTAAATTTATAATTGCAAGGAAATAGTAACGTATAAGTATAGCCATTCCGCTGTTTGCGTGAATGGCTATACTTAAAATGGAGATTATAAAATGAAGAAATATCGTCTTACAGATTATGATGTGAAACCGAATTGTTCGGATTTGCAAACAAAAGAAATACAAGCTGTGCTTGATTTTTGTAAAGAAGAGGGAGGCATAGTAGTCGTACCCAAAGGGAGATTTTATTTGGCAGCAGTTAGAATGTGGTCGAATACAACGCTTTATTTGGAAAGCGGCGCAGAGTTATACGGTAGCGAGAATTGCGAAGATTATGAAATATTTTCTGTTCCTGACACGGTGGAAATGCGTTCGGACATGGAATTGATTACGCAGTACTACGGAAAAACGTGGGAAACCTATCGCCGTGCAATCATTACGGCATATGGTCAGGATAATATATCTATCATTGGCGAGCCTGGCTCGATAATTGACGGTAGAAACTGTTACGACCCTAATGGTGAAGAAAATTATCGCGGTCCCCATATTATTTTTCTCACGTGCTGTAACAACGTGCTTTTTGAAGGCTATACCGCGCAACATAGCGGCAACTTTATGCATGAGGCGAATAACTGTAGAAATCTGCAAATGCGTCGGGTAACTTGTCTTGGCGGTTCGGACGGGATACATCTTCATTGCACGGAAAATGCTTTGATTGAAGATTGCTTATTTAAAACAGGCGACGATTGTATAGCGGGTATCAACGTAAAAGACTTGCTGGTAAAACGCTGTATTTTGAATACGTCTTGCAATTTATTCCGTATCGGCGGTGTAAACATTAACGTAGAGGATTGTTATGCCTACGGACCAGGATATTATCCCCACCGCATGACCGTTGTTAAAGGTAGAAATGATGAATTGTCGCGCGAACAAGGTAGACACAATACTTTGTGGTTGGTGGAATATTTTGCGAGTAAAAATTATCTTTATACTCCGTCCAATATTCATTTTAAAAATTGCGTATTTGATAATATTCAAGGTCTATTTTTTTATGAAGCGGATGAAAATCCTTTGCAATGCGGAACGCGTTGGGGAACGTTAACCTTAGACAACGTTCGTTTCACCGATCTTAAAAAGTCGGCAATTCCTTTGGCTGATAAGGATGAGCCGTTGAAAGTGATTATGAAAAACGTATCGTGGACTTTCCACGAATCGAGTTCAGAGACGAATTTGATTCAACTGCAAGAGAATTCCAATACAGTTATCATCGAACAATAGGAAGTTTATATCAGAGAAGACCAATTAATATCGCGATGAATTAAATAGGGACAGTAGAATATGCAATATGTAAATGCAAATAAGCTGATTTATACGGCAGGACAAGTGGAAAATGCAGAAACCCTGTTGCAAGAAAAAACCTTACAAATAGGGCTTTCTGAAGTGGAAGTTTGCACGTTAAAAGGAAAATCTTGTATTATTCTTGATTTTGGGAAAGAACTTTCAGGTGGTGCAAGGATTCTTACCTTTCTCGTGGAAGGGGATAAAACCGTTCGATTGCGTTTTGGTGAATCGGTTGGAGAAACTTGTGCGGATCTGAAAGACGGAGAAGAAGGATATGGGGCAACGAACGACCATTCTTTGCGTGATTTTTGCGTAGAACTGCAAAATTATTCCGACATGACCTTTGGACAGACGGGGTATCGTTTCCTGCGTATTGATACGTTGGCTGACGATACGGCTTTAACCTTAAAATCCATTGTTGCGGCAGTAGATACGGATACGCGCGCGGAATTAGGCACGTTTGAATGCGACGATGCTTTGGTGAATGATATTTGGGACACGGCCGCTTATACCTTGCGCCTTTGCTTGCAAAACGGTTTTATTTGGGACGGTGTAAAGCGTGATAGACTCGTTTGGATTGGGGATTTGTATCCTGAAGCGTTAGCCGCTCATTATTTGTTTGGCGATATTCCTGAAACACTCAACTGCCTTGATTTTTCAATGAGACAAGCACCATTGCCGAATTCTATCAATAGAATGCCTACATATTCGTTGTGGTGGATACTTTGTTTGAAGGAAGCCTATCGTGTGAGTAAGGATAAGGTTAAGTTTGAAAAATACCTTGCGTACATGCAAGGTATTGTGGAGCAAATTATTGCGCCTTGCGTTTTGGAAGATGGAACGGTTTGCTATATATACAATTTCATTGACTGGCCTTCTCGTCATGCGGAAGGGGAAACGGATACGGATAAAAAGGAAGTAGAGCGTTTGGCTGGGGTAGCATATTTGACAAAACTGGCGTTACAGGCGGCTAAAGAGATGCTGTTGGAGTTTTGTTTGGATTGTAGCCTTTGTGATGAACTCATTGCACGTATCAATCAAAGAAAATATGAAATTCATATTTATAAACAGATTGCTGCTTTGGGGGTATGGGCAGGAGATAGCAATGATAGCATGAAGG
>JAZKZY010000140.1:0-4168 GCA_045612895.1 Candidatus Scatosoma sp. | reverse complement strand
AAGGTCAACGAGATCCTCGTGGTCCTGCTCGATGTCATACCCCTCCAAGGTAGGAAATTCAAAGGTGATTTCTTCCCCTTCTTCCTCGTCAGGCGCATCCGTCAATTCATCCGTAACGTCCACGTAGCCGTCCTTCGTTTTCTTCAAACGCACCCCTCTGCCGTATTCGTCGTCGATAATTCTTTCTTCCATGTTCGTTCTCCGTTAATTAGTTTCTTTATCCCCGTCCACCGCCGAGATTTCTTCCTCGGACAATACAAACGGGTTTTTCAACCCAAAGGTTTTTTTCGTTTTTGTATAATCGGGTACGATCGTTTCCACCACGTAGGTGCGGAACTTACCCCTATATCGGCTTTGCGCCCATTGACACAGCTCTTTCGTTTCAAACCAAGCGAGTACACAACTGCCGCTGCCCGTCATAACCGCCCCCAAAGGGGAGAAGGACAACGCCTCGTTGTACGCCTTTTCCACGTCGGGATTGAGGTGTAAAGCAGGGATATACAGGTCGTTCGTCAAATACCTGCCCCCCTCGTTTACATTTTCACCACGCAAAGCATTGATACACCCCTGCGTTGCGCTTTCCCTCCATTCTAAGGTACGAGGCAGCTCGTCATACTTCCGATAACACGCCCCAGCCGACACCTCGGACGAGGGACAAATCAACAACACGTGCAGTTTGTTTTTTAAGCCGAGCGGAGTAACCTCTTCCCCTCTGCCCTGCATACGCGCAAAACCGCCCGTCAGCATATAGCCCGTATCACTTCCCAACCGATCAGCCAGCCCTTTCAACGCCACTCTATCCGTTATATTGTAGAGCTTCGCCATGCCGTTCAAGACACCGACGACGTCCGCGGACGATCCGCCAAGCCCTGCGCCTATCGGGATGTTTTTATAAACGGTGACGTCTACACCGCTGGTGCCAAAGGTCTCGGAAAACGCCTCCGCCGCCTTTAACGCGTTGTTCTTTTCAGGTGGAATCCCCTCGCTTCCCATACCGTGCATCGTTACGGACGAAAGCTTGTCCTTGCGCTTTTTCAGGTGGATAAGGTCGAACAAATCAATGCTCGCCACCAACGAATCCAACATGTGAAAACCATTTTCCACACCCGTAATTTCTAGGGTAAGATTGACCTTGGCGTAAGATTTGATTTTGACCGAATTCATACGCCCTCCCTACCCGAAAATTGCGGCGAGGAATGCTCGCCGCTTCGGTTACTTGTTCTATTTTACCATATTTTTTCTAAAAATACAATATTTTTAGGAAAATTTCTTCCCTCTATTTTGTAAAAATAGTGGGAAAAATCACTTTAATTGCCGATAAACGTAGATTCTTTCCCCCTCTTTTAAGGGAAATTGCAGCTCGGGGTTGGATTTTTGTAAAACCTCAGGGGCGCACCCTAACCGCTTAGAAACCTGCCAAAGGTCCTCGCCTGCGCTTGTCATAAATACGGAAAATCCACAATCCGCATCCCCGTAGGCTTCCCCCTCTTCCGCCTCGCAAACGTATTCCCACGAACGCTCTTCAAAGCTGCGCAAGGACAAACGCAAGGTCGCCTCCGCCTCCGTTTCCCCGTTCTTTTTACGGCGCACGTTCAAACCGCAAACGGCGCAATCCGCCTCCGCATAATCCCCCTCGATTTCCAAAGGAAAAACAAAGGGTAAGGACAAAGTCGCGCTACGGTGCGTACCGTCCGCGCCGCAAAGAAGCACCTCGGCAAGCACCGCGCCCTCTGCCTCGATACCACGTTCCCCTTTTCGGCACACAATTTCCGCGCGTGGCAACACAGCCGCCTGCAAGGTAAAATCCCCCTCCATTTCAGGAGAAATAATCGCCTCTCCGCTCACCCTTTCGGTGGATTTTGTATGTTTTGTCAAATACCTGCCCCCCTCCTTTTGTTTTTTGAGGGTGGTTTCCGCGAGGGTAGAAAACCCGTCCTCCACCACGGAAATTTCGTCAAAAACGGTGAGATAGCATTCCGCAGAAAGGGTGTAGGCAAGGACAATATGACTCGCCCCCTTTTCCTCGTCCGTACCTGCGGAAAGGGTTGCCGATTTTACGTCCACACGCGCGCTGGGTACTACGTGCCCAAACGCCTCTTCACTCGGCATCGAGATTTTGAAAGGAATTAATCGTTCGTACGCGCAAACGTCATTATCCCCCTTTAACACGCAAATGTTCAGGGCAAGCTCCCCTTCCACGTCGATTTGACCGCCGCCCGCATACACGCGGTTTACCACCGCCTTTTCGCTGTGGAGTAAAATATCCCCCACGTAATCGGTGTCAAATTCATCCTCGCCCTCGGTATCACCGCCCACGCATATCGTTTTATAGACGCGCGCGACGTCCTTTTTCACAATCAACCCCTCACCGCCCGTGAGGTATTCCATTTGTTTGCTGCCATACACGCCGATATCCGCCTCTACGACTACGGACACGTACAAACCCGACCCTTCCCTGCGCCAAGTGACGTTTTCACAGGTCAAAATGGTACGGGCAAAGCAGGCAGGCGTTACCAAAGCCCCCTCCGCTTTATGGTAAAATTCCGCGCCACGCTCCGCGCGGCAAACTTTTTTCTCGCCGTCCTCGTACACGATGCAAAGGAGCATTTTACCGCCGTATTGCACCTCACCGTCCGTGCAGGTGGTATCGGACGGCACCGCTTTTGCCTGCACCGCCAAAATACTGCTGATTTCACTGCCTGGCAGGCGGCATTCGACAATCGATTGCCCTTTCACACGGCAAACTTCTCCGATGTAACGATAGGTTTCAAACTGCGGTTTTATCATATTTTTCCCTTCCTTGCTGATTTACTTGCCTCTTATTTCTATGCAGGGCGCAGGGCATTTAGAACGAAAATGCGCCTTACGGGAATATTTTCCAACCGAATGGGGCATACTACGTCTATGATTAAGCCGACAAAAAACATCAAGGACGTCAAACAAATGGTGAAGGACTGCTCTGCACAACGGGTGGCGGTGCGTGTGAATTTGGGCAGGAATAAGAGCATGAGCTATTCGGGGATTTTATCGGGGATATACCCTGCGTTGTTTACCGTGAAACCTGATGAAGAGGGTTTTTTAGGAAAAACGGCGTATTCCTATTCCGACGTATTGTGCGGAAATGTAAAAATCAAGCGACTGTAACCAGCCGCTTGATTTTTTTACTTTTCTTTTACACTGATTTGAAATTGTTGTCCGTTTGGCAAACGCATTGTCAAAATATTATTTTCCTCTTTTTGATAAATCGCCACAAAATTTTCCTTAATTACCCTTGCCAGCTCGTCAAACAACTCGTTTACATTTGCCATTGTTTCATTTCCAACCATTTTTTCTTCATTCATTATTATAAAACTCCTTTGTAATATTTTTTCCCTGCAGAGAAGATACTACTATTATATCATCGGTTTTGCCACCATTCAACCATTTTGGTGGCAATTATGAGGATAATATCTTAAAAGGAGAAAAATTCTTATGGCTGATTTGTCGAATTTTGGCGAAAATCTTTCCGCTTTAATGGCAGAGCATAATATTAAGGCGCCAGCGCTCGCAAAACTATTACAAACGGATCGTTCTAATATTACCCGTTATATGCGTGGGGATAGATTGCCTTCTCACTCCTCTTTTCTCGCGCTCCTTGATTATTTCTCCGTATCCGCGGACGTTCTTCTTGGTTTGAAAGATTATAGCGCGGAAACAAAATTCCTTCCTACGCTTCCTTTCGGGAATAGACTTCGCACCATTATGGAAGAAACAAAAACCACACAATATAGCATTGTAAAGAACACCCCTATCAGCGGTGGCAGTATTTACGACTGGTTGACCGATAAAAGTTTACCATCGGTAAACAACCTTGTTATCCTTGCCACTTTTATGGACGTTTCCGTTGATTATTTGCTCGGTAGAGTACGTTGATAATCAATAAAACCCAAGTCAAAATGACTTGGGCTTTTTTTGTGGCGTACCCGATTGAATATTGGCTACGCCAAAGCGTCGCAAGCATTGCTTGCTCGCGCGAACCAACGAAGCGTTGTTTCTTTCTACCAAGTACGTACAAACACCCGCCCAAAATGTTTTTTGGGCGTGTGTTTGTGGCGTACCCGATTGGATTCGAACCAACGACACCAGGCGTCGGAGGCCTGTGCTCTATCCAGCTGAGCTACGGATACAT
>JAZKZY010000139.1:0-6397 GCA_045612895.1 Candidatus Scatosoma sp. | reverse complement strand
GGCTTTGCATACAAGGAAATATCGGTCAATACCTGCTTTTCGGGAATGTAGCCAAAGTCCACCCCGTCCATCACGATATCCCCTTTCAATTCGGTATAGGTCGTGGTGTTTTCCGCCTTGTGGTAGTGTTTCCAAGCCCACAAACTCGTTCTTTCTTCCGTTTCCGTAAGGTTGCCGTTTTCGTCCTTCTTCGCGTTGACAAGGGTAACGTACCCCTCGTCCGTTTCGGGTTCTTCGTCCATAACCGCAAAGACACGGCTTGCGCCGGCAAGACCCATTGCCACCATGGAAATTTGGTGGGACATTTGGTTTACCGTTTGCGTAAACTGACGGGAAATCCCAAGGAACGCCACGATAACGCTGATGCTAAACGCCGTCAGCATCGTACCGCTCTTAAACAATCCCTCAAACGCAACGTTGGTCGCATTCGTAATACACAAAATACCACCGACAATAACGATCAGCACGTAGGTGATGTTACCGATATTGCCCAAAATAGGCCCTAATACGTTACCAAAGCTGTGCGCTCTTGCGCTGTCCATAAACAACTGCTCGTTCAGTTTGTCAAAGCTCGCTTTCGCCTTTTCTTCGTGGGTGAATACCTTGACAACCTTTTGCCCTTTCATCATTTCTTCCACGAAACCCTCGGCGCGTGCAATCGAGCCTTGTTGCGCCACCATGTATTTCGCGCTCTTACCGCCGACCACCTTTACCACAAAGCTCATCGCTACGGTGCAAAGCGCTACCACAAGGAATAACCAAATACTGTACGCCAACATCAACACGATCGAGGCAATCAAGGTGATTGAGCTACTCAACAAGGTAGGTAAGCTTTGCCCGATCAACTGACGGGTAGCATCCGTATCGTTGGTGTAACCGCTCATAATTTCGCCATGCGCGTGCGTATCAAAATACTTAATAGGCAGGTTTTGCATCTTCGCAAACATATCCGTACGCAAATGATACAACGTACCCTGTGTAATGGTTGCCATAATTCTCGTATAGCAAAAGGAGGAAATGATAACCGACGCATACACAGCAATCATCATGAGTACCAGCTGGGAAAGCTTTGCTTTCAAAACAGGGGTCAGCCCTACCTGTAAGCCCGTTACGGCATCCACTTTAAGCGCCGGCTCTAACACGTCGCCGACAATCCCTTTCATATACACAGCGGAAATCAAACCGCCTGCCGCGCTAATCATCAAGAATATCAAGGCAACAATCGCACGGACTTTATAATATTTGAAAATCGTTTTAATCAATCTTGTGAGAGTACCCTTTTTAATCATACCTTTCGGTACGGGCATCCCTCTTCCTCTCATAGGGCCGCGGGGCATAGGTCTTGCTTGCGTCTTTTCTTCCGACATTATTCCGCACCCCCTTCTTTTTCAGCGCTCTTCTTCGTTTGCGCATTGTAGATTTCACGATAAATTTGGCTGGTTTCCAACAACTCGCGGTGTTTACCGCAGGCAACGATTTTACCGCCGTCCAAAATCAAAATCTTATCCGCATTTTCTACGGAGGCAACACGTTGCGCGATGATAATCTTGGTCGTATCGGGGATTTCTTCCGCAAACGCCTTTCTAATCAATGCATCCGTGCGGGTATCTACCGCCGAAGTAGAGTCGTCCAAAATCAACACCTTGGGTTTACGGAGCAGGGCGCGCGCGATACAAAGACGTTGTCTTTGCCCGCCCGATACGTTGGTACCGCCCTGTTCAATATAGGTGTTGTAACCTTCAGGGAAATTGCAGATAAATTCATCCGCTTGCGCCAGCTTACACGCGTGGATGATTTCCTCATCCGTTGCGTTTTCATCCCCCCAAAGCAGGTTTTCTTTAATCGTACCCGAGAAGAGTACGTTCTTTTGCAATACGATGGATACTTCCTTACGCAATACGTCCAAATCGTAATCCTTTACGTTGACACCGCCAACGTATACGTTTCCTTCGGTTGCATCATACAAGCGGGGCAAAAGCTGGATAAGGGTACTCTTGGACGAGCCGGTACCACCCAAAATACCCACCGTTTCACCCGATTGAATTTCAAGGTCAATGTCGGAAAGAGCATAGTTATGCGCCTTTGCCGAATACTTAAAGCTAACGTTTTCAAAACGGATCGAGCCGTCCTTCATTTCCGTCACGCCGTTTTCAGGGCTGATGATGTCCGATTCCTCGTTCAGCACCTCGGAGATACGTCTTGCCGATTCCACCGACATGGACAACATTACGAAAATCATCGAGAACATCATAAGGCAGGACAGCATTTGCACGCCGTAAGAAATTAAGGTGGAAAGCTGACCAACCTCAAAGCCCTCATACGCCGCCCAGAAGTTTGCATCCACAATGGCATACGCCGAAAGCACGGAGATAATCACCGCCGCCACGTTGATTGCCAAGGTCATGATCGGGTTATTGAGCGCGATAATTTTTTCCGCACGGGTAAAGTCATCGCGTACCTCCCCTGCCGCTTTTTGGAATTTTTCCTTTTCATATTCTTCGCGCACAAAGGCTTTTACAACGCGGATACCGCCCACGTTTTCCTGCACGGAACTGTTAAGCGCATCGTACTTTTTGAAGATACGGCGGAAGAAAGGCATTACCACACGCATAATCGCGATCAATGCGCCGCCCAAGAATGGTACGGTCAACACAAAAATCCACGCGAGTTTGGGATTCGTCCAAAAACTCATGATGATTGCAAACATAAATTGCAAAGGTACGCGGATTGCGATACGCAAACACATTTGGTAGGAGTTTTGCACGTTGGTAACGTCCGTCGTCAAACGGGTAACGAGGGAGGAGGAAGAAAATTTATCCACGTTTCCAAACGAGAACTTTTGCACACGATAGAACATATCGTGGCGGAGGTTTTTCGCAAAGCCGCAGCTCGCCGTTGCCGCATATTTACCTGCCAACACACCGCTGGTAAGAGAGCAAAGCGCCAACCCAACCAAAATAGCGGCGTATTTCATAATCTCTTGCATTAAGTTGCCGTTTGCACCTTGAATTGCCGTAATCAAACGCCCAGCAAACCAAGGGATTAAACATTCACAAAACGCCTCTATCGCCATGAAAATCGGCGTGATTAAAGAGGGCTTTTTGTATTCCCTTACACTTTTTAGAAGAGTTTTTACCATATCATTACCGTACCTTTTTACAGATTCTTCGTTCCATAATGCATTTGCGCGCATAACCGCGCGCAAAACACTACCTTTATTATATTTTCAGGAAAATATAAAGTCAACCGTTTGACGGAAAAAAGCTTTTATTTTCACGATAATTTCATTTATCGGATATCGTAAACGGATTTTACGGTCACCTTTGTCGCATTTCCCGACAAAATACGCACCTTGCGGCAACCCTTTTCCATGTCAAAGCCGTTATCTTCCAAGATGAAATCCCCGTCCGCGCCCTCGATCCATACGGATTTTGCATAGGCGTCGGCATATACGGTGATTTCCCCGTCCGAAAGTTCACAGCGGAGGTTGGGGTTGCGGAAATCGTAATATTTCGCCTGCGTAAACAATACGCTCCCTTGCGAAACCGCCTCACCGTCCACCAACAAAACAAAGGTCAAATGGTCGGTTTGGGGGTTGATCCCCGCGAAATCCATCTTATCCAAAGCCTTCACCGACAAAGGCGCAACGGAAACGTCCGCCTCGCCCGATTGTAAGATCTCGCTTTCCGCGCCGCGCAGTTGCCAAAGAATTTTCCCATTCACCTCGTACATGGTATCGTTTGTTATGCAAAGTCGCGCCGATTTCTCTGTGTTAAACACGCCCTTTTCCATGTTGACGCTGCGACGGGTTTGCAGTTCGCCAACCTCTTCGCAGGAAAGCAATATAGGTGCGTAGAAACGCTTTGCGGCATACTGCAACACCTTGTATCGACCGCAATAATCAATACTCGCCCAGCTTGTACCCTGCCAAATATCGTTGAGTTGCCAGTACAAAGTACCCATACAACGCCCACGGTTACGGCGGAAATGTTCCACCTTATATTTCACCGCCTCCGCCTGCAACACCTGCGTTGCATAGAGGTAGGTCGCAAAATCGTTGGGGTAAAGGTAATTCTTGGTCAAATAGGTAAACATCAACTCGTTACCGCCGCCCGAGCGTTGGTGCATATCCATGATACGGCTGTGCGCGTTTCTATCCCCTGCCTCGGTAAAGCTTTCCACCGTTTTCAAACAGGGTAAGGACTGGAAACCAAACTCGCTCACGTAACGGTAGAAACGGTTACGGGTGACAAGATAATCGGGATCCCAGTCGTGACAATCGCCGTACCCCTCGCCGTTGGGATCGCGGAAGCCACCCACGGAAGTCGGTGAAGAGGGTATGTAGGTCACGTAAGGGGCCACTTTTTCCACCAAGGAGGGTAGCATGTCCTCAAATAACTTGAGATAGATCCCCTCGAGGTGCTTTACGTCCTGCCTGCCCGAAATGGCAACGTACTCGTGGAAATGCCACTCGATTTCATTGTTACCGCAAATCAAACCAAGACAAGCGTGGTGACGGATACGGGTGACGTTTTGTACAATTTCCCTTTCAATGCTTGCATACATTTTGTCATTCGGCTCGTACACCGAGCAAGCAAACATCAGGTCAAAGAACACCACCAAACCAAGCTCGTCACAAATATCAAAGAAGAAATCATCGGGATAATACCCACCGCCCCACACGCGGATTGCGTTGAAGTTACAATCACGGCAATGGGTCAAAAGCTCCCTCGTTCTCTCGGGGGTGATACGGCTGTAAATGGTGTCCTCGGGGATATAATCCGCCCCCATCGCAAACATATCAAACCCGTTTATTTTATGGTAAAAGCCCTCGCCAAAATCGTCCTTTTCACGGACAAGCTCCAAGGTGCGAAGACCGATTTTTAAGGTTTTTTCATCGACGGTCGCGCCCTGCGATTTTACCGTAACCGTCAGCGTATATAAGGGCTGTTCCCCCATTCCGTTCGGCCACCAAAGCATGGGGTTTTCCACTTCGTTTTCTTGGTTTGCGGTCAAAATTGTCTTTTCACCGTTCGGCGTAAGCAAAACGATTTCCACCTCGCCCTCGCCGTCAAGCGCTATGCTGGGCGTGAGGTAAACTTTACCATGGTCATGGCGTTGAATTACATGGAAATCTATGATTTCCGCGCTGTCCTTTTCCAACAAATACACCTTACGCCAAATGCCTGCGTCCGGCATACGGGGACCCCAGTCCCAACCCATCATGCTGTGCGCTTTGCGGATATAGGGATACCCCTCCATACAATCGGTTGCGCCGAACAAACGCGCCTTGGCGTTTTGTTCTTTGATGTAGGGATTGACGGGATGGCAAACCACCGCAAGGGTGTTTTCCCCCTGCTGTAAAAGGTTGCCCACCTCAAAATCGTACCGCACGTGCATATTGTCGGTGTCGGCAATTTTTTCCCCGTTGAGATAGACGGTGCAAAGGGTATCCAAGCCCTCGAAAACAAGGCGGACGGGGTTGCCCGTCGGCGCATAATCAAAGGTACGGCTGAAGGTATATTCGTGTTCAGCCGCATCTAAATACAACTGCTCGTTGTCACGATAATGAGGATCGGGCAACAAGCCGTTGTCGATATGTAAAAAAGAGAAAACGGAGCCAGGCACTTTGCCCTCTACCGCATAGCCGTTGCCTTCCATTTTCCAAATTCCGTTCAAACAAAAAGTTTTCATAACCACACCTCTTTTTGTATTGGTAAAAGTATAGCATACTCATTCGCATTTTGCAAGTACCTTGCAAAAAAGAATAAATTTTAATATATAAAAGGGTAAAAAATGAAACTACGCCCAAGGGTTGCGCCTACAACCCTTGGGCGTATAAACTTTTACAATATCTTTTTCAGGAACTGACCGGTGTAGCTGTTTTCTACCGCCGCCACTTCTTCGGGCGTACCCTCGCAAACGACCGTACCGCCGCCGCTGCCCCCTTCAGGGCCCAAATCCACGATATAATCCGCCGTCTTGATAACGTCCAAATTATGCTCGATGACAAGCACCGTGTTTCCACCCTCGCGGAGCTGGGTCAAAATCTTAATCAGCTTATCCACGTCATAGCTATGCAAACCCGTCGTCGGCTCGTCCAAAATATAGCAGGTCTTACCCGTAGAACGTTTTGCAAGCTCGGTTGCCAACTTCACACGTTGCGCCTCACCGCCCGACAAGGTGGTGGAGCTTTGCCCAAGCTTGATATATCCAAGGCCAACGGCGTTCAAGGTCTTGATTTTGTTGTAAATGGTCGGTACGGGCTGGAAGAACTCGCACGCTGCCTCTAGCGTCATGTCGAGGACGTCGGAAATACTCTTGCCCTTGTATTTTACCTCTAAAGTTTCGCGGTTATAACGCTTCCCTCCGCACACTTCGCAAGGCACGAAAATGT
>JAZKZY010000138.1:0-9278 GCA_045612895.1 Candidatus Scatosoma sp. | reverse complement strand
ATAACTACGTTTACGAAGTGGTTGACGAAACAACCTGCACCCAGGACGGGTTGGTTGTTGGACAATGCAGCAATTGCGACGCGGAAGACAGCTACACCGTACCTGCATCCGGGCATTCGTACGTGAATGGTAAATGTACCGCCTGCGGTGAAGCGTTTAAGGGTGGCGACAAGGACGACCTCTCCACTTCACAATATCTCTCCACGAAAATCATCGATAAGTGGATTACACATTCGAATTTAGTCGTGCAAAACGAAGTGATTTCTTCGGGCAGTACCTCCGCCCTCAAAGGTTCGTTCAATGCCAAAGACATAGATGAACCCTACGACAGCGCGCAAGACCCCAACGGTGACAATGGTTTATGGGTTTGGTCGGTGCTTACCATCGACCTTGTAACGCTGTGTAACGGTTATGCGGATTTGGACACCTACACTTTGTGGTTTGACGTGAAAGCGGAAAACTGCGACGTGACCTCCTCCGTGATGTTGCTCAACTCCGCCAACAAGCGTTCGGCACAGATTCCTTTCAATCAATCGGACAAAACAATATCCGCAACCGGCCCGGAATATTCGGGTATTTACAAAACCATTTTGAATAACGACTGGGTACGCATTGAAATCAATTTGGACGAAGCCTTTGGCAATTATGATAAATCGGAAACCAAAGAGTTGTATATTATCTTCTCCAACGCCTACGGCGATTACACGAAAGACGCTGTCTTTTATATAGATAATATGTGGTTCAAACAATCCGGTTACGTGGAAACCCCTACCCAGGTACAAGCTGACTATCTGGATTTAGCCGATCCTACCTATATCTCCACAGACCATATCGGCACGTGGATGGTCGATGCGAACCTCGAATTGCAAAAGCAAGTGGTATCTCAAAGCAGTTCCTCTGCTCTTAAGGGAAGCTTCCACCTCGATATGGCGGATGAATGGTACGACAGCTCGCAAAGCGCGGACGGCGACGGCGGAAAATGGATTTGGACGACGGTTGTCATTGACGTAACGCATTTGATAGGTTATCCAAACGTCCATCTTCAAGGCAAAAAATTATCCTTTGACGTGAAAACCGTCAACTGTTCCCCTACGACGGGGTTGACAATCCTTGATGCAAACGGCGCATTCCCTACTGAAATAGGCCTTAACAACACGTTTAATAACGCCCCTGCTTCCAGTTTACAAGGCATTACCAAGACAATGCTGACGGATGGCTGGGTACGGATTACGGTAGAGTTTGACAAAGTGTTCGCCGCGGATAAATTGACCAGTGCCACAAAGCTTGTATTCATTTTCTCCAACGCGTTTGGCGATTACGTGAATGATTCCATCTTCTATTTGGACAAAGTAACCGTTAGCGCATGGTAATAAAATCCAAGGGCAGGTATGCATTCATTGCATACCTGCCCCTTTCATTTTGTTGTAATGTCAATCCTTTACCCCTTCTAAAATAAGCTTGATTGCCGTCTTGAAGCCAAGCTCATACGCCGATTGCAATTCCGCCTTATGCCTTTCCTCATTCAAGTTGGAATATCCCTCTAATTACCCCCGCCATTTTCATAATGGTCAGTTTATAGCGTACTGTCAAGTATTAACTGACTGAATTTCGGTATAATTTAGATATGAAATTTACCGAAAGATTTAATGAATTAGTAAAACTTAGCGGAAAAACGCAGGTGGAAATCGCCAAGGAAATTAATGTTTCCAAGCAATGCGTTACCGATTATAAATCAGGGAAAAGTTTTCCGTCGTTGGAAACCCTTTTCCTTATTTGTCAATGCTTAGATACTTCAGCCGATTATTTGTTGGGATTATCGGACGAATATTAAAAACTAAACGCCGTAGGTTGTCCTACGGCGTTTTCTTATTTACTTTTATTATTTTGCAGGAGCAATCACTTTCTTGCCACCCATGTACGGTTGCAATACTGCAGGGATGGTTACGCTGCCGTCTGCCTGCAAGTGGTTTTCCACAAATGCAATCAACATACGAGGAGGCGCAACAACCGTGTTGTTTAAGGTGTGCGCAAGCTTCGTCTTGCCGTCTTCGTCCTTATAACGGATACCCAAACGTCTTGCCTGCGCGTCCGTAAGGTTGGAACAGGAACCTACTTCAAAGTACTTCTTCTGACGAGGGCTCCAAGCTTCTACGTCACAGCTCTTGTACTTAAGGTCAGCCAAGTCACCCGAACAGCAACCAAGCTGTCTTACGGGGATTTCCATCGAGCGGAACAATTCCACCGTATAGCTCCAAAGCTTTTCATACCATTCTTCGCTTTCTTCGGGACGGCAAACCACGATCATTTCCTGCTTTTCAAACTGGTGAATACGATAGATACCGCGTTCTTCGATACCGTGCGCGCCCTTTTCCTTTCTGAAGCAAGGGGAGTAGCTGGTCATTGCCATAGGCAACTTTTTACCGTCGATGATTTGACCCATGAAGCGGCCGATCATGGAGTGTTCACTCGTACCGATGAGGTACAAATCTTCACCCTCAATCTTGTACATCATGTTTTCCATTTCGTCAAAGCTCATAACACCCGAAACAACGTCGCCGTGGATCATGTAAGGGGGAATTACGTAGGTAAAGCCCTTGTCAATCATGAAATCGCGCGCATACGAAAGGACAGCGGAGTGCAAACGGGCAATGTCACCCGTCAAGTAGTAGAAACCCTGACCGGAGGTACGGCGAGCCGCATCTACGTCAATACCGTCCAACTTTTCCAAAATGTCAAGGTGGTAAGGTACTTCAAATTCGGGTACAACTGCTTCGCCAAAGCGTTGCAATTCTACGTTTTCTTCATCGTTTTTACCGATAGGTACGTCTTTTGCGATAATGTTGGGGATTGCCATCATCGTTTTCTTGAGCGCCGCTTCTACGTCCGCGCTTTCTTGTTCAATGGCAACAAGGCGTTCAGCATCCGCTTTTACCTGCGCTTTTACCTGTTCCGCCTCTTCCTTTTTGCCCTCTTTCATCAACATACCAACCTGCTTGGAAAGGGTGTTTCTTGCCGCGCGAAGCGCGTCCCCTTCCGCAATCAAAGCGCGGCGTTTGCCGTCAAGCTCCAACGCCTGGTCAACCAAGGGCAATTTGTGGTCTTGGAATTTTTTACGAATATTTTCTTTTACGAGTTCCGCATCCGTGCGGATAAGGTTAATATCAATCATTATGACACCTCGATTATATTTTCTTAAGTACCGCCGCCGTAGGTTTTTCCTCGGCGAACAATCTATTTAACCTATTATACAACTTTTCCTGCGGAAATGCAATTAAATCAAAAGTACTAAACCCGATTTCCTATAAAATTTCCTTAAAAACCTTGTATTTTTTCAACAGATATGCTATAATAAGTACACTATATCCTTTTAAGGATATAAATTTCGGAGTATTTTGAATATGAAAACAGAGAAAAACAATCAGAACAAGCTCTCCAAAGAGGAAAAGAGCCATAGAAAATTCCTCGAGCTGTTCCCTAAAATAAAACCGAAAAAATCCCCGACGGTCAACGCCAACAACGTAAAACGTTTTCACGCGTCGGCGCGCGAGGGGTTAAGCAATGCGCAGGTGGAAGAGCGTATCAACCAAGGTTTGGTCAATAAGACGGGTAAAAAGCAATCGAAAACCTACCCTGGTATCATCTTCGGCAACCTTTTCACAGGGTTCAACATCCTTTGTGCTATCGCCGCAATCGCATTGATTTTGGCGCACGCGCCCTTTTCACAGTATCTTTTCGTTATCATTTTCGTAGTCAATACGCTCGTTGCGATTTTCCTCGAAATCCGCGCCAAGCAAAAGCTGGACAAGCTCTCCATTCTTTCCTCCCCTACTGCAAAGGTTGTGCGTAGCGGGAAAAAGATAGAGATCCCGGCGGAGGAACTGGTTATCGACGATATCCTCTTGCTGTCCGCAGGACAACAAGTGCCTGCCGACTGTATCGCAGTCGAGGGCATGGCGGAATTGAACGAATCCCTCTTGACCGGTGAATCCGTACCTATCAAAAAAGAGGACGGCGCGGTTTTGTTTGCCGGCTCGTTTGTAGCCAGCGGTAACATCGCGGTACGTGTGGATAAAATCGGGGAAGATACCTACATCAGTAAATTAACTTCGCGCGCGAAGAAGTACAAACGCCCCAACTCGGAAATCATGAACTCCATCAGCTTGTTCATCAAGGTGATTGCGATCTTGATTATTCCGATTGCCATTTTAACCTTCTACAACAACTATTCGTCCATTCAGGGCGCATGGGATAACATGACCGCAAACGGCGGTTTCTGGGCAACCTTGATGAACAACGACAAGGATTTGAATAAGACCATTCAAAACACTGCGTCCGTTGTTATCGGTATGATCCCCTCGGGCTTGCTCCTTTTGACGACGGTGGCGCTGTCTACGGGTATGATCCGTTTGGCAAAATACAACACCCTCGTGCAGGATATGTACTCGCTGGAAATGTTGGCGCGCGTAAACGTGCTTTGCCTTGATAAGACGGGTACGATTACCGACGGTCGAATGAAGGTAAGCGATTGCATTTTGCTCGGCTCTGCAGGAGACGTCGGCGTGGACGACATTCTCGGCTCTATGCTCGCCTCCCTCAACGATAACAACCAAACCTCCATTGCTTTATACGAACGGTTTGGACATTCCTCGGCGTTACAGCCGATTGCCACCCTACCCTTCTCGTCCGCGAGAAAATTGTCCGCGGTTACCTTTGAAGAGGTCGGCACTTACGTTATGGGCGCGCCGGAATTCGTGTTAAAGCCCATACCCGTACGTATTGACAAAATCGTAAAACAGTACGCCCAAATGGGGCTTCGTGTGTTGGTTTTGGCGCACGCATCGGGTGCAATCCAAGGGGATAAAGTTCCCTCGGGCTTGCGTACCGTTGCCATTATCACCCTTTCCGACAACATCCGTCCTGATGCGGTGGAAACGATTAAATGGTTTAGAGAAAACGACGTAAACGTAAAGGTTATTTCGGGTGACAACCCCGTTACCGTTTCCGAAGTAGCACGCCGCGCAGGTATCAAAAACGCCGCGCAATTCATCTCCCTTGAGGGCTTGTCCGATTTAGAGGTGGAAACGGCGGCAAATCAATACACGGTATTCGGCCGTGTTACCCCCGAACA
Source organism: Candidatus Scatosoma sp. (assembly GCA_045612895.1). Lineage (GTDB taxonomy): Bacteria > Bacillota > Clostridia > Christensenellales > Borkfalkiaceae > Scatosoma. The sequence goes on along the minus strand of JAZKZY010000138.1, from coordinate 4,150 downwards.
AAAGGCAATCTTAATCAAAGCCATTAAGAAATCGGGACATACCGTTGCCATGACGGGTGACGGCGTAAACGATATCTTGGCGATGAAAGAGGCGGATTGCGCAATCTCCGTTGCCTCGGGTAGTGAGGCGGCGCGTAACGTTTCTAACCTCGTTTTGCAGGATAACAACTTCGGCTCCATGCCCAAGATCGTGAACGAGGGTAGACGAGTTATCAACAACGTAAAGAACTCCTCCTCGCTTTACATTATGAAAACCTTGCTCATCTTGATGTTGGCGGTAATTTGTATTGCGTTGAAGAAGATGTATTTCTTCCAGACCAACAACATGTTGATGTATGAAATGCTCATCAGCGCAATCCCTTCGTTGGTATTGTCCTTGCAACCCAACACCGACCGTGTCAAGGGCAGATTTATCCCTTACGTCTTAAGTAGAGCCATACCTGGTGCCTTGACTATGACGATAGGCATCATGACGGTGTATATAATACACAGCACCTCTTTGGCGGAAACCTTTGGTTTTGTAAAGTCGACGGAAACCCCTATTTACAACGCAATGATGATGCTTGCGCTGACGGGTTGCGGCTTGGTTATGCTCTTCCGCATTTGTCAGCCCTTCAACACCCTTCGCGGTATCCTTTGGGTAGTAGCCGTATGCTTGTGCGGAATCGTACTGGCGGCACCTGCCTTAGGCGACTTTGTGTTTGATGGTTGGACGCAGTTAGAATTCACCGTACCGCAAGTCTTGCTTATGATTATCATCTTGCAGGCGGCTTACCCGATTTCGAACTTTTTAATCAAGGCATTTGATGCTTTGACGCCTGTCGAAATCCAGCAAGAACCCCTGAAGAAAACCTCTTCTAAGTAACAATAAAAGCCCTCCGTTTGGAGGGCTTTTTTATTGTTCATCGCATACCTGCTATCTCTATTCCCATTAAAACGCCAAAGGAAAACCCCTCACGGTAATGCTGGTCAACCGCCGCGGCTTCCGCCCCCGCCGATTCCCAAAACATCTGCTCTAACAGCTCTATCCCCTCCTTATCGTCTTTTAACTTTTCTTTCAATTTTTCCGCAATATCATTTTGCTTGATTGCACGCTCGTGATATTCTTCGCTAGGTTGTATCAACTGTCCATCACCACGTCGTCCATAATACATTTCTTTGATAGCTGAATATTTTTCCATAACCACACCTCTACAACATTTGTTTTAATTATATCAACAACATTTGTTGTTGTCAAGCATTTTTAATCACAATTGTGGTAATATAATAAAAAAGAGGTGGTTATGAATACTGTATCCATGAAAAAATTTACTACACGCTTAAAGGAACTGCGCATTGATAAAGGATTATCTCAAGCGGATTTAGCCGTTGCAACTGGCTTAACCCAAGGTGCTATTACCTACTGGGAAACGGGGCAACGCATACCCAACGCAAAAGCAATTATTATCCTCGCACGCTTTTTTGATGTTTCCACCGATTATTTATTAGGTGAAAAAGATTATTAAATAGCAAAAAGCCCTCCGTTTGGAGGGCTTTTTATTATAATTTTTTTAAGGACTTTAACCCTTTTTGATAGAAGTAGCCAACTGTTAAAACGGCGCAAAGCCCGACAAAATAAACTCCTGCCGACAGGTAGCCGTTTTCCACGAGTACCATATTATAAATGTTATGTTCACCGTATAAAGATAACCCGAAAAAGGCGGTGTGGAAAATTAAGTTCAGCGCCAGCATCACTACGGCAACCCCTACGATCAACAAACCGCTGAATAGACATTTACGCGGCTCTAACCGTACTTGACCGCTCTTGACAAGGTAAACCCCAAACAACGAAAGGAGTACGTGCGCAACCGAATCCAACGTAATCGTCCAGTGGAAGGCATAATCGCGCGCGGCGTTGGAAACGCAGGTCAAAAGCCCTGCAACAAACACCCCGAGTGACAGCAAGGCAATCAACGTATATACGTATTCCTTGGCTTTCTTGGGCATAACCAAGGTCAACAAGGTTAAACAAAAGGTAAACGGACTGACGTTTGCTGTGGGCAATGTGTTTTGGAAATTCCAGTCGTGAAATCCCACGTCTAAATACATCGCAATCACCACGTATAGATAGGGTAGAAAAATCACAAACGGAAAGACAATATTCGGCCAACGCTTGTCTTTGATATAACGCAAGGCGTAAAGCCCTGCTCCGTACAAAATCAGCAGGACCGCCGCCAAAATTAAATAATGTGGCATATACTTCCTCTTTGGTAAGAATGTGTTTATTATAGCATACTTTTTCCCTATACGCAAGCGTTTTTGATAAAAAAACGAACACCCACAGCAATCGCTGTGGGCATTTGTTTACCATAAAACAAGGGGGCATGTATGCGTTGAACGAGGTTTTACCTCGTTTCCTTATTCTTCATCCGATACGGGAGCTTCTTCCGTTTCATCGTCCAAAACCACCGTTTCTTCTACTTCTTCCACTTCGGTTTCCCCTGCCAAATCTTCAGGGCTAAGGTCCGCCGCCGTTTCTTCAGGAGCTTGCGTTTCCGCTTCATCGTCGCGTTCGGTGATGTCAACCGTAGCAACTTCGCTATCCTTAACGTTCATTACACGAACACCGCGCGTACTTCTACCGATACAGCTGATTGCGTCTGCGTGCATACGGATAATCGTACCGCCCGTCGTGATAATCATGATGTCGTTTTCATCCGTTACGTCTTTGAGATTTACAAGATAGCCCGTCTTTTCATTGAACAAGCCTGCCTTGATACCCTTACCGCCACGGCTTTGCAAACGGTAATCGTCTACCTTCGAACGCTTACCATAGCCAAGCGAGGTCAAGGTGAACAAGTCTTTCGTAGGATCAATAATCAACATATCCACCACGATGTCTTCCTTGCTAAGGCTGATTGCCTTAACACCCTGTGTGCCTCTACCGGTAGGACGAACGTCCGTTTCCGCGAAGCGGATACACTTACCACCACGGGATGCGATGAGGATTTCATTTTCACCCGTCGTGAAGTTTACGCCGATCAAACGATCTTCTTCCTGCAACTTGATAGCAATCTTACCATTTCTTGCGATGCGCTTGAATTCATCGGTGTGCGTCTTCTTGATAAGACCCTTTTCGGTTGCCATAACGAGGTAACCTTCCACGCTTTCCGCAACGGGCAATACCGCTTCAATCTTTTCGCCTGCGTCAAGCTGTACGATATTGACAACTGCGCGGCCTCTTGCGGTACGGTTTGCCTCGGGGATTTCGTAACCCTTGATCGAGTACACCTTACCTTTCGAGGAGAACAACAAGATAGGATCGTGCGTGCAGCAAACGAACATCTTTTCAACGTAGTCCTCTTCCTTAGGTCTATGACCGGTGATACCTCTGCCGCCGCGGCCCTGCGCCTTGTATTCGTCAACGGGCAAGCGTTTGATGTAACCGCCGTGGGTAATGGTGATAACGATGTCTTCTCTGTCGATAAGGTCTTCGTCGTCGATATTACCGCTGCCGTCAAGTTCGGAAATTTCCGTTCTTCTAGGCGAAGGATATTTTTCTTTAATCGTGGTCAAATCGTCGCGGATGATTGCCATAACGCGGCTTTCGTTTGCAAGGATGTCCTTCAAGTCCGCAATCGTCAAGCGAAGGCTGTTCAATTCATCCTTCAACTTTTCTACTTCCAACGAGGTCAATCTTTGCAATCTCATTTCAAGGATCGCAATTGCCTGCTTTTCGTCGAGCTCAAACGCCGAGGTCAAGCCTGCAACCGCCGCGTTTCTATCCGCGGATGCCTTGATGATACGGATAACGTCGTCCACGTTTGCAAGGGCAAGTACAAGACCTGCAATGATATGCGCGCGTTCTTCCGTTTTATTCAAATCGAAACGAGTTCTACGCGTGATAACGTCCTTTTGATGTTGGAGATAATGGTACAAAATTTCCTGCAAGTTCAAATTCTTGGGTTCGGTACCGTTTTCAACGAGTGCCAACAAAATGATACCGTCGGAAATTTGCAGTTTCGTTTTCTTATACAAGGTATTCAAAACACCCTGCGCATTCGCATCTTTCTTACATTCGATTACGATACGCATACCGTCACGGCCCGATTCATCGCGAATGTCGGAGATGCCTTCCAAACGCTTGTCGTTTACCATGTCCGCAATCGTC
>JAZKZY010000137.1:0-3282 GCA_045612895.1 Candidatus Scatosoma sp. | reverse complement strand
CAGTCGCAGGAGAGGCAGGCGTTCCCTTCCTCTCGATCTCCGGCTCGGATTTCGTAGAAATGTACGTCGGCGTCGGCGCCTCCCGCGTACGCGACCTCTTTGAAACTGCGCGCAAATCCCCTGCGGCGATCATCTTCATCGACGAGATCGACGCCGTCGGACGTCACAGAGGCGCAGGTCTTGGCGGCGGTCACGACGAGCGTGAACAAACCCTCAACCAAATCCTCGTACAGATGGACGGTTTTGAAAGCAACGAAGGCATCATTGTTATGGCGGCAACGAACCGCGCGGATATTCTTGATCCCGCATTGCTTCGTCCCGGTCGTTTCGATAGACAAATCCACGTAAATCTTCCCGACGTAAAGGGACGTGAACAAATTTTGAAGGTGCATGCGCGTAACAAACCCATGGCACCCGACGTAAACTTTAAGACGGTTGCCCGTATCACGGCTGGCTTCTCGGGCGCAGAGCTTGCCAACCTTCTCAACGAAGCGGCTATTTTGGCGGCGCGCGCAGGCAAGAGCTTGATCGGCAATTTGGAATTGTACGACGGTATCAACAAGGTATTGATGGGCCCTCAAAAGAAGAGCCGTGTCGTAACCGAATCGGATAAGCGTTGTACGGCTTACCATGAAGCAGGTCACGCGGTGCTTGCATGTCTTTGTAAACATTGCGACCCCGTTCACGAGGTTTCGATTATTCCTCGCGGTCGTGCGGCTGGTTACACCATGACCCGTCCTGAAACGGATGACAATGACGTTTCGTACAACAAACTCATCGACAACATTTGTATGTCGCTCGGCGGCCGTGTTGCGGAAGAGTTGGTTATCCAAGACGTAACGACGGGCGCAAGCGCCGATCTTCAACACGTATCCGACATTGCACGCCGTATGGTAACGCAATGGGGTATGAGTGATAAGCTCGGTCTTGTTGCATACGACAGCGATCAACCTGTATTTATGGGTATGGAATACGGCCACCAGAACCGCGGCGGTTATTCGCAGGAAACGGCGGCGGCAATCGACGAAGAAGTGCGTCGTTTGATTTCCGAAGCGCACGAACGCGCGGTGAAATTGATCAAAGAAAACCGTTCCATTCTCGACAATATGTCCCGGGTTTTGGTGGAAAAGGAAACCATTTACACTGAAGAAGTGGCGATGTTGATGAAGGGCGCAAGCTGGAAAGAAGTGGTAGAATCCATGGAAGGCAAGGAAGAATTGCACGCGGCGAATCCTTTTGCGAGCATGACGACGCCCGACAAGGACCACGTTATTGAAGATAAGCCCGAGGAAACTCCCGTTGTAGAAGAAACGGACGAAAATAAGGCAGAATAAGAAAAAACGGAGCTAACCATAGCTCCGTTTTAACCTAAGAGGGTATCATGAGTAAAGTCAAACGTAAAAAGACCTTAAACGTAGAATATGAAAAACGCGCGGTGCGTATCGGGTTGATTGATACGGAAACGGCGGTGGAGGACTGGGATAAAAAAGAAATCCGCACCCGTGCGGCGTACTTTTTGTTGAACGGCGTGCCCGAATTTTCCGTCAACCGTAAGGACGGCGGACGATTCACCTTGCTTGCTGCGGAGCGTGATTTCCACGCGGTAAAATCCATGGGCGTGACCGACGTAGAGGTACGCGTGTACGAGTTCACCGAGAAAAACGCCGAAACTTTCTCCATTATTGAAAAATTAAAAGCGGACAACCTTGGTGCCATGGAAGAGGCTTATCTTATGAAACAGTTGGTGCAGGATTTTCACTTCACCCAGGATGACGTGGCGGCGTTGATCGGTCGTTCTCGCCCTGCGGTTGCAAACACCTTGCGCTTGTTGACTCTCGCGCCCGAAGTGGTGGGCTTGGTGGAAAGCGGAAGATTGTCAGCAGGACACGCCCGTACGCTTGTGAGGGTTCCTCAAAGTCAGCAGTACGCGTTTGCGGAAGAGGCTTTGAAGCGAGATTACTCTGTGCGTGAAATGGAACGCGCAGTAAAGGCGTTCTTAACGCCCCCCGAGGTTTTACAACAAGAAAAGGATGCGAAGGCGGCGGCAAAGAGTGCTGAATTGAAAGCGTTTGTGGAACGTATGCGCGGCGCATTCCGTACCAAGGTTTCCTTGATCGGCAATGATAAGAAAGGTAGAATTTACATAGATTATTACAGTCCCGAGGATTTGTACCGTTTTGAAGAGCTATTGGATATGATTGAGAGTTTTGACCGTGATTAAAAAGAAAAAATCCGCTTCGCAAGAAGCGGATTTTCTTTTTGTCATAATTATTCAGCGAGAATAAGGTGACCTTTCACCAACATGTAAACAAAGTCGATTGCGCCGAGGAACCAACCCCAACCGATGAACAAGAACGCAAGGAAAACGCCAAGGTGAATGGGTTGCTTCGTTCTGAGCATCACGGACAATCTAACAAGACATTCGCAAACCCAACCGATAACGGGAAGGAGAAGGAGAATTGCCTTTACAAGTACGGATTGTTTATTAAACCATTTGTCAAAAGTCATAAGATGTGCCTCCTATTAAAATCTTCTATACTATTATATAATCAAAATTGTGTTTTGTCAACCTTTTTGAAAAAATTAACGGCCGCAGGGAATAAATTTATTCGTCTATTTCCCTTTCGTTGTTAGCGCTTTCGTTTGTATCACTTTCACTGTTGGGGGAGGGGTTGTTTGGATCGTAGGTGAAGAATTTTTGCGCCTCGCGTTCCTTTTCTTCCTGCTGTTCCTGTGCGCGCTTGAAATAAAGCATTAACATAAAAAATAGTACCGCGCCCATGCCCAAGGCGATTGTCCAGATAAATCCCCACAACGCCCCTGCGGTTAAAGCGACGGCAGCGCACAGCGCGGAAAGTATCGTAAAGAATATTCTCAACTTCAAAAACATAAAAAACCCTTTTTGGTAGGATAAAAAATCGGCTACCGTATATAATATATATAATATTGTACACACGCGCGCGCGTAAAGTCAAGAAAAAATACTTGTAAAAGCCCCCAAAAAGCGGGAAAAAGGGGATTTTTCAGGGAAAATAAAAGGTTGAAAAAATTTTTAAAAAAATTAAAAAAAGTTTGAAAAAATGCTTGACAATGGTAAATGGTTTGTGGTATTATATACAAGCTGTCGCCGCGGAAGTGGCAGGCCCGAGCTGTAGCTCGGTAAATGAAGATTAAAAATGGAATAAGAAAGAAATGAGATTTTATTTGACAAACAAGCAATAAAATGTAATTTCCGTTAATTTTTTCAAAGTACTAAAGTTAAACTTATAGTAACCTAGAAAGC
>JAZKZY010000136.1:0-3739 GCA_045612895.1 Candidatus Scatosoma sp. | reverse complement strand
CCCACCGCCGACATGAGCGAATATGAGAAATTGCCTGCCAAGTTTAAGGTGAAGAAAAACTGGGCGAAAGAGCTCGTAAAAACGGCAAAACAAGCAGGGTGTAAATATATCACTTTGACGACTCGTCACCATGACGGATTTTCGTTGTATGATACTTGTGGTTTGAATGATTACGATGCGCCTCATTCTGCGTGTGGGCGTGATTTAATTCGAGAATTTGTGGATGCTTGTAACGAGGGGGGCATTGTACCTTTCTTCTATCACACGTTGCTTGATTGGCGTGAAGAAAGCTATCAAACCGACTTCCCTAAATACATTGATTATCTCGTTAAGAGCATTGAAATTTTATGCAAAAACTATGGTAAGATCGGCGGTTTTTGGTTTGACGGCATGTGGGATAAGAAGGACGAGGATTGGCAGGAGGATCGGATATACGGCACGATTAGAAAATATTTGCCTGAAGCTATGATTATCAACAATACAGGGCTTTCCGAATGCGGTAAAGTAGGCCATCCGGAAATTGATAGCGTAACCTTTGAACGCGGCGAGCCTGGGTTTGTTGACAACTCCGACAAAAGCCGTGCAGGTGAGATGTGCCAAGTATTAAATGATCACTGGGGCTATGCCGCAGGGGATTGTAACTATAAGCCCGTTAAAGAATTGATTGAAAATTTGGTGGATTGCAGGGGGTATAATTGCAACTTCCTTTTGAATACGGGGTTGCGTGGAAATGGCAGTGTAAATCCGATGGACGCCTGCCTTTTGAAAGAAATTGGTAAATGGACAAGAAAGAATAAAGAAGCGATTTACAGCGTGAAATCTTGTGCGATTACGGCGAAGAATGCAACAATCTTGGAAGGGAACGGCTGCTATTATGCGGTAATCAAAAACGTACCGATGTCCGCTGACCCCAACGTGCAAAGAGATGAAGGGAAAGGCCGCGTATACATTGATGCGGATATCCGCTCGGCGGAATGGTTGGATAACGGTGAAAAGATAACGGTGGAAGGGAATTCCTTTGAGATCAAACCTTATCTTTATGGCGAAAGTTATTCCTTGCGCGTGGCTAAATTTACGATATAATTCAAATCCATAGATAGTCAAAGATGTGACTTTATAACAAAAGAAAAAATGGTTTCAAAACCAAAACGGCTATACCATGTACGCGTTTATTCGCAAAGAGCATGGCATAGCCGTTTGTTTTTTTTGTTTCACAACGCAAATTTTGCTATGCAGTAATCAAAGAAAAGGAATTTGCTTTTTTAGGCACAGACATATGCTTATGCCTAATCTAGAAAACTGTGTTTTAATAAGTGGTCAAACATGTGGTCAAAATGAAAAAAATAGGCATGTTCGAGTGCTTTTTGGGGAAATAGAAAAGCCCTGAGCTCCGCGTTTTTTTGTTCATAGGGACACTTTTTGACAGGTGGGTTTCGCCTTTGCTGTATTTTTGAGTGTTGGTTTACGCTAATTCCGAGATTATTTCGGGGTATTGAGTCGGTTTTTCTTCGGTTTCCGCTATCTTGTCCCATTCTCCGATATCGCGATAGACGATTCGAATTTTTTGAGCGGAATGTCTTGAGTATTTTTCAGTGCGCTCACCAATCTCAATTCTTGCAATAAACGATCTTACAATTTCGGGCGTTAGTACGTCAATGCTTTTGTACTTTTTTGCTTTTTCTATGAAAGCATTGCAAAAAAATGTGGGACAGATTGTGCCTTGCAATATGTAAAAAAAGTTGCAGAAAAAATATAATTTTTATAGTTGTGAATGGCGATTGATTTTATTGTTATGAAACATTAAGAGGCTAATTTTACAACATTTTTTGCAAAAAAAAGTGTATACATCTTTTTTGAAATATAAGATAATGATAGTATCAATAATTATGTAAACGAATCAAGGATTTTTTAGAATTTATTTTTGATACGAAAAGTTGGAGGATTATTATGTCTTTGGAAGCATTAAAGAAGGCGTTAAATGGGAATTTGAAGGACAATAAAAGCATTCCTTTTTGGAGCTGGAACAATGCATTAGATGAGAAGGAACTTATAAAGCAAATAGAGGATATGCACGCTGCCGGTATTGGTGGTTTTATTATGCATGCTCGAACAGGACTGAAAGACGAGTATTTGTCTGAAAAATGGTGGTCTTGTATCGGCGCTTGCTTGAAAAAAGCAAAAGAATTAGATATGAACGCTTGGGCTTACGACGAAAATGGTTGGCCAAGCGGATTTGTTGGTGGGAAGCTTCTTGAAAACGTGGATTTTCGCGCAAGATTTCTTTCGTATAAGCAAACGGACTCGTATGATAAAGAGGCCTTTGTTGTTTATGTAAAAAATGAAAGCGGCTACGAACGCGTAGACGAAGAAACGGCGAGTGCGGGAGAATATCATTGTGTTTATTTGAATATCAGTCCTGCCAACACGGATATATTAAAACCCGAAGTGGTAGATGCATTCATCAAAGAGACGCACGAAAAATATTATGAAAGATTTGCTGATAGTTTTGGTAAAGAATTGGTAGGATTTTTCACGGATGAGCCTCAATATTACCGTGCCGCTACACCGTATAGCATCGAAGTAGAAAAAGCCTTTATCGCAAAGGGGAAAGACGTGAAAGACGGGTTGATTTGGCTGTTTAAGCAGGAAGAAGGCGGATATGATTTCCGTACGGAATACTATCGTACCATGAACGAATTGTATCTTGAAAACTTCTACAAAAAACTGTACGATTGGTGTGAAGCGCATAACTGCAAATTGACAGGACATTCGATTGAGGAGTGTTCGGTTTATCAACAAATGTACGGCGGTGCGGGCTGTATGCCTACGTATGAGTACGAACATATTCCTGGCGTCGATTTCTTGGGGCGTAATTGTGCAACGGAACTTTCCCCGAAACAGGTAGGAAGTGTTGCGGCGCAGCTTGGTAAAAAATACGTTCTTACGGAAACGTTTGCTTGCGGTGGTTACGATACGACGCCGAAGGAATTGAAAAGCATTGCAGATTTCCAATATTTTAACGGCGTAAATATGACTTGTCAGCATTTGTATCCTTATTCGCTTTCCGCGCAAGGTAAATTCGATCATCCACCTTTTTTCGGACCGCAGTCCAACTGGTTTAAGGAATTCAAGGAGTTCAACGATTATTTCACTCGTTTAGGACATATCGTTTCCAATACGGAAGATAAATACGACGTGGCGATTTTGCATCCCCTCAGAAACGTATATCTTGGCTACATTTTCGGTCAGGGAAAGAAAGGATTGGAACATATTGAGGATGCTTTCAACGAATTGCTGCTTACCTTACGTAAAAACGGCGTAACCTATCAATTTATTGATGAAACGCTTTTGAAAAAATACGGGCGTATTGATGGCGACGCGCTCGTGGTAGGGAATTGTAAATACGATAAAATTATCATCCCTAAAATTGTCAGCATTGGTGCGGATACGTATGATATTTTCAAAAAATATACAGGCAAATTGTGTATGCTTTCCGAAATTACGCACGTGGACGGTAAAAAAGCAACGGTGAATTTGCAATCAAACGTAACGCTTGAAGAATTGATGGCTGGCGCTGCGGTGAAGTTCGCGTGTGAAGACGGTAAGAGTTCGTTATCTTCGCGTGTCGGCGAACTTGGCGATTTCTTGTTTATCAAAAATTATTCGCGTGAAGAAAGCAGCAAGGTATATATGCAGGGTGTTGCCGAACAGTACAAAGCTTTGAATTTGAACACTTTGG
>JAZKZY010000135.1:0-11494 GCA_045612895.1 Candidatus Scatosoma sp. | reverse complement strand
AGCAAGCCCTTCTTGTGGATTTCTTTGAGCGCCCACCATTCCGATTCAATATAATTATCGTGATAGGTTACGTAAGGGTTGTCCATATCACACCAGTAACCAACGCGGTCGGACATTTTCTTCCATTCGTTGGAATACTGCCAAACGGATTGCTTACATTGTTGAATGAAAGGCTCGATGCCGTAGCTTTCGATACCCGTTTTGCTTTCCAAACCGAGTTTCTTTTCAACCTCAAGTTCAACGGGCAAACCGTGGGTATCCCAACCTGCCTTTCTCAAAACGTGCTTGCCCTTCATCGTTTGGTAACGAGGCACGATGTCCTTCATAACACGGGTCAAAATATGCCCGATGTGGGGTTTACCGTTTGCAGTAGGGGGACCGTCGTAGAAGGAAAATTCCGCATTCCCCTCTTTGGCCTGCATACTCTTTTCAAAAACTTTTTTCTCGTTCCAGTATTCGACGATCTCTTTTTCTCTTTCTACAAAGTTCAAAGAGGTGTCGACTTTCTTATACATAGACATATTTTTTTCTCCTTACGCGAGTTTCTTCTTTGTTTATATATCCGTTTTACGATTAAAAAATATAGCCGTAGTGTCTTGGAAAAAACACTACGGCTTTCTTAACCACCAAAACAAACTATCATTTGTTGCACCTGATAACGGAATGCAAACCCGTATTCAATTACTCTCCCCTATATATAATATAATAATGTAGGGAATTTCGTCAAATCAGCTGGCAAGGTGATATCTTTTACGGACTTTCTCTCCCTTCCACCAAACGGGAGTTCTCTTTGCAAAGCGATCGTAAAAGCGTTGTCCTTGATAAACGCTTTTTCCATTCAATTTTTATCTATTATAAATGATTTATATCATTTTGTAAAGCGATTTTTAGGAATTAACCAAAAATCCCTTTTCGTTTTTCAATCGAAAGCACGGTCATACCCGTTCCGTCAAATACCGATTTGATTTGCTCGTCGGTAACGTCCTCGCGCACTTCAATGAAAATAATACCTTTTTTATAAACGCCGTGCGCGTTGCGTACCCCGTCGAGCAGGGCAAGCTTTACCGCCATTTGATCGGCGCAACGCTGACAGCATAAATCATCCACCTTGATTGTTTTTCTCATAACAAAACTTCTTTGTTTGTGCCGTAGAAAATATCCGATTTGCCCGAAAGCTTTTGACATAAGACATCGAACCATTCCCATTTTTCATGGGCATCCAGCTCGTAGCTATGCCCCCAAATATAGAGCAATTTGGGTTCGTCCGTTTCCAAAGCCAAAAACGCATCCACAAGCATTTCTATTCTTTGATTTAAGAAATGGGCCGTTGCGTTGAATTGCAACAAATTCTCTTTTTGCAAGTCAAAAGCAAGGGTAGAAGTAATCGTCCTTGCATAGCGAATGGGTGTATTTTCACGGATAATCGCCGCCACGCGCGCATCGTTATTCACGCCGCCGCAGGGATATGCCATACCCACGATGGGATAACCAAAAATACGTTCCAAATTCTTTCTATCCTCGTCCACCTGACGGATAACCTCTTCCTCTGTTTGTTCGGTGAGGTTGGGATGCGTGAGAGTGTGTACGGCAATTTCGTGACCTTCGTAAATCTCTTTCACCTCGTTTTCTTTCAAACGATCGCGGCAAATCGGCTTCCCGAAAGGAATGTAGGTATTTGTTGAGCCAAACACCCCGGAATTAAGGTTAAACGTACCCTTTAAGCCATATTTATTGAAGATTTCAATCAACTTTGCATCCTGCCATACGCCATCGTCAAAGCTGAACGTGATTGCTTTCTTTTTTCCGTTCCACATACTAATCATCCCCTATATTACTCATCGGGTATGCACGAAGCTATCCACAAAAACGCACGATAAGACACCTTACCGCATCCAAAGTCAGTTTGGAAAAGTGCGGAGATGCAAGCAGTTCAAGGAGCAGGAGCATTTTCGACGGGAGCGTACATAGACGTACGTAACCGAGAACAGCGCACCTGCAACGAAGAAATGCAACGCATATACGCGCTTTTAAGGGCTAACACGGTTGATGTCACGAGGGAACATCGTAGCTTCACGAACGTTCTTCGCACCCAAAAGATGCATCGTCAAACGCTCCAAGCCCAAGCCCAAGCCGCCGTGAGGAGGCGCGCCATACTTATGCAACATCAAATAGGTAGCAAATTCTTCGGGGTTCATGCCGAGTTTTTCCATCTTCGCAACCTGTTCGTTGTAATCGTGTACACGCTGACCGCCCGACGTGATTTCCAAACCTCTGAACAACAAGTCAAAGGACAAGGTATATTCAGGATCTTCAGGGTCGTCCATCGTATAGAAAGGACGTTTCTTGGAAGGATAATGGGTAATGAAGATGAAGTCGGAATTGAACTGCTTCTTCGCATATTTACCCAAAATTTGTTCTTCTTCGGGGTCAAAGTCTTTCATATCAGAGGGCTGATATTTGAACTTCTTCATGATAATTTCTTTTGCTTCCATGAATTTAAGCACAGGGATTTCCGTGATTTCAGGGATTTCAATGTGCAAAAGCTCCACTTCGTTCTTGTATTCCGTCTTCAAAAGGTTCATGATGTATTTCAATACACCCGTTTCCATTTGCATGATGTCTTCAAAGCTTTCAAGGAAGCCCATTTCGAAGTCCATGGAAATGTATTCGTTCAAGTGACGGCTGGTGTCGTGGTGTTCCGCACGGAAAACGGGTGCGATTTCGAACACTCTTTCATATACAGCCACCATTGCTTGCTTGTAAAGCTGAGGAGATTGCGCAAGGTAAACCTGCTTGCCAAAGTAGTCAAGCTTGAATACGTTGGTACCGCCTTCCGCACCTGCGAAGTTGATCTTCGGGGAGTGTATTTCGGTAAAGCCTTCCTTGGTCAAGAATTCACGGAAACCGCGCTGAATACCTTCCTGCAATTTGAAAATTGCGCGTTCTTTGGGGTTACGCAAGGTAACGGGACGATAGTCAAGCTTCGTGGAAAGGTCACAGTTTACCTGCTTTTTCGTGATAACTACGGGAGGGATTTCCGCAGGGTGGGACAAAAGCTCGATATTGTGAATTTGAAGCTCGTAACGCTTCGAGCCGTCCTTCGTTTCGCCTGCTACGATTTTACCCGTAATTTTTGCAGCGCATTCTTCCTTAACGTCTTCGCCCATACGGTAGTCGGAAAAGCTTTCCGCGTATACGCATTGAATGGTTTCACGCGCCGTACGCACGATGACGAATGCAAAATCCGACATCATACGGATATTGTGAATCGTACCCTTAATGGTTACGATTTGGTTTTCATACTTTTCGAAATCAGCAAAGGATACAACCTCCGATTTCACTTCACCAGTCATAAACATGTTTATACCTCTTTATTTGTAAAAAATTACAATTTTTTATTACGATACCATTTTAATCCGATTGACAAAAAAAAGCAAGTGATTTATAATAAAATTATAAATTTTCTTCTAAGCGAGGCGAAAAAAATGCGTGTTCTTGCCATAAACGATATTTCTTGCGTGGGAAAATGCTCTTTAACGACGGCATTGCCCATTATTTCCGCTTGTGGCGTGGAATGCAACGTATTGCCCACAGCCCTCCTTTCCACCCATACGGGCGGTTTCACGGGCTATACTTTCCGCGACTTAACCGAGGATATTGACGGGATTTTACGGCACTGGAAATCCCTCAATCTCAAGTTCGATTATATCGTCAGCGGATATTTGGGCTCGATTGAACAAATTGATTTGGTTGCCTTTATCAAGGATAATTTCCTCATGGAAAACGGGAAATTTATCGTCGATCCCGTTATGGGCGACGGCGGTAAATTGTACGCAGGCTTCACCGCTGCATACGTGGATAAAATGCGCGAGCTTTGTAAGAGCGCGGATTACGTTTTGCCCAACGTCACAGAAGCCGCGTTCCTTGCCGATATCCCCTACCCTATCACCAAGGAAAACGTGCAAAACGTCTTGGATAATTTGTTGGAAATTTGCCCCATGCCTATCGTTACGGGAATTTTGGACGAAAAGGAAATCTCCGTTTATTTCACCAACCGTAAGGGGGTAAAATATTCCTTCTCCCATGAAAACGTCGAGGGCTTCTTCCACGGCGCAGGGGACGTTTTTGCCGCCGCCTTCGTCGGTTGCCTTGCACGCGAAAAACACGTAGCGGACAGCATTTTCCTCGCGGCCGACTTTACCGCCGCATCCATTCGCCGTTCCGCAACGGAAGTGGAAGATAAGCGGTTTGGTTTGAATTTTGAAATGGAAATTCTCCCCTTCTTGCAAAAATTAAACGAGGCGAAATAACCCCTTTCATTTCGTTGACAAAGCAGGTTTTAGCCGTTATAATAGAAGGTGATCTGCGGTGTTCGGAGTTCGATGTATTTGCGGAATCCACATTATATATTCGGGAGCGGTTATTCGGGGCGATAGACAAGGTCTGTTTTACGGAAAGTTCGAGGCGTCTTGATGCGGCACCCACCTGCTAAAAGCGGGTTCACCCTTCGTCGAGGTGCGGCACAGGCGGATTTTTTTGAATATTTCCCCGATTTTCGGGCATAAAAAAAAGGACGGTACAGCCGTCCTTTTTGTTTTACTGTTGCGGTACTACGGCGTAGAAAAGCAAGTCCTCTTCCCCCGTATTGATAAGGCAATGCTCGCTACCCTTGGGACAGTAATGACAATCCCCTGCGGATAAGGTTTCTTCCTTCCCGTCGCAAATGGATTTCCCCTGCCCTGAAAGGATAAAAATCACTTCCATACTCGTTTCATGGATATGCTTCCCAATGGTAGAGCCGGGCGCAAGACGTCCTCTCAACATTTTATTTTGCCCGTCGGTGTAAAGCTTTGCGCAAAGCGCGCCCTCGCCGCCATAAAAGGATTTTAACTCCTTTTCTTCCATTTCATTCAACTTTATCAACATATCGTCACCTTATTTCAACTGCAACCCGTCGGAAAAAGCGTTGCCCACCTTTTCGCCCAAGGTGTAATAGCCTCGTACCCCACTTGCATAGCAAAGCGGGTTTAATTTTTTCACGTCCACAATTCCCTTTTCGTCCACAACGTCCGCCGCCGCGGATACGTTGACTACGTCCCCGATACAAATCTCCGTTTCGGGATCAAAGCTAACGAGTTTGCACTCCATAACCAAGGGCAGGTCCTCAATGACGGGCGCGTTGACACACTCCCCTTTCGTGATTTTCCAGCCCGTTTTCGCCAACTTATCGGGGTCGTCGTTTGCGGAAACCAAGCCTACGTAATCGGCAGGCACTACGTTTTTCGCATCGGCAATCCCTACCGTAAACGCCTTGGTTTTTAAGAGGTTTTGCACCGTCTTGTGGTGCGCGCTGAGGGAAATAGCCACCTGCGCCGTATCACACACCGTACCCCAAGCCGCATTCATAGCATTCGGCACTCCGTTTTCGTCATAGGTACCGATAATCAATACGGGCAACGGATAAATCAACGCCTTTAATTTCAAATTCTTTCTCATAATTTTCTCCTTGTTTTGCAAGAAGGACGGCGTGATGCCGTCCTTTTATCATTTTACATATTCAAATAAGCGATTGCGTTACGGTAGCAAATATCCTTCACTACTTCGCCAACGAACGCCTCGTCCGTCGTCATTTCGCCATTTTCCATCATCGTGCCGAAATAGTTACACAAAATACGGCGGAAATAATGATGACGAGGGTAAGAAAGCAAGGAACGGCTGTCCGTCAACATCCCTACAAACGCACCGATATGCCCCGTAGCCGTCAAATCCTGCAAATGCTTTTCCATGCCCACTTTGTTGTCCAAGAACCACCAAGCAGGGCCGTATTGCACCTTGCCCTTTGCTTCACTGCTTTGGAAACAACCGATGAGGGTCATAATTTCCGTATTCATCTTGGGATTGAGGTTGAAAACAATCGTTTTCGGTAAAGCGTTTTCGTTGTTCAATCTATCGAACAAACGGGACATATTTTTGATGCTGTTGTCATCGGAAATGCTGTCATACCCCGTATCCAAGCCAAGTTTTTCGAGCATTACGCTGTTGTTGTTACGCATTGCGCCCACGTGCAATTCGGTTGCGATGCCGTATTTTGCGTAAAGCTTGAACAAGAAATAGGTAAGGTAGCCCTTGAAAATTTCCGTTTCTGCTTGAGTGGGGATTTCCCCTGCGATTGCCTTTTGGAATACCGCATTCGCCTCTTCCTTCGTCGTCACGGTGTAAACCTTTTCAAGCGCGATGTCGCTGGCGGTAGTACCCACCTTGATAAATTCCTGCAAGCGCGTTTCAATCGCATTTTCCAGCTCGTCCATATTCGTAACCGCGCCTGTCAACGCCTCTAACTGCGCAATAAAGCCCTTGTAGCCCTTTGCATCCGCGTTCATAATTTTATCCGCGCGGAAGGCAGGGATTACCTTGAATTTGTACCCCTTTTCCGCAATCTTGGGGAAGGTGGTCAAATCGTCAAAAATTTCGTTGGTGGTGAAAATGTGGGTAACGTTCGATTGCTCAATCAGCTTTTGAGGGGTGATTTTGTTAAGGGCAATATAATCGTTGCACCAGTTCCAAATCAATTCCGCATTTTGCTCGTTGATTTCGATTTCGCAGTTGAAAAATTCCTTCAACTCCACCTGCGACCAGTGATACAACGGGTTGCCAAACGCCGTACCTAAGGTTTTGCAGTAGGCGAGGAATTTTTCCTTGTTGCTCTTATCCCCTGTGATGTACGTTTCGTCCACGCCAAAGTTACGCATCAAACGCCATTTGTAATGGTCGCCTGCAAGCCAAATTTCAAACACGTCGTTGAATTGCTCGTTCGCCAAAATTTGTTTTTCAGGCAAATGGCAATGGTAGTCGAAAATCGGCATATTTTTCGCATAGTTAAAATACAATTTTTCCGCCGTTTTGTTGGTCAATAAAAAGTTTTCTTTGATATAGCTCATAAGGTCACCCCCGTTTTATAAAACGCAATTTCGCGTACGTCTTCGCTCTTACATGTATACTCTCCGTTGATAGTCGCAAGCAACAAATCAAACAGCCCGTCCTCGTCCATTCCATAGGCGTTGAAGTCAATCCAACCGTTTTTGAATGCGGAAATGTTGTTGTTCGTACCGATTTTCATCGTCGGCACGAAGGTGGAAAAGGGTGTACCTCTTCCCGTAGTGAAAAGGACGATTTGGCAACCGCTTGCCGCGAGCGCTGTCGCCGCGATCAAATCGTTGCCAGGCGCATTCAACGCGGACACGCCCCCCTCTTTTACGATTTCGCCGTAATCTAAAACGTCTACGATTTCACTCGTACCCGCCTTTTCTACACAGCCCAAGGATTTCTCTTCCAAGGTGGTAATCCCGCCCTTTTTATTGCCGGGCGAGGGGTTTTCATAGACGGGGAACCCTTGCGTGGTATAATACGCCTTGAAATCCTCAATCATCTTTTTGTATTTCTCGAACACCTGCGCATTTTTACATTTATTCATCAATAATTGTTCCGCGCCGAACATTTCGGGGACTTCGGTTAAAATAGCGCTGCCGCCTGCCCCTACCGTTCTATCGGTAATTCTACCCACCAAAGGATTCGCGGTCAAACCCGAATAGCCGTCGCTGCCGCCGCATTTTAACCCGATACAAAGCTCGGAAAAATCCACCGTCTCGCGTTGCAGGTTTTTCGCTTTTTCCACAAAACCTTTCAAAATTTCCATACCATACGCATGCTCGTCCTCTACCTCTTGGCAGTTAAAGTATGCGATGTTTTCTCTGCCGTAAGGCGCGAGATATTCCTTAATCCCGTCCATGCCGTTATTTTCACAGCCCAAGCCAACAAACAACACGTAGCTTGCATTCGGATTTAAGGCAATCGCACACAGCAGTTTTTTGATGTTTTCGTTGTCCGCGCCAAGCTGGGAACAGCCAAACTGATGAGGCAGGGCAAAAATGCCGTCAATCGTACCTTGCACCAAGCTTTGCGCTTCGTTTGCAAGGCGCATACACACGTTATTTACACACCCAACCGTAGGAATAATGTAAATTTCGTTGCGAATACCTGCGCGCCCCTTTGCACGCTTAAAGCCTTGGAAAGTTTGCGTGGTTTTGGCAGGGATATTAGCGCTAAACTCGTACCTGTATGCCACATTTTCGTCCAAATGCGATTTTACGTTGTGGGTATGCACCCAGTCGCCCTCCGCAATATTTTGCGTTGCGCGGCCGATGATTTCACCGTATTTGATAACGTATTCGCCCTCTTGAATATTTTTCAGCGCATATTTATGCCCTGCGGGGATTTTTTCATTCCCGTCCAAGCATACGCCGATATTATCCTTTTCATTGATAATGACCTTTTTCATAATCCTTTCACCCTCTTAAATCAAACAAATCCCTTTCTTGATTTTTTCAACGTTGCCAAGCACCGCGTCCGCAAAACCAGCATAGGCGGTCAAATCTTCACCCCAAACGTCAGCGTTTGCCATAAATTCTACCACCGAGCCGCCGTTTGCGAAATATTCCAAATACGGAAGGTCGTCCTTCAATTCGATTTCACGGTTGGGCACTTGCACCATATACTGCTCTCCCTTCTTTTCGATGGAGGCATACAACGCCATCAAGTAAGAGAACCCAATCGTAAGGCAGGGAGGCACTTCACCGTATTGCGCGTAGTAGTCCTTAAAGCTGGGCAATACGCGCGCGCGCCATTTGGAAATAGAGTTCAAGGAAATGCTCACGAGTTGGTGGTTTAAGAAGGGATTCATAAATCTATCCTTTACGCTGTTGGCAAACACCGTCGTTGCCGCAATATCATTAGACACGAAAGGATTGATTTCCGCTTTCAAAGTATCTTCCACAAACGCCGAAAGCTTTTGATCCACCATACAATCGTACACCGTCACCGCGCCAAGCATCAACGCCGCAGGCACAAGGTTGGTATGGCTGCCGTTCAACACGCGCACCTTACGTTTTTTGTAGTAGCCGATATTGTCGGTCAATACCACCTCGATATTATGCACGCCCTCTTTGATATAATCGGCAATCGCACCCTTTTTCTCTACCGCCCAAAGGCCAAACGGCTCGCCGATAGACATCAAATCGTCCGTTTCGCCGATCAATTCGGTCAAGTGCGCCTTCGTTTCCTCATCACGGGGATAACCGGATACGATACGGTCAACCAAGGTGTTGCAGTAGAAGTTTTTCGTCTCATTCCAAACCTTGAAATCGTCAGACAAGTTCCAAAGCTCGATATATTTATCCACGCATTTTTTCAGTTCATCCGCGTTGTTGTCAATCAATTCCACAGGCAAAAGATATACTCCGTCAAGCCCTGCGTTGTAACGTTCGTACAAGAATTTTGTCAACTTTGCAGGGTAGGTAATGCCGTCAAAGCCGTCCATTTTATCCTGCGCGTTAAAGCAAATACCAGCCTCCGTCGTGTTGGAAACGATTATTTTCAAGTCGGGATCTTTCGCCAACGCATAATAAGGCGCGTCATCCGCAAACGGATCAATCACCTGCGCCAAGGAATCAATGGCATACACGTTTTCCACCGCTTTGCCCTCTTCCATACCGCGAAGAATGATATGATATTTGTTGTTTTGCTTTTCAAAGCGTTCCAACGTGCCAAACGTGATGGGTTTTACGATATTCACCTCGTACATACCCCCCTCGTTTTTATTCAAATGGTCAAAATACGCGTCCACAAAGGTACGCAAAAAGTTCCCTTCGCCATACTGTAAAATTTTCACCATAATCATTACCTGCCTTTTTATTAGTTTCTACATTATTATATCACAATTTTACTTGACTTTCAATATAAAAAATGATAATATTTTAATAAATTACATATATATTTTAAGGTTTTGTATGCCATTTATTGAATTTGAGAAATCTATACGTAAAAACGACTGGTCGATGCACGATTTGCATACCCATCCGCATTATGAAATTTATTTTTTAACCAAGGGCAGCCGAGAGTTTTTTCTTGCCGACGCCTTATACAAGGTAACCGCACCTATGCTGGTTGTCATCCCACCCCACGTCATGCACAAGACGGAGGGCGGACCTTTTGAACGGTATAACGTCAACGTTTCCGCCGATTTCCTTGATCCCTTTCAAAAGGAAACCTTGGATAAATGCGCCCTTCGGTTTTTACAACCGAGTGAAACGGAAACCGCCTTATTTTGCAGCCTTTTTGATGAAGGAAAGGAAATTCAACCTCACGAAAAGCACGCGGAACACCGTTTTCGGGCGTTGCTTGGATTTGCGCTTTTTACACTTCATCGCATACATGGTGGGGCCCTTCGCCCTACGGCAACCACACAAAACCAAATGCCCCCTTTAATGCTGAAGGTGATTGACCACTTCAACACCCATTACGCGGAAAAGCAAAGCTTGGACGAATTAGCGGAGTTATTTTTTGTTTCCAAGGCGGCTTTGATCTATAATTTCAACAAATACGCCAGCTGTTCCCCGATCGATTTCTTATTGAGCGTGCGCCTGACGAAAGCCAAGGATATGCTGATCAATACGGATAAAAGCGTGGGAGAAATTTCTGACGAGTGTGGTTTTTCTTCCGCAAATTATTTCGGCTTAATCTTCAAAAAGAAAGAAGGGCTTTCCCCTTTGCAATATAGAAAAAATCAACGCACGAAGGTTTAACCAGCCCTCGGGCGTTATTTTTTCAATGAATATTGACTTTTTTATAAAAAACTGCTATACTAAATACAACCTATGATTTGAGGAGAAAAAGAATGGCTTATCAAGCAAACAAAACCCGTTACCAACTTACCCCCTACCAAAAATGTGGTGAAAGCGGCCTGAAATTACCTGCCGTTTCCTTGGGGCTTTGGCATAATTTCGGGAATACGGGCAATTTTGAAAGGATGCGTCAAATGTGTTTTACCGCCTTTGACAACGGCATCACTCATTTTGACATCGCAAACAATTACGGTCCCCCCGCAGGCAGCGCGGAAAAGAATTTCGGTAAAATTTTACGCAAGGACATGAAGGCCTATCGCGATGAAATGATCATCAGTACCAAGGCCGGCTATTTCATGTGGGAAGGCCCTTACGGCGAATGGGGCAGCCGTAAATATCTTTTGTCAAGCCTTGACCAAAGCCTTACCCGCTTGGGCTTGGACTACGTGGATATCTTCTACCACCACCGTATGGATCCTGACACACCTTTGTATGAAACGATGTGGGCGCTCGACCAAGCGGTGAAAAGCGGTAAAGCTCTTTACGCAGGGCTTTCCAACTACGACGGGGAAACGATGAAAAAAGCAGCGGCAATCTTGAACGAGTTGCACTGTCCTTTCGTCATCAACCAAAACCGCTACTCGATTTTCGACCGTAATATTGAACACAACGGTCTTTTGAATGCGGCCGTTGAGGAGAAAAAGGGGTTAATTATCTTCAGTCCCTTGGCGCAGGGTTTGTTGACCAACCGTTATTTGAACGGTATTCCTGCTGACAGCCGTATCCGTACCGACGGGCGGTTCTTGAAAGAAGCATCC
>JAZKZY010000134.1:0-15008 GCA_045612895.1 Candidatus Scatosoma sp. | reverse complement strand
CTCCATTCTGCCCTCTTTGGCAAACTGCTTAATTTCCTCGTACAGCTTCGGATCCAACTCCTTCATCCAAACAAGCTGTTGGGGTTGAGGTACGACGAAATGGAAGTTGGGATAACGTTTCAACAGGTAGATAGCGTTGGCAAAGGTACGTTTTGCCTTGCGCTTGGTTTCACGGATCGGCCACAGCCACGCCAAGTCCACGTGCGCGTGTCCTACCGCCGTTACCTTGATATTTTCAAAGCCCGTCAGGGCGAATAATTCGTTGATAATCTCTTTCGCGCGAGGGTAGACATCGGGCGCGTTGTAGGTGATTAAATTCATCACCTTGCGCAAGCCGTACAATACCTTGATCTTTCTTTCTTCCTTGAACGAGGTTGCCAGGCAGTAGTCAAAGAGCATATCGCAATCGAAATACAGCTCCTGCATTTCCTTGTCCTCTTTTACGATTGCCGCCGCCTCCAAGGCACATACGTCCTTGAAATCCCCCAAGAGGTTGTTCGATGCGCAGTCGATATAGATGTCAATATTCCCGTCCTCGTCCACCACGTTTTCATCTACGGGGTAGTAACGCTTGATGGACATTTGGTTGCGGTATTCAAACACGCGGGAGCCAGCGGTAAAGCCCTTAATGGCATGCCCCGTTTTATCCACCAATAAAGCCTCGCCACCGTTGGCAAAATCAAGCATCAATTTGCTACGGTCGATATCCTTGTCGAGTTTCCCCGTCAAGTGAAACCACGCGCAACCGAAATTTTGCGTGGACCAAACCTCACCCTTTTTCAAGGGCTTGAATTCTAAAGAGGAAATCTCTTCAAAGGCAACCGGCTCGTCCGAATAGGCAAACTCCACGGTCAAAGGCAACACGTCCTCGTGGCATTTTTCAAGCAGCTCGCCCTCGATAAATACACGCAAACGATTCCACTCTAACTCTCTATCATATTGATCTCTATGCTTAAATTCAAAGCTCGCCATAAACCAACCTCTTAAAATTATAAATAATTTTAAATATTATATCACTTGCACATAGGCATGTCAATAGTTTGACTAAAATTTCCAACTGCGTATAAAAAAAGACACCCGTGTTTGGGTGTCTTTTCTATATTCCATTAGCTAAGCGCAATGTCTTTCAAATACATAACGTTGCCCGTTGCAATATTGAAGGAGAATTCCGTACAGCCGTCGGCAATATCCGTAATATCAACCGTATAGGTTTTCCACACACCTAATTCCAAACGGACCTCGTCCGCAGCGGCATTTTCACCTACTTGATAACGAATATATTGTTTTTTGCTAGAACCGCTCTCAAACATGCCTGCAATGTTCTTGCCCGAACCGTCATCGGGTTTTACACGGATTGCAAACGGGTTCAACTCGTACTGACCAACCGCATTTTCCATATACAAGGTAAAGGTAAACGTTGTTTTGCCACGCATCAAAGCGGTATTGATGTACAACTTACCTTGGCTGCCTGCCGTTACCTTCCAAGCGTTGGTGGTTTCGTCAAATTCCACCGCTTCCGCAGTAACCGCGCCATCCGCCCACATTTCATAGGGCGCAACATTGTCTAAACCATTGTATATAGTAGAATGTACGCCGTTGTATTGCAAGCCGTTTACTTCTACCTTTTTATACTTATTCCAGTCCACTTTACCGTTTTCAAAGCCACAGTAGTAGTTGTAGCAATCTTCAATCGCGCCGTCATCTTCCGTAAGAACGATTACCGTACCGCCCACCAAGGATGCCGAGCCGGTTGCTTTCGCATAACCGCCGTCAACAGTACCATCCCCATTCAACCAGTTAAAACGGTCGTATTCGCTCGATTTCAAACCATAGGTAAAACGAACGCCGTCATATACAACGCTTACGTTGTTGCAATGTTCGTGACCAACGAAGATAGAGTCAACGCCAAGCTTTTTCATCGCATTATAAACGGATTTGCTGGTATCCCAAGGGCCTTTCATTTGTCTACCAATGTAACCGAAATCACCTTCCGCAACCCCTTCCATCGTGTCAAGGTTGATGTCCTGATATTTATTCGACTGATTAAAGCCATACTTTGCGTATGCGTCGCCAAATATCGATTGCTGAATGTGATATGCAAACGAGATCTTCACGTCAGGAACGTATTTCTTCAATTCGTTGATTTGGTTGGTGTACCAGTCAATTTGATCCTGCTTAAAGCCTACATAGTTATAAAGCACCTTACCGCTGTCCTTATCCGCCTGGGTAGCGTTACCGCAAGCGTTGGTATCCATCATGTAGAATACACGAAGAAGCTCGCCGCCCTGCGCGATTGCCACCGAGTAGTTACCGTTACCCGATACGTCGTTTTGTTCAAAGTAGCAATACTTGGATGCTTCAAACTGCGCGCATTGCCAATCAACACCCTTCGCGCTTTCGTTGTCGTGGTTACCAAAAACGGGCGACCAAGGAATTTGGAAGCTGTCCATAAAGTTGATGAAGGATACCAAAGCGGTACCTGCATCGTCGAATTCACCATATACAACGTCACCCGTAAGAATGATAAAATCGGGGTTGGTTGCGGTGATGACTTCCGTCAAATAATCGTAGCAACGTTCTTCAATTTGATCAGTTGCCCAAAGATCGGTGTAAACGCCGTCACGACCGGGACGGGTTTGCCCTGCGTCGATGATCTGCGTATCGGACAGCTGCAACACAACGGGATTGCGCCCCATAGGTACCTCTATCACGAAATCAGGGATATTGTAAACCGAATACAAAATGGTATCCTCTTCGCTGATTTCTTCTTTCCCTTCGGCATCCGCAAAGTAGCCTTCACATTCTCCGCAGGTCCAATGCTCCTTCACGCCGTTTTCATTGCCGTTTACGGCAACTTCCGTATGATACGTAAGCTTATGCGCCGTCGTCGCAATCACCAAATCCTTATCGGCAATTTCCGTCGTTCCTGCTTCATCCGAGAATTTCAAACCGCAAGCACATACCCAGTATTCAAGGCTACCTGCCAAGGCGCAGGTTGCTTCCGTCCCTTCCACATAGGTCAAGGAATGCTGATGCTTGTAATAGTCCCAGTTGATTTCACCGTTTTCAAAACCACAGTAGTAGTTGTAGCAATCTTCGATTGCGCCATCCGTATCCGACAATACGATTACCGTACCGCCGATAAGAGGTTTATTCACCTTGGGCATTTCATAACCATATGCGCCCTTAACGGTGCCATTTTCATCAATAATTGCGTTATAACGATCGTATTCACTCGATTTCAAACCATAGGTTAAACGAACGCCGTCATATACAACGCTTACGTTGTTGCAATGCTCGTGCCCTACGAAGATGGAGTCAAGACCGAGCTTCTTCATACCTTCATAAATCTTATTATCAAGATCCCAAGGGCCTTTCGCTTGTCTGCCGATGTAACCGAAATCGTCTTCCCCTTTCGCCTCGTGCAAATCCACGTTGATATCTTGATATTTTTCCGACTGGTTAAAGCCAAATTTCAGGAATGCGTTGACAAAAACCTGCTGTTGGATATGGTATGCAAACGAAATCTTCACGTCGGGCGCATATTCCTTCAACAAAGTAATTTGTTCGGTGTACCAAGCGATTTGGTCAGGTTTGAAACCTGCAAAGTTATAAAGAACCTTACCGCTGACCTTATCCGCCTGGGTTGCATTGCCGCAAGCGTTACTATCCATCATATAGAATGCACGTTTGATTTCGCCACCCTGCATGATTGCTACCGAGTAGTTACCGTTACCCGATACGTCGTTTTGTTCAAAGTAGCAATATTCAGATGCTTCCAACTGCGCGCATTGCCAGTCAACGCCCTTCGCGCTTTCGTTGTCGTGGTTACCGAATACGGGCGACCAAGGGATTTGGAAACTGTCCATAAATTGAATGAACTTCGTCAAAACCGTACCGTTATCGTCAAATTCACCGTAAATAACGTCACCCGTAATAATGATGAAATCGGGGTTGGTTGCGGTGATCACTTCCGTCAAATAATCAAAGCAACGTTCGTCCATCTTATCCGTTGCCCAAAGGTTCTTATCTACGCCGTCACGACCGGGACGAATTTGTCCTGCGTCGATGATTTGCGTATCGGACAACTGCAGCACAACGGGATCACGGCCAACGGGTACCTCTACCACGAAATCGGTGATATTGTAAAGCGAATACAACACAAGATCCGACTGCGAGATCTTCTTTTTACCATTCGCATCCGCAAAATAGCCGCTGCAATAACCGCAGGTCCAATGTTCCTTCGTGCCGTTTTCTTTACCCGCGGCAGGGACTTCCGCATGATGCGTAAGATCGTGCGAAACCGAGGGCAAGGTCGTTTCCGACTTCGAAATCACCTGCGTACAAGCTTCATCCGCATACAAGAGGTTACACTTGATACAGCCCCAGTATTCCATTCTACCCGTAGAAGCGCAGGTCGGCTCTACCGCAGACGTATGGGTCAACGAATGCTCTTGTTGCTCAATCGTTACCTCGGCAAGCGTTGTTTCTTTGGTACCCATTGCATCCAAGAATACCGCGCCGCAATCACATTTATAATAGGTAGAATTGCCCTCCGACGTACAAGATGCCTTGCGTTCGGAAACACGCGTCAAGCTATGCTTATGTTCGCCGACGTCTTCGCTGGTCGTACCTTGATTGCTGTCTTTTTCACCGCTTACGCTTTCCGACACCTGCGAATTTTCACTCGCTTGGCCGCCGCCCATCAACGCAGACAAGTCACACGCCGAGAATGCGCATACACTTGCAAGCCCTAACAAAAAACCTATGATTTTTCTCATCTTTTTCATCTAAATACCTCTGTATTTTTTATTTTTCCAACAATGTTTTCAATTAAGCATATTGCTTATTGAAGATAACGTATTCCTTTCTCGGTGCAATCGCCTTTGCGGTAGCCGATGCGAAAAGATGCCATTGAATTTCACCATTTTGCACCACGCCTGCCTTATCTTCACAGTAGTAGTTATACACGTTCTTCAACGAGCCGTCCGTCTTCGAGATGACGATAATCGAACCGCCGATAATCGGGCTGTACCCATCCACCACGCGGTCTTTTTCTTCAATTACACCCGTCGTCGTATTCATCGCATTTACACGATCGTGTTCACCCGACTTCACGCCATAGTGCAAACGAACGCCTTCGTATACAACGCTTGCCGTGTTGTAATGTACGTGACCTACGAAAATGGAGTCAAGACCAAAGCCCTTCAATGCGTTAAAGAATGCTTTATCGTGATCCCAGCCGCCGATCAACTGCTTACCGATATAACCAAAGTCGCCTTCTTCCTTGCCTTCGTAAAGGTCAATGTTGATATTCGGTTTATTTTCCGACAAACGCCAGCCGTACTTTTTCGCATACGCTTCTTCAAATATCTTCGGCTGAATATGGCAAGCAAGCGAAACTTCTGCCTCGGGGGCATATTTTCTCACCTGTTCCACTTGTTCAAGACACCACGCGATTTGGTCGGGTTTCGCGCCACAGTAATCGCTAATTGTATGTCCGTTTGCAAGACTTGCTTCGCTGGGAGCATCCACCGCATTCGTATCCAACATATAGAATACACGAAGGAGCTCGCCGCCCTGCGCAAGACCTACCGAGTAGTTACAGTTGCCCGACAAGGTTTTTTGTTCAAATACACAATATTCCGCTTTTTCAAGCTGATCGCATTGCCAGTCAGCGCCCATCGCACTTTCATTATCGTGGTTACCAAATATGGGCGCCCAAGGGATTTGCTTACTTTCCATATAATCAATCAAAGCAAGCAACGACGTACCCTTATCATCATACATACCGTGCACCAAGTCACCCGTGATGATGATGAAATCGGGATTTGCCGCAGCAATAATTTCGTCCAAGTAGTTAAAGCAAAGATCGTCAAGACGGTCAGGCGCCCAGTGATCTATATACCCTTGGCTCAAGCTACTGCGAGCTTGCGACGAGTCGATAAGCTGCGTATCCGTCAACTGCAATACGACGGGATCGTGATCAGCGGGTACTTCTACAATGAAATCGGGGATACCAAGCACGGAAACAAGCACCGTCGATTCGGGCTTAATTCTATGTTTCCCTTCGGCATCGGAGAAATAACCGTCACAGGTCGAGCAAGTCCAATGTTCCAACAAGCCGTTTTCTCTGCCATTGATGGCTACGCCTTCGTGATGTTCCAAATTATGCGCCGCCGTCAACATCGTTTCGGACAACTTTATCTCTTTCGTACATTCCTCGTCCTCGTAGTTTTTCAAACAAACGGAGCAGGACCAGTATTCCTTACTCCCCCCTTTCTTACAGGTGGGCGTAATGCCAGGCGTATATTTCAATACGTGTTCCCCTTGCACAATGGAAACCTCTTCCAAGGTCGTTGCCTTCGTACCCATAATATCCAAGAATAAGTCACCGCAAGCACATTTGTAATAGGCCTTATTGCCTTGCTGGTCACACGTAGCGCCCTTTGCCGCAACGTACGACAAGCTGTGCGTGTGTCCCTGTTCCTCTTCCTGTGAAGTTTGACTGGAAAGGCTTTCCGTACTCTGCGAAGTGCCGCCAAGTAACCCCGTCAAATCACACGCGGACAATGCAAACACACTCGCAAGTCCCAACAAGAAACCAATGATTTTTTTCATAATTTTCCTCCTATGTCCTTTGGACAAATATAATGTTTAGTAGCCTAACAATATTTCGTGTTTTAATTGTAACATAATATATAGGATAATTCCACTCATTATCTTTTGGTTTTTTATCATTTTTTTGGTACTTTACTGTTTTTTTGAGGAAAAACAGCAATTTTCCCCTCAATTTTTTCCATAAGAGCGGATATTAAGCCTTATCTAACGCAAGCAAAACGAGATGAAACTCCCCTTATGCGTAACGTTTATTCAATACCGTATATTGTTTTCTACCAACCTTTGCAAGGGTGGTCATAAAGCTTTCCCATTGAATTTCGCCGTTTGCGATTTTACCA
The DNA here is from genome assembly GCA_045612895.1 of Candidatus Scatosoma sp. Taxonomy (GTDB): domain Bacteria; phylum Bacillota; class Clostridia; order Christensenellales; family Borkfalkiaceae; genus Scatosoma. The sequence continues at coordinate 8,049 of JAZKZY010000134.1, read as the reverse complement.
TGCGCGTCGTCACAATAATAAATATATGCATCCGCAATCCCGCCGTCTTCTTCCGACAAAACGATTACGCTACCGCCGATCAAAGGAGAATCCGAAGCGGCCTCATAGTCGGTGTGTTTCACATTACCTTCCGCATCCAACACGCTGAACATATCGTATCTACTCGACTTTTGACCGAACTGGAAGCGAATTCCTTCGTAAACAACACTCGCGCTGGTGGTATGTTCGTGACCTACGAAAATCGAGTCAACGCCAAGCGCCTTCAGGTCTTTAATATTCTGCGTCCATTCGCCCTTCACGTAGCCGATGTAACCGAAATCGCCTTCCGCCTTTTCTTCGTGAAAATCTACGTTAATATTTGCCCAAGGCTGCCAGGTAACGTATCCATATTTTGCATACGCCACTTCAAAAAGATTGCTTTGTATATGATATGCAAACGAAACCTTCAAATCGGGCAACGTTTCCTGCATTCTCTTAATTTCTTCGGTGTACCAAGCAATTTGGTCCGAGCCAAAGCCAGGCATCGTGGAGGTATGACCGTTGTCCTTGCTTGCCTGACTAGGCGAACCGATACCGTTGCTGTCCAACATATAGAACACACGTTTGATTTCATTGCCCTGCGCAATTGCCACCGAGTAGTTGCAGTTCCCCGTCAAATCTCTTTGCTTGAATAAGCAATTTTCCGTGTTCATAAGCTGTTCGCATTGCCAATCAACACCCATGTTGCTTTCGTTGTCGTGGTTACCGAAAATAGGCGCCCAAGGAATGTCAAAGCTATCCATAAAATCGATCAGCGCCGTCCATACCGTACCATTATGGTCAAATTTACCATACACGTTGTCACCGGTCATGATAATCAAGTCGGGGTTGGTTGCGGTGATGATTTCCGTCAAATAATCAAAGCAACGCGCGTTCATTTGGCTGGGATGATACATGGAGGGCTGACTGCCGCCAAGCACACCACCCAAATCCTGCGTGGAGTCCATGATTTGCGTATCCGTCAACTGCAACACGATCGGCTCGCGTCCTTCGGGGATTTCCACGATGAAATCGGGTACGCTCCAAGGGGAATACAAAACGACTTTGTCCGCGGTGGTTTTCTTCTTGCACGCCTCATCCAAGAAATAACCGTCACAATAAGCGCAAACCCAGTGTTCCTTTACACCGTTTTCCGCGCCTGCGATTTCTTTCCCCTCATAATGTGTTAAATCATGCGGAGCTTTTTCCAACACGGTTTCCGATTTGGAAACCACCTGCGTACATGCTTCATCCGCATATAAAAGGTTGCACTTCGTACAGCCCCAATACTCCATTTTACCACTTGAACTACAGGTTGCTTCCACACCTGCCACGTGCTTTAAGGAATGTTCTTCCTGCGCAACCGTCACCTCAGCCATGGTGGTTGCCTGCGCGCCCATTGCATCCAAGAACAGCTCGCCGCAATCACACTTGTAATAGGTCTTATTCCCCGCCTTCGTGCAGGATGCGCTTGTTCCAGCGACACGGGTCAACTTGTGGCTATGTTCGCTAGTTTCATCGCTAACACTTTCGCTCGCCACACTTTCCGTACTTTGAGAATTCTCACTCGTCACGCCGCCCATTAGTGCGCTCAAATCGCACGCCGACAGGGTGCAAACGCTGAAAACACCTAACAACAGACCTATAATCTTCTTCATGTTTTGCTCCAAAATTTTACTAGTAATCGTTTATTTTTCGTTATTTAATCGGGGTAATATGCTTGGGCAAGCCGTTTTCGTAAACGGGTGTCAATTCCCCTTGAATCAAAGGCAATGCGTAACGGATATATGCCTCCGTCAAGCCCGTACCCTCCTCGTTAATCCATTCGCGAGGGAACACCTTTTCCTTGTTGGCAATTTCCTCAATCGCCACCACGCCCGTGGTAAAGCGGTAAGGATTTTCACCTGCGCGGACGAGAGTTGCCGCAACGCCGCTTTGCCCAGCTTTCGCCGCCATCACAGCCGCCTCGCCTGCCGCATACGCCTCGTCAATATCCGTCAAGCTGGAAATGTGCGCCGCGCTGCGCTGCAAAGTGGATAACTCGATTGCGCGCGTCTTTACACCCAAACGTTTTGCACATTCATTCGCCAAGAATAACGCCGTACCCGTCAGCTGCTTATGCCCGAATACGTCCTCTTTTGCATCCGTTACGGAAAGTTCGCAAACGTAACGCCCGTCGGGGAGCTTCACCCCTTCCGACACCGCAATCACGAGCGCCTTTTTCTTTTCCAAACAAGCGGAAACCTTTTCAAAAAAGTTTTCCATGGTAAAAGGTACTTCGGGAAGGAAAATCAAGTCAGCGCCATCACAATCGGGGCCTTTTGCCAAGGCGCAAGCCGCCGTCAGCCAGCCCGCGTTTCTGCCCATGATTTCCACAATGGTCACCGCCTTCAAATCATAGATGGCACAATCGCAAACCAGCTCCTTAATCGTCGTTGCTACGAACTTTGCCGCGCTGCCGTAACCAGGGGTATGGTCGGTCACCGTCAAATCGTTGTCAATCGTTTTCGGTACACCGACAAAACGGATTTTACTGCCGATTTTGTTGCCGTATGCGGACAATTTTTCCACCGTATCCATACTGTCGTTGCCGCCTATGTAGAAGAAACAATCAATTTCGTACTTTTCCAAAACCGCGAAAATCTTCTCGTACTCCGCAATGCTGTCCTTTGCGTTTTTCAGCTTATAACGGCAGCTACCGAGATAACACGCAGGGGTGCGTTTCAACAAATCAATCTGCCCCTCTTTTCCAAGCAAATCGTTGAGCAAAACAAGATTTTCGTTCATAAGCCCGAAGATGCCGTTTCTCATGCCGTACACCTTGTTCGCGCCCGCTTTGATCGCCCCTTCAAAAGCACCTGCAAGCGATGCGTTGATTACCGAAGTAGGTCCGCCCGATTGCCCGATTACTACGTTCATAGTTTATCCTCCCAAAATGAATATACTTCTTGCCATTTATTGTATCATATCTTGGTCAAATTTGCAAGTATCTACGCAAATTTTCCTATAAGGAAAAAATCCTTTTTTATTCCTTTTTTTCGTTCGTTTTTCCGCCTTGGCAATAGATAGGGATTTTTCCTTAAAGCCCCCGTTTTACCACAAATATACGCATTCGGCATACCCATGGTCGAGTTTAAGCCTCTAAAAGGACATACCCCCCTCTTTTTATCCATACTTTCGCCGCCTCTCCCCTGCCCGAATTTTTATGGAAAAAACTTTCTTTGAATTTTGTTAATTAACTTACTCAAAGTGTTGACAATCCCATTATAAAGTATTATAATGAAGCTATACTTAATATTAAAGGATTTACGAATGATGAAAGAATTTTTTGGGATAGGCGGTTTCCAACGCACCCCTGAAGGGGCTTGGTCTTGGCAACACCTGTTGTTTGTGTCACTCATGCTCATCGCCATGGTTGCCCTTGCCATTTTCCTTGGCAGGAAAAACCGCAACAAAGATCTTACCACTAAAAATAAGGTACTTATCTGGGCGGCAATCTTAATCGATGCGTTTGAGTTGGTCAAGATCGGTGTTACCTGTTACGAAGACGGCTTTGAGGCTATGCGAAGATTGTTACCCCTTTTCCTTTGCAGTATCCAGTTGATTGCGATCCCGATGGCGGCGTTTTGTAAAGGCAGATTGAAAGAGGCATCCCTCGATTTCGTATTGACCTTCGGTATCTTGGGTGCAGTATTCGGTACGGTCGGCGCAACGCAAAACTACAGCGCATACCCCGTCCTTTCCATGCCCAACGTTTTCTCCGCAATCACCCATTGCATTTCTGGTTTCGCATCTCTCTACATCATCATTTCCGGTATGGAAAGCATGAAGAAAGAAAACCTTTGGATTACCTTAGCAATCTTAGGCGGCTTTACCTTGGCGGCATTGATCGCAAACCTGACCCTCGATTATAACTACATGTTCTTGATGAACCACGACGGTACCCCCTACGTAATCTTCTGGAATATGGTTGGTGGCAACCGAGTATTGTACGCAATTACCGTTGTTCTTATCTTTGTAATCTACATTTTGTTGTACTACTACATTTACCACTGGATCAAAAATAGAAAAGCAAAAACGGTTGCAAACGAACAAATCATCACCGAATAAATATCTCAATCAAGTAAACTAAAAAAGCAGGACAAATCGTCCTGCTTTTTCTTATTGTTTATAAATCAATAGGTGTCAAAGTTCAAGGTGTTCAAAACTTTACCGTCTGCGGTACGAACAGCCAACGCACAGCCTGCCCAGAAGTTCTTATCATTCCAGTTGCAAGCCGCTACTTCTACCGTAATTTCTTGACCGCTGAATTGCGTCAACCAGCTATATTGACCTGCGCCAGAGCAATACAAGGTAATTTTTTGACCATTCGCCGTGAAACTAAGACTCGTGTAATAAGCCGTTTCGGTTACCACAACCGTACCCGTTAATACAAATACCGTCGTGGAATAGTCCACCGTCTTATCCAAAGCATAGAATTCTTGACCAGTTGCATTTTCCACAAATTTTGCGGTCGAATATTCGTGGTTGCCGTAGTAGTTTACCAAAATTTGCGCGTCTACAATACAGGTTTGACCATGCGTGGTGTAGGTATCGTCTTTAATATAACGTTCACGCATACCCGTCAAAATAATTTCGTGACCGATCTCAAGTCCGACAAATTCATCCGTCGAGTTCACCAAAACCGCAATCATGCTGCCGTCTTCGCCGAAGAGATAGAAACCGTTTTTGTTTACAACGGAAGGACCTACGATACCCTTAACCGTTACCGTTTCGTCGATATCCCAACCGATTGCCTCTGCAACCGAAATATAATCGTACTGAACGGGTTCACCCACCGTAACCACTACGCTTTCGCTATATTCAATCTCGTTATAGATTGCGGTAATCGTGATTTCCGCCGTACCGTTTTCACCGCAATGGAAGGTCGTTACGCCATTTTCCGTCGTAAAGTAAACCACGCTTTCGTTGTTGGATTCATAAGTGATTTGCGCGCCCTCAAAACCCAACAATTCGGAGGAAACTTCCGTTACCATTTCCTTTTCAGGGTCTGCGGTGTACATTTCCTCAAATTGATCTACGCCGTAGTATTTCACAGCAAATTCCGCCGCGTTATCCGTATCGAAGGTGTAATCTTCATCAATAATCAAGACGGGAAGGAAGCGATAAACGCAACCGGTGTCCGTACTCTTTGCGTTGATTACCGAAAGGTAAACGGTGCAAATTTCGCCGTCAAATTCATCAATCCAAGCAAAGTCGTTACCGTTGCACTGCGTATAAACGTAGCTGCCCGTTTCCCCGTCAAGGTCATCGATGTAGTAGTTGATAAAGCCATTGCCAGGTGCTTTTTTTACCAACGCATTTACTTTGTAAATGGTCGTCGTGATGTCTTCCGATACGGGGGTATCCATGATTTCTTTTACCGTAGTTTCTTCAATCCACGTTTTGTCAAATTCATGGTTGCCCTCATCGTTGGTAAGCAACGTTGCAGCTTCCAACTGGTTACAACCGTTGTAGCCGTGCTTGGATGCCGCGGATTTTTCCGTTTCTAAAATCCAGTAGGTCTTCGAACCCAAAACGGTGATTTTGTTACCGATTTCTACTTGACCTGCGATATCGTTGTCATAAACGTAAATCGAGTTCGTGCCGTCTACAAGATATACACCGCTAGGCTTCATACCGTTTGCATAGGTAATCTTCGCAACAATACCTTCCAACTTCACAAGGGTACCCGTTGCCGCATCACGAGCCGCATCAATCGTCATCGGCGTGTAATCGCTTTCATCTACCACTTCCGCATCCGGGGTAAATTCAATCAAGCGCGCATTTTTAATTTCTTTCGTCCCATTAAAGTTTTGAAGAATACAATGAAGCAATACTTCGTCGCCTTTCACGGGCTTGCTTTCAAAGTTCGCATAACCAATCTCACCGTCAGCGCTATAAGTGCCGTAAACCTCAATCGTACCCGTTTCGTCTTTAATTCTCATTTGACCGTAAGCAGGATTCAAAATCGAATCAACGATTGCGCGGATATAATATCTTTCTTCCGTGATATTGCCAGATTCCCCGCAAAGTTCCAAAGCTTCCGCAATGGTAATCGTTTCATATTCGCCCTCTTCACCGCCGTCATCGGGAGTTTCGGGTTCGTCAGGAGTTTCGGGTTCGTCGGGCGTTTCAGGAGCAGGAGTATCAGGACCGCTGATCGGCTCGCTGTTTTCAGGAGTGCTTTCGCTGGAAATTTCTTCCGATGCGCTAGATCCACCAAGCAATCCGCCAAGATTTACGCCACCGATATTGATATCGCCGAGGTTTGCAGTGATATCACAAGCCGTTGCGCCACCCAACATAGCAAATGCCGTAAGCGTCAAAAGTAGCTGTTTGAGTTTCTTCATTTGTACACCTCACAAATTTAATTTCAACTATTTTAATTATACCTTTTTTTTCAGCGCATTGTCAAGTCTTGCGCACAAATTTCTTCCAATGGCACATAATTTTTTCCAAAATAAAAAAGCGCGTTTCTTGGGAAAGACGCAAACTTTTTATCTTTAGATAAATTTTAGTTAATTTTAGAAGAAACTCGCCGAAAAAATATCCGCCTATTCGCACAGGATTTCCACCGATTTTTGATAGCAATTCTCCACACCGATGTCAAGGATTTGTCCCGCTTTTCCTCCGCCAGCTTCACAAGCAATTATAGAATGGTGACAGAGTTTCACAAAGCACGTATTTCCCACTTTCAACGCGTACATGGTATGCCCATTTGTACAATTCCGCAAAAATCCTTTACGCAATTTGTTCCATATCAAGCGTTACAAAGCGAAACGCTACGCCTTGGTATTTAAATAAGGCGTAGCGCTATATATTTTTCCTCTTTCAAGAAAGAGCCTCTCATCCATCCTTAAACCCTTTTAAAGGCCTTTAAATTAGTAAATTTCAACGATTTCGTAGCAGTTAAAGTCTTTTATCGAGAAAGACACTCTGCCGCCTTTATAGTCAAATTCCAGCTCTTGATTTGCAGGCTGTAAAACAACCTTGCTGGGTTTTTCACATTTGATTGAGGTCGTCACTTTGGAAAGGGTAACGATTTCTTCTACGATTTCTACGCCGTCACCGCGCTTAATCGTGTTCGCATACCAAAGGTGGCAAACAGTTTTACCATTCTTCTTATACAACGCCGCCTTACCGGGGGTAGGCAAATCGGTGATTACCGTTCTTTCGCCCAACAATCTATCCAACAGGGGCGCAACCAACTGTCTTGCCGTCAACGAGCCGTCCGTTGCATATTGCGAGAAGAGGTCGGAGGCGATATAGATACCGTCCTTCCCTTCCGTAATGCCTGCCGACACCTTTTCCGCATCATAAGGAGTGTGCAAGTGGGAGCAGAAACGAATACCCCTTCTCGTGAAATAAGGAGAAAGCTTCTTCGCAAGCACCGTACCCGTCGCCTCGATATTGTATGCCTTTTCATAAGCAACCAGCGCCATACCGTTGGCGTATTTCAGGTCGTAATCCGCCTGAATATAGCAAGGGATTTCCTTATCCTCACCTTGATACGTACAGCCCAAATCAAACGCCGTTTTGCCGTTAAACAATACGTTACGGCCCATCGCCATCAGCTTACCACCGTTTGCAACGTACGCTTTCAACGCCTTGTACTCGCTTTCCGACAATTCCACGTCATCGCAAAGGAAAATTACTTTATAACGGTTGGAAATTTCCTCTTCGTCAATCAAGTCGAACAAAATCTTTTCTTCGAAAAGGATACGGGAAAGCCCCGTCCTACCATTACCGCCGTGAGGGGAGTACATTGCAGCCTCCGCCAAATATTCACCGCCACGCCAAGCTTCGCGCGCCTTTACGTACGCGTTTGCTTCGCCGATATTTTCATAAGTATAATCATCCAACTTTGCCGAAGGATGTACCTGGTCGCCCACGCAGTAACCTGCGTCCAACGCCAAGCATTGCGCCGCCTCGTATTTGAGCGCCGCTTTGTATTTGAACGCGCCAAATTCCCCCCAACCGCGGTGGAAT
>JAZKZY010000133.1:0-5562 GCA_045612895.1 Candidatus Scatosoma sp. | reverse complement strand
AAAGAGCATTTATGACATTTCACAGCAATCGGAGCGTTCGGAGCTTCTTCGTATGGACGAAGGGGATATTATCGGTGAAGTTTTGCACAAGTTTGAGCAGTTGCAGGCGAATCCCGATTCCTTCCGCGGTGTACCGACGGGGTACAAGCGTTTGGACAAGATGACCCACGGCTTGAAAGCAGGCGCGCTGATCGTTATCGCGGCTCGTCCTGGTATGGGTAAGACTTCGCTTGCGATGAACCTTGTAGAAAACGCATCCTTGCGCGCAGGGAAAACTTGCGCTGTATTCTCCCTCGAAATGCCCCGTACGGAAATCGTAGAAAGATTGATTTGTTCGTATGCAAACGTGAGTATGCAAAAGGCGCAGGATGGTAATTTAGGCGCGAAAGAATGGAAAAAATTGATGCTTGCAGGCGATCAGTTGAAGAAAGCGAAAATCCACATCGACGACTCGCCGAGAATTACCCCCGGTGAAATCTTGTCGAAGTGCCGCCGCTTAAAGACGTCGGCGGACGGGCTTGACCTGATTATGATCGACTATATCCAGCTTATGTCGGGCGGCGATTCCGCCATGGCTGGCAGCGAAAATAGACAACAAGAAATCGCGTCGATTACGCGTGATTTGAAGATTATGGCAAAGGAACTGGGCGTGCCCGTTATCGCTTTGTCGCAGTTAAAACGTATTCAATCGAAAGAACCCCAGCTTTCCGATCTCCGTGAATCGGGTGCAATCGAACAAGACGCCGACATCGTAATGTTCATCAACCGTCCCGAGGTTATCGCAACGCAGGAAGAGCTTGCGTCGGGTAAAATCGTCAAAGGCGCGGCGGAATTGATTATCGCCAAGCATCGTGGCGGTGAACAAGGACGCGTTGCGTTGAGGTTCATCGGCGAATGCACGAAGTTCGTGGACGTGGACGATCAAAACCGTGAGGATGAGCCTCCTGTGTTCGGCTCTCGCGCGCAGGAATACGTGGAGGACGATGAGGAGTATGAAGCTCCCGAGGATGATTATATGCCTCCCGAACCTCCTCCCTCTAGAAGCGGCGGTTTGAAGTCAATTGAAGATGACGACATGCCCTTTGAATAAGAAACCTGACGTTGCACGCAGTAAGGTGTCTTTGCGCACACTTATCAGCTTGCTACGTTCATTCACTTTTATGGTATGCGGAGCAAACTAAAAGAACGATTGAAAACACTCATTACAAGGTCAAGCGGAACGCTTGCAACCTGACGTTGCGCGCAGTAAAGTGTATTTGCGCACAATTATTAGCGCGCTTCGCTCATTCACTAAATAGATTTTACTCTAACTGTTGGAAGAATATATGAAAACTGAAATCAAATTGATCACCTCCGACAGTTTAGAGGAGGCGAAAACAATTATACAAAAGGGCGGCGTTGTCGGTATGCCGACGGAAACGGTGTACGGCTTGGGTGGTAACGCCTTCAATGATGATGCGGTGAAACGCATCTTTGAGGTGAAAGGCCGTCCCAGCGATAATCCCTTGATTGCCCACGTGCATAAGGATTATGATTTGACGAAAATCATCGATTATGATCCGCCTTATGCAAAAGCGTTGCGAGAGGCGTTTTTACCAGGACCCTTGACCTTGGTTTACCCATCTACGGATAAGGTCAGTCCGTACGTTTCCTGCGGTTTGAACACGTTGGCGGTGCGTATTCCCTCCCACGAGGGAGCGCAGGCGTTTTTGCGCGCGGTGGATATTCCCATTGTAGCGCCCAGCGCAAACCTTTCCAAACACGTCAGCCCGACTTCGGCGCAACACGTGTTTGAAGATTTTGACGGTAAAATTCCCCTGATTTTGGACGGGGGTGAGAGTGAGGGCGGTATCGAAAGTACCGTTTGCGACGTGACGGGGGATATCCCCGTGGTGCTGCGGCCTGGCTTAATCACGCGTGAACAAATCGCGGCGGTGGTAGGGGCTTGCGGTGAGTATCAACCCGACCTTTCCAAAGAAAAGAAAGTAAAAAGCCCCGGACTTTTGTACAAGCATTATTCTCCCCGTTGTGAAACGGCGCTGTACACAGCGGAACGCATCGACGAGGCAACGGCGCGTTGCCAAGAGGTGGTTGCGCAAGGCAAACGTGTGGCGGTGCTGTGTGAGGACGGGAAAAAGGAATGTTTCCAAGGCGCGACCATATTAAACTTGGGCGAAACGGAAACGCAAATGGCAAACCGATTGTACAACCTTTTGCGTGAGGCGGAAAAGGTGTGCGATTTATTGATTGCCGTAGAGCCGACGAAACAAGACGGCGTAATGGTGGGCGTGCTCAACCGTTTGCGCAAGGCGTGTGTGTCGGTGGATATTCAACATTAAAGAAAAACGAAGGGGGCAGGTACGCGATGAGTAATGTAAAATTGAAAAAAATCGTATTCATTTGTACGGGTAATACCTGCCGTTCCCCCATGGCGGAGTATCTTTTTAAGCAGGTGCTTAAGAAAGAGAAATTGCGTGGTTTCAAAATTTGTTCCGCTGGTGTTGGAGCGAAGAAAGGGGATACAATCAACCCCAAATCGGCGCAAACCTTGTTGGAACATAACATTGCGGTGGGAAAATTCTCCGCAACCCCCGTTACGAACAAGCTTTTACAAGAGGCGTTTGCATTCGTTTGTATGACGGAGCGCCATGCCGAGTATTTAATGGATATGCGTTGGGACGTTTTGCGTAAGGCAGGCGTGAAAGACATTGAAAACAACGTGTACTCGTTTGAACAGCTTGCGGGCTATACCGTACCCGATCCGTATGGACGGGATATAGATGCTTATCGGTACGTGTACGACCTGTTAGAGGGGGGCATGTACGCGATTATTGAAAAGTTAAGCCTCAAACAACATGCGTTGCCCACCCCTGCAAAAGCAACGGGGACGGGGAAACGCGGCAGACCGAAAAAGGCGGACAGCGGTGAGGGGAAAACACCTACCGCACCTAAAAAACGTGGCCGTCCCAAAAAGGAAATAACCTACGAACAAATCAAAATGGATTTTTAAGGAGAAAGAATATGAAAATTGCAGTTGCATGTGATCACGGTGGATTGAACCTCAAAAAAGCGGTAATCGCATATATTGAAAAATGCGGTCATACGGCGGTGGATTTCGGTACGGACAGCACGGCGTCCTGCGATTATCCCGATTTTGCAGTGCTTGCGGCGGAAGCGGTTGCAAACGGCGAATGCGAAAGAGGTATCGTGGTATGCTCGTCGGGTATCGGCGTGTCGATTGTTGCCAACAAAGTGCCTGGGATTCGCTGCGCGCATTGCCACGACGTATATTGCGCGAAATATACCCGTTACCACAACGATGCAAACATGATTGCGTTTGGTGAAAAGGTAGTGGGCGTAGGTCTTATGGAAGAAATGGTAAACGCTTTCTTGACCTGTGAATATGAGGGCGGCGAACGTCACGATAGACGTATTGCAAAGATTACGGCAATCGAGAAAAAGTACAATAAATAAGGGCTGAACGCATACATGGTATGCCCAAAAGAGAGAACATGAAGAGAATTATTGCCATTGGCGGGGGTGAACTCCGCGAAAGAACGACCTTAAAGATTGACGAATATATCGCAAAGCTTGCCAAAGAACACGCAGGGGGAAACCGTCCCAACGCGTTGTTTATCCCGACGGCTAGTCACGATTATATGCCTTATTACAATACTTTCCACAAGGTATATACGGGGGTGTTTAATATTAAGACGGACGTTGCCTTGACGGTATATAAAGAGCCTGATATGGAAAAAATGAAGGCAAAGTTCGAAAAGGCGGACGTTATCTATGTAGGCGGCGGTGATACGGTGTTTATGATTGAACACTGGAAGAAGAGTGGCCTTTTGCCCTTGATTCAAGACGCATACGAAAGAGGGGTTATTATCGCAGGCCTCTCGGCAGGGGCAATTTGTTGGTTTTCGGACATTTACACCGATTCGGAAATGGTCAACGGAGACGGCGTTGAGAAGTATTCGATGTACAAAGGTTTGGGCTGGTTAGAGGGTAAAATTTCTCCTCATTACGGTACGAGAATGCTTGACTTTGACCAAATAGTGTGTTATAATGGCGACTGTGCTTACGGGGTAGAGGATAATGCCGCGCTGGTGATAGAAGACGGAAAAGTTTTAGGCAGCGTGTTGAGTGGCGGAAAAGCTTGGTATATCGACTGTAAGAACAAGACTTTACAAAAGAGTGAAATCGAATCGATAGAGGTTTGATTTCTTAAAAAAGCGGACGTGGCGAAATTGGCAGACGCGCAGGTTTCAGGTTCCTGTGGGCAACCGTGTGGGTTCGAGTCCCTTCGTCCGCACCACATGTAAGTGGGTGCTGTTATCCGAACAAGTAGATTAGACTTGCTTGGAAACAACACCCATTTTTCTTAGAAAAACAAAGGGATAGACCTGTTTTTATATTAGACAAGAGCTTTTGCAAACTTGTAAATTCTTAATTGCAAACAGAAAAATTGAGGACGTTATGAACCTTTATGATTGGACGGGTTTATAGCGTCTTTCCTTTTCATTTGGCGAGATGTAGCGTAAAAATTTGTGCGGACGGACTTCATTGTAGAATGTCATATACTTAACAACTGAATTTTTGAAATGTTTGACGGAAGTATACTCTTTCCTGTATAATTCTTCCTTTTTTAGTGAGGCAAAAAATGATTCCATAACGCTATTATCTCCAGGCGTTCTTGCTCTTGAAAACGATTGAGTTGCACCAACTTCAGCGAGTAATTTTTGAAAAGCATAAGAGCTATATTGACAGCCGCGATCGCTGTGAAAAATTAGATTTGGGGGACAGTTTCGCTCGTTAAAAGCAAGTTTGAAAGTAGATGTTATGAGTTGTGTGGTAGAGCGATTAGAGATTTTATATGCAACAATTTTTCGGGAGTATAAGTCGATGATAGCACATATATAAAAGTTCTTATCATTAAAATGAAATTGAGTGATATCGCTTACCCATTTTTGATTTGGAGCAGTTGCGGTAAAATTGTTATCAACAATATTTTTCTTTTTTGGACGAGATTTGAGAAATTGTTTCTTCATAGTGTCTCGAATACTTTTTAAATTCATTTCACTCATTAGCTGTTTTACAAATTTTAGACTGATCGTATGGCCATCAGCGACCATAATGGCGTGGATTTTACGTGCGCCATAAATACCATTGCTTTGGTCATAAATATCTCTTATTAATTCACGCATAGTTTGATTTCGTAAGATGTATGAAGAGTTTTGTTTTTTATTTCTCAAAACATGGTTATAAAACGTTCCGCGATCAACCTGTAAGGCTTCGCATAAATGTCGAACGTTATATTGTCCGTAAAGCTTTTCTAATTCGTACAATTTTACTTGTAAAGGGGATGAAACGGTGCAGTTAACTTTTTGCAGGATTTCACACATATTTTGTAATTTCTCTCTCCTTTTCTTTTCTATGGAACGGTTATTAACAATATTTAGATAATTTTCAGGATGATGACTGGGCATATCCTGATATTTTTTTATCCAAAAATAGATCGTGCTACGAGGAACGCCATATTTTTCGACTAACTTGGTTACA
>JAZKZY010000132.1:0-17613 GCA_045612895.1 Candidatus Scatosoma sp. | reverse complement strand
GTATCAAATACAAACGCCATAGGTGTTTTGGGCATTGCCGCACGGCAAGCTTTTACACCGATCAACGCCGCAGGGTTATGCAAGGGCGCTAAATCGCAAAGCTCTTCCATTTGTGCAATCGTTTCATCCGTTACAAGAGTCGTTTTCTTAAACACTTCCCCAGATGCAACCGCACGATGTCCTACCGCCTCGATCTCGTCCATGGATGCAATTACACCAGAATCTTCCGCCGTCAATGCATTCAAGACAAGCGCAACCGCTACGTTGTGGTCAGGCATATCCTGTTCAAAAACAAATTCCTGCCCTTTTGCTTTATGCGTTAATTTAGAACCGTTGATACCGATACGTTCGCAAGTGCCTTTTGCGATAACGCCTTCCGTTGCCATATCAATCAATTGATATTTCAAGGAAGAACTACCCGAGTTGATTACAAGAACTTTCATTACAACCTCCAATTATTCTTGCGCCTGCAATGCAGTAATTGCTACCGCACCTACAATATCCTCCGAGCTACAGCCGCGCGACAAGTCGTTCATGGGTTTTGCAAAGCCCTGACAAATAGGACCAACCGCCATAAACCCACCCAAACGTTCCGCAATCTTATAACCGATGTTACCCGACTGCAAATCAGGGGAAAATAAAGATATTTGCTTTACCTGCAACGTCCGATTGAGGCGCTTTCAAAGCCGCAACGGAGGGTACGATTGCAGCATCAAACTGCAATTCGCCGTCAAGCTTCAAATCGGGTGCTTTTTCTTTTGCAATTTTCACTGCTTCTGCAACGAGCGTAACATTGTCGTGCTTTGCGCTACCCATCGTGGAGAAGGAAAGCATTGCAACTCTGGGTTCGATACCCGTAATTGCTTTTGCGGAGTTAGCCGTCGCAATCGCGCATTCAGCAAGGCCTTCGCTGGTGTAGGTAGGATTCAAACCGCAGTCAGCAAAGAATACCATACCGTCGGGGCAATATTGATTACCCTGAGGAGGGCAGATCATAAGGTTAAAGCTGGAAACGGACGAAACACCCTTTGCCGTCTTAATAATTTGCAAACCAGGACGCAAGGTGTTTGCGGTAGAATGGCAAGCACCGGACACAAGGCCGTCAACGTCACCCATTTTCAACATCATTGCGCCAAAATAGGTACCATCTTTCAATAATTTTTCCGCTTGGTCAGGCGTCATACCTTTCGATGCACGGAGTTCGCACAATTTTGCGTTATATTCGGGCAACTTGTCCGAGGTTAAGGGATCGATAATCATAACCCCCGTCAAATCCACGTCAGGGTTTGCCGCCTTAATTTCCGCTTCATTGCCAAGCAAAATAATTTTTGCCACGCCTTCTTTCGTTGCGTCAGCCGCAGCTTTTACCACACGCGAATCTTCGCCTTCGCAAAGCACGATCGTTTTTTGAAGCGCTTTTGCTTTTGCTTTAATTTCGTCAAGAATATTCCTCATAATTTACTCCTTCCATTGTGAAACGCTTTATTTATTTTTCTTTTTGTAGTATAATATCTATGGACAGCATTTGTCCGTCCTTCTTATTATAGCACACTATTTAACCAATGTAAAGGAAATCATAAGAAATAAAATGAAAATTTGCGCGGTAATTTGTGAATACAACCCCTTTCATAACGGCCACTTGTACCAGTTGAACGAGGCAAGACGCCTTTCAGGCGCAGACGCCGTACTTTGTATTATGAGTGGGAATTTCGTTCAGCGCGGCGAGGCTGCCATTGTTGATAAATTCACGCGCGCAAAACATGCAGTTTTAGGCGGTGCGGATATTGTGATTGAATTGCCTACCCTTTTTGCGACCTCTAACGCGGAGCTGTTTGCAAAGGGTGCAATTTCCATTTTATCCTCTATCCCTGCGATAACCACCCTTTGCTTTGGCGCGGAATCGGATGACAAAGACGCTTTTTTACACGCCGCAACCCTCTTCAATAATGAACCGGAAGAAATATCTCAAAAAATAAAAGCTTTCACCGCGGAAGGGATCGGTTATGCAAAAGCGCGCGCAACCGCATGGAAGGATATACTTCCCTGCGACCTTTTGTCCTCCCCCAACAATATTTTAGGGTTGGAATATACCCGCGCAATTTTAGCGCAAAATGCCCAAATTGACATTTTACCCATTAAACGCGTAGGCGGTGGATATAACGATACGGAAATGAAAGAAGAATTTTCTTCCGCAAGCGCCATTCGCACGGCAATCACAAGTGGTCAAGACATTGAAAATGCCCTGCCTAATTTTGTATTGCCCGATTTACCCTCAACAATAACCGATAAACTCGATATTTTGGAAAAATATGCAATTCTTGCGCATAGTGAAGCGGAAATCGCGCGTATATGCGATTGTACCGAAGGGTTGGAAAATGCATTCAAGAAAGCGGCTTTACAAGAAATCAGCTTGGTGGAAAGTTTAACCTCTGCAAGATACACCTCCGCGCGCATCCGCCGTATCGCCCTGCAAAACCTGTTAAAAATTGAAGAAGCACTGATCCGCAAATCTCTTCAGTCGCCTTTATATCTTCGCGTTTTGGCAACAAAGAAAGGCTGTATAGAAACATTATCCTCCCTTTCCGAATCCAACCTGCCGATTATTGCCCGCGCGCACGATGAGGATGTATTATCGGGCGTAGCAAAAAAATCCTTTGCGATTGATCGTTTTGCGGAAAACGTATATAGCATATTATATACCCCTGCCCACCGTCATACAATTTTTGTATAATCTATACGGTCATATAATTTTTTCAAGTTTTCGCAACTTTTTTTGAAAAACACTTGTAAAACGCTTGCTTTTTTCCTTTTTATTCAGTATAATGATTAAGCTGTCGTTGAGAGAGCAAAACAATTAAATGCTACTGTGGCTCAGTCGGTAGAGCAGCTGATTCGTAATCAGCAGGTCGCCGGTTCAAGTCCGGCCAGTAGCTCCAAAAATAGAACAACCGATCCATTCGGTTGTTCTATTTTTTATTTTATAGATTCTCTGGACGGAGTTGAGGGTAGGAGCCGTTTTGCGCGAGCAAAACGCTTTGCCCGACGTACTTTGGATAAAGATAAGCTTATCGGCAAAGGACGACGTTAATAACGTCGGAGCGGGGCAAAAAAAACGGATGCTTGTTTTTTGTTTCTTCCACCTATATACAAAAAGCGATCGGGAGCCCCGACCGCTTTTGTTTTATTCCTTAAATTGATATCTATATAAATCCGCATAAACACCGCCTCGAGAAATCAATTCCTCATGACTTCCGCGTTCGGTGATTTGTCCCTCGGTTAATACAAGGATCTCATCCGCATTTTTTACCGTAGAAAGACGGTGCGCAACCACCAAGGTTGTCCTACCCGTTGACAATTCCGCCAACGATTTTTGCACCTGCATTTCCGTCATATTATCCAAGGCGCTGGTTGCTTCGTCCAAAATCAAGATGGGCGGATTTTTTAAGAATGCTCTCGCAATGGAAATGCGTTGCTTTTGACCGCCCGACAATTTCACCCCGCGCTCGCCAACCTGCGTATCGTAACCATTGGGTAAAGTCATCACGTAATCGTGAATATTTGCGCGCTTTGCCGCGATAATCATTTCTTCTTCCGTCTTATCGGGCGCGCCGTACAAAATATTGTCACGCACGCTGCCCGCAAATAAAAATATGTCTTGGGATACCACGGCTATTTTTTGTCTTAAATCAAAAGCGGAAACGTCGTTGATATTGTTGCCGCCTATGGTGATTTTACCATCTTCACACACGTAAAAACGAGGCAGTAAATGGCAAATAGTCGTTTTACCACCGCCCGACGAGCCAACAAGCGCAACCGTCTTGCCTTTCTTAATCGTAAAGGATACGTTATTTAATACCTCGCTCCCCTTTCCGTCTATACTCTTATAGCCAAAGTTCACGTTTTCAAAGCAAATATCCCCGTCCAAATCGCAAGAAATCGGGTTTTGAGGCTCATATTCAGCAGGCGTATCCATTAAACTGCAAAAACGGTTGAAACCCGTTAAGCCGTCTTGAATTTGTTCAAATAAATTGATCAACGTTCTAATCGGCGCCAACAGCATAGAGATGTACAAAATGTACGCCGTAAAGTCCGCGCCTGAAATTTTACCATAAAAGAACAGCAAACCGCCCGACACCAACGCAATTAAATATAAAAAGTCGTTAAATACGGACATGCCTGCTTGAAAACCACCCATCGCGCGGTAGGCATGCGCTCTTGCTCGCTTAAATCGACCGTTTACGTTGTCGAATTTTTCATATTCTACCCTTTCAGCGGCATACGCTTTCGTAATACGAATACCCGAGATAGAAGATTCAATTTCGGCATTTAATTCCGCGACCTCTTTTCTCGACTCATCAAACGCGGCGCTCATTCGCACGCGGGCTTTTGCCGCAAAAATAATCATAAACGGAACGTAACACAACACAATCAACCCCAACAATGGATTGATAATGCAAAGCATTACTATCGCGCCGATAATCGACAAGAAGGAATTGAACATATCCTCAGGGCCGTGATGCGCAAGTTCTGACACTTCAAACAAGTCGTTTAAGATGCGCGACATGATATTACCCGTTTTATTTTCGTCGAAATAGGAGAATGGCAAGGTTTCAATATGCCTAAACAAATCCCTACGCATATCCCCTTGTATGCGCACGCCAAGTACATGCCCCCAGTGTCCAACGATAAAGGTCAACACACCCTTCACCGCATATATGCCCGCCAAAACAATTGCCCATACAATCAGCAAACGCAAATTGCCGTTTGGCACGTAATCGTTCATAATCGTTCGCGCAATCATCGGATAGAACATATTGCATACCGATATTGTAAACGAACAAATCAAATCAATAAAGAACAATTTTTTATGCGGTTTGTAATATTTAAAAAAACGCTTAATTTTCTTCATATGTACCCACTTTTTTCTTTTATTCCACTATGATTATATCAAATTTCCCCCTTGCTGTCAATACCTACAAGCAAAAAACGGACGTCAAGCGGATATAAGCATCACAGGCGCTACACAAAAGATATCGCACGTCTTTGCCTAAAATCGTTTTTGAGAGTATATCGCTTAATGCCGTTTGTATCTTTTGACACGCCGTAGAAAATTGTGGATAACTCTCACGATATACATTCGTCATATAAATATATTTTTTATTTAAGTCCGCTAAAATGCGTTTGCACGCCTGTTGCGTCATACCTTGATCCAACCTTGTAAGTCCTTGCGATAACACCTCAATGCAACCGTAAAAACTGTTTAATGCGCCCTGTATCAACGCGCTTCGCTGTTTATCCGCACGCGTTTTGAAATATAAATGTGAAACACTCACCTTTAAAAGTTGAGTCGAGTCAACAAGCCCTGCTTGCACCGTTGTACCGTCCGTTTCATTGAGATATACCGACCATACGATATAGGAATCGTCCGCACAATCTAATAAATATCCAGCCCCACCATCCAAACGAGCTTCGTAGCTGCCTGCCTCAACATTTGTATCATTCGACACCAAAAAGTAAAAGCTTTTTCCTACCCATAGCGTCTTAGCACTGCTTATCAGCCCAGCGTAACACATACAAATGAGCATAAAGCCAGCCAAAATTTGGCTAAACGCAATATATAACCATCGTTTTTTTCTTAAAAAAACTGCCGTCATACCCTATTGTATGCGGCAGTTTCTATTCTATTACTCTAAATACAAAACGCATTCGCCTTGCGCCAACGTTTTTTGCACGTCGATGACACGTTGATTTGCCGAGCCACGGAATTTTAAACGAATATCTTTCAATTCTTCAATGTAAGCACCATCCACCAGCACGTCGCAAAGAGAAATCAATTCTTTCGTGTATTCGGTATTTTTACTGTTTTCACGAAGCAACCCCGTTGTTTCGTCAAAAACATAACCCGTATAGCACCAAATGGTTTTGTGAGGATATGTTTCCTTTACTTTCTTTACAAAAGGAAGTAATGCCTTTTGGTTTAACGGTTCTAACGGCTCGCCGCCGAGCAAGGAAATCCCTGCAATGTAATCGGAAGACAACTCGTTTAAGATTTTTTCCTCTATGGTTTCATCAAAAGGATTGCCATAGGTAAAATCCCAAGCAACTTCGTTAAAGCAATTTTTACAACGATGGGTACATCCTGATACGAAAAGAGAAATGCGCACGCCCTCTCCGTTGGCGATGTCCGTCCATTTGATCGTTGCGTAGTTCATTATAAGTGAAGAACGCGGTCTTTAATTTCTTGCGTTCTACCCTGGTTCCAGTATTGCGTACCGATGTAGCCGCAGGTGCGTCTTGCAACATTCATCTTTGCTTGATCACGGTTGTGACAATGAGGACATTCCCAAATCAATTTGCCCGATTCATCATGGATAACCTGAATTTCCCCGTCATAGCCACATTCTTGACAGTAGTCGCTCTTCGTGTTCAATTCCGCATACATGATATTCTCATAGATGAATTTCATAACGGAAAGTACAGCGGGAATATTATCCTGCATATTCGGAACTTCTACATACGAGATTGCGCCGCCAGGCGAAAGCTGTTGGAATTCGCTCTCGAATTTAAGCTTCGTAAACGCGTCGATTTCTTCCGATACGTGTACGTGATAGCTGTTGGTGATATAGCTCTTATCCGTAACGCCAGGGATAATGCCAAAACGTTGTTGCAAGCACTTCGAGAATTTATACGTCGTACTTTCAAGCGGTGTACCATACAACGAGAAATCGATGTTATGTTTTGCCTTCCATTCTTTACAACGGTCGTTCATGTGTTTCATAACCGCCAACGCGAAAGGTTTGGCCTCTTCATCCGTATGCGATTTGTCCGTCATATATTTAACGCATTCGTACAAGCCTGCATAACCAAGGGAAATGGTCGAATAACCGCCAAAAAGCAATTTATCAATCGTTTCACCTTTCTTCAAGCGAGCCAACGCGCCATACTGCCAAAGAATAGGAGCAGCATCGGAAAGCGTACCCTTCAAACGGTTATGGCGTTCCATTAACGCACGATAGCAAAGATCTAAACGTTCGTCGAAAATTTCCCAGAACTTTTGCTCGTTTTTACCCGAGGACAATGCAACGTCTACAAGGTTAACGGTAACAACGCCTTGGTTGAATCTACCATAATATTTGGGTTTGCCTTCTTCGTCCACATAAGGAGTCAAGAAACTGCGGCAGCCCATACAGGTATAGCAATGCCCTTCCCCGTTTTTATCCACCTTATATTCCAACATTTTCTTTTCGGAAATGTAGTCGGGTACCATGCGCTTTGCCGTACATTTTGCGGCAAGCTCCGTAAGATACCAGTAAGGTTGCTCTTCGGAAATATTGTCAGGTTCCAAAACGTAAATAAGTTTAGGGAATGCAGGCGTAATCCAAACGCCAGCCTCATTTTTAACACCCTTCATACGCTGACGGAGGGTTTCTTCAATAATCATTGCAAGGTCAGCTTTTTCACATTCGTTGCGCGCTTCATTCAAATACATGAATACCGTTACGAAAGGCGCCTGACCATTCGTCGTCAAAAGGGTTACAACCTGGTATTGAATGGTTTGGATACCTCTTCTGATTTCATCGCGCAAACGTTTTTCCGCCATTTCCGCAATTCTTTCTTCCGTCACGTTCAAACCTGCGAGTTCTTCAGCAACTTCTTTACGGATTTTTTGACGGCTGATCTCTACGAAAGGCGCAAGATGAGTCAAGGAAATACTTTGACCGCCGTACTGGTTAGATGCAACCTGCGCAATAATTTGCGTAGCAATATTACAAGCAGTAGAAAAGCTGTGCGGACGTTCAATCAACGTACCCGAAATAACCGTACCGTTTTGCAACATATCTTCCAAATTAACCAAGTCGCAGTTGTGCATATGCTGTGCGAAATAATCGGCGTCATGGAAATGGATTAACCCCTTTTCATGCGCATCAACGATATCCCCAGGCAACAAAATACGACGGGTAAGGTCTTTGGAAACTTCCCCTGCCATATAGTCACGCTGCACGCTGTTTACCGTGGGATTTTTATTAGAATTTTCTTGCTTAACTTCTTCGTTATTACATTCAATCAACGACAAAATCTGCGCGTCAGTCGTATTCGATTTACGAATCAACGCACGATTGTAACGATATGTAATATATTTACGAGCCAAAGCAAAGCAGAGTGTCGCCATCAAGCGATTTTCTACCATGTCTTGGATTTCTTCTACGTGAGGAGATCTGCCAAGAGCCGCGCATTGCTCGGTAACAACCTCTACAATCGCATTCAATGCCCCTTCGGAAATACGATCGCGTTCCGCTACCTCTTTATTCGCTTTTTTTAACGCACCAGCGATCTTTTCTTTATCAAATACTACCTCTTCCCCGCTTCTTTTAATAATCTTCATCTCTTTCATTCCGTACACCCCATTCTTCCTCTGTAATTATATGACATCACAATAATTGATTGATACGGTTTTTTGACCGTAACACAACATATTGTGTCTAGCGCTCATTTAATGCTATACTATTATACCATATATTGTGTTAAAGTCAAGCAAACGAACATAGGATATGGTATAGGGAAAACTTATACCTCTATCAATTTTTAAGGCCTTAAAGTGCTTGAAAATCAAGATAGTCAAGCTTTTCAACTTAGTTTTGGTATTGAAAAATAAAATACTTTCATTTTATTTATAATTTTAGGCGAAAAAACAGGGTGAAATTTTACCATTTCACCCCATATTTTTACTTCTTTTTATTCTTTAATTGTTTGAATAATTTTTCTTCCATCTCCAGGAAGTTTTCCGAATCCATAATTACCCGATACAAATCCTCAACGCTGAAAGCGGACAAATAATCACTGCGGATTAAATCGTTCGTAATCCCCTCGCGCATACCCGATGCGGCGGAGGTACGTTTCCCTCTCGTTTCAAGAAGATCAATCGCAGGATAAATCCTACGTTTCGCCAAATCCTCGCTTAAAACGATTTCCAAATTGGAAACGGGCGAAAGTTCTGCGCGTAACAAATCGTCCGCAGGATTGCCCGTATCAACGGACAAAGCGCCTATAATGGTAAGCGAACCGCCTCTTTCCAAACATCTTGCCGTACCAAAGTAGCGTTTCAAGTATTGCACCGTCTTGCTTTCCATACCGCCCGCCAACGTTTTACCGCCAAGCGACTCATCCGTTTCATTAAACGCCCTCGCCAACGCATTCAGCGAATCCACTATCAGCAAAACATCTTTACCGCTTTCCGCATAGCATTTTGCACGTTTTAAGGCAAATTCCGCAACGAACATTTGTCTTTCAGGCGAATCTTCATACGTTGAATAAAGTAAATTTTCGGGATTTGCAAGCTCTCTATACAACCCGATTGCCTCAGGCGCTTGGTCAATCAACAAGGACATTACGACAAAGTTATCATTCGCGCGTTTTGCATTGATTGCCATATCCGTCAAGAGAGTCGTCTTCCCCGTTTTAGGTGGAGCTACAATCAAGCCGCGCTGACCTTTCCCAACAACAACCAACCACTCTAACAGCTTTGCCACCATGGTATTTGCCACGTTTTTTTGGCAGAATTTTACACGTTGATAAGGATAACAAACCTTTCCGTCAAAATTCCCCCTGCGGAAATATTCCACGTCAAGCCCGTTGATATTCAAAATGGTAACGGCAACCAAAACGTTTTGATGTCTTTCCGCGCGGCAGCTAATAACGTCGCCCTCTCTCAAATCGTAAACGCGTATCAATTCTACGGGAACAACCACTTTGGAATCGGAATCCATACAATCTAACGGGAATAATACAGATACCCCGTTGATCGTTTCCAACTGGCCGTCATACATTTCATTTAACGCCGTATCTTGTAAATGCTCCGCATTAGGGTCGGATACCTTTAAGATGTACGGATTCTTTTCCGCTTCATGCAATCGATCCAACGTATCCTCTAAGCTGCCCATTTTTACATGCGCCCTGCGGATTTGCTTGATCCCCTCAAAAATTTTAGGGTCAGTAAAATCATTTTTTACCGGAGCACCGCGCGTGGAGGGCATTGTCGGTAAAACTTCCCCCGCCAAAACCGCCACAATTTCGTCGATAAGGACATTCTTTTTCTTGTCTTTCGTCGGATTGTTTACCCCGATTGTGCGACCGTAAGAACGCAATGCATTTAACGCAAATCCGGATAAAAACTCCTTACATGCGTATTTATATTCTCTCATATTTTCAATCATAGTTATTTACGGCGCTCCATATAAATTATTTTTCCAGCTAAGCCTTTCAAATCTTCTTTGTTCATTGTAAACACACCCTCTAAACAAGGTATTACCTTGTCGGTATCAACCATGGATAAAAAGTCGGTTATCGGTGCAATATCCAAAGCCCCATCCGCCGGCAAATAATGCATAGGAATGACCAGCTTTGGCGCAAGCTTTTCAATATATTCCAACGCTTGGGTTGCATCAATGGTATAAGTACCGCCCACAGGGATCAACCAAACGTCCGCGCCTGCAAGTTTTTCCGCGGTATCTTCATTGTACCCCTCACCCAAGTCACCAAAATGACAAAAACGAATACCGTCTATTGTGAAATGAAACAATACATTGTTTCCGCGCAACGCGCCCTGTTTGGGGTCGTGCCAAGAAGGAAAGCCTTCTACCTCAACGCCATGGAAATTGTATTCCCCCGCTTGATTTAAAAGGATATATTCCCCCTCAATCGCTTGTGTATAGTTATGGTCAAAATGCGCATGACTACTCAAAACTATATCCGCCGTTAAGCCGTTCGGAAGTTCATACCCAACGCGCGTATAGGGATCAATGATTAATTTCACACCCGTATCCCCTTCAAACATAAAACACGAATGTCCAAGATAAATTATTTTCATGCCTTTCCCCTTTATAAATATCTTGCCATTAAACGAATTTGCATCCGTTGTGTTTCCCCTGAAATCATTAAATCATACCCAAGAGAAAGCAACAACGATTGCTCCGTAGCTGAATATTGAATGCGGTGGGTAAACGATTGAATGCCGCCCGATGCGCCGCCAAGCCCGATTTCACCGTCGGTTAATTGCCCGCGAATCAAATGTAAACGCATCGTATAATCGCCGATACGTTCAATATCCGCTTTTTCACCCTCTAAATAAATGCGCGTCGCCGCATTTTCTTCACGATAAACGAGCGTTGCCGAGGCGGTGGAAAGCTCCATTTCCCCCTCGCGCACAATCGTATTTTCTTGACCGTCCACCACGGTCGTAATTGTTACCCTACATTTTTTCATCATTTTCGACATTTTTCTACTTTTTTTCCATTATAACAAATATTTTTCAAAAAGTAAACCCTATTTTTGCATTTTTGAAAAATATTATTTACCAGGATGCAATATGTTAACCCTTATAACAAAAAAACGAGAGGAATGCCCTCCCGCTTTATTCTTTATGCTTTGCTTCATATTTTTCTTTGGTTGCAATTCCGCCGCGCATATGCCGTTCGCTTAAATTGAATTCTAATACCTGTCTTACACGCTCGTATAAGTCCGCGTCGATATATTTCAAGCGTTCAGACACGTCTTTATGTACCGTTGATTTGCTGATAGAAAAATGTGCGGAACACGCTCGAACGGTTGCGCCCGTTTCCACGATATATTCCGCACATTTAATGGCTCTTTCCTCAATATATTCCCACAAAATCCCGACCTCCGTTAGATGGTTACGGAATATAATATGTCGGTTTTTCGAGGTTTATAACTGATTTTATCTACTTATTCCCCTTTTTTATAGGTCATAGGGATTACTTGCAAGATGGAATCTTCCGCATAACGGCCGACCTTCTTTGCCTTGGAGCTTTGCATCATAATCGAAATATCCTCGCTGGATAATTCGGATACATTATGGGTCTTATCTTCTATGGCAAGCATATAAGGAACGGTAACGTATGCCGCCGTCAAAACGCTTGCTTTGTCGGTCAAGCCAACAATAATCGAGCCTTTCTTATAACGTTTGGTCGGTTCAAGGTAAGAAACAAGCACCTTTTTGAACTTACCTTCCGTCGTTGCGATAATAACTTCACCTTCATCGTTGATTTGCTGCATCAACAATACACTGTCGCCGTCCTGCAACATAATACCGCGTACACCCGTTGCAATTCTGCCCTGCGTAGGGATATCATCCTTCTTCGCGTTCAAACACATACCGAACTTGGTTATCATCAAGATGGTATCCTCTTCGTTCAAGTCTTCTTCTACGCCGATAACCTCATCCTCTTCGTTGAGTTTTACCGCTTGGAAACTGTCTTTGCGTTGCTCGTATTCTGCCCATTCGGTCTTTTTAATCATACCCTTCTTGGTGAAGAACATCAAATGCCCGTAAGGTAAGCGTTCGCCAACCTCGAACATTGCAACAACTTTTTCGCCTGCTTCCGCATCTTCGGACAAGTCTTTTAAGGTAACGCCTTCATCGTTTAACTTGCATTCCAAATCGGGATCGGAGATATCCAACTTATGGCAGTTACCATAGTTGGTAAACGCAAAGATGCGCTTATCCGTCATCGTCGTAAGGAGTTTTTCCGCAATCAACTGCGGTTTGAATTTACCCTCCAAAGGCTTATTCAACGCCCCTACTTGCTTACCCGTCAACACCTTAAAACAATCGTCTGCCGTATAAACAAGGGTACATGCAACGCCAGGTTTCTTTGCGCTGGAGGTTGCAAGCAAGCCGTCCGCTTCTTCACGAGTAAATACAAGCTTGGATTTCCTAGGCGAAGGATAATTGTTTTTAATTTCCGTAATTTCCTCTTTAACAACCTGCAACTGCAAATCGCCGCTCTTAGAAATAGCGGTCAAACGTTTAATTTCCTTCTTCAATTCTTTAAGCTCGTTTTCAAGCTTGTAAATTTCCAACTTGGTCAAGCGAGCAAGCTTCAAATCAAGGATAGCCTGCGCTTGTTCTTTGGAAATTTCGAAACGCGCCATCAATTTTGCTCTTGCATCCGCCGTGCTGTCCGATTTTTTGATAATCGCGATGACTTCGTCGATATTTTGAACGGCAATAATTAAGCCCTCCAAGATATGACAACGCGCCTGTGCCTGCTCTAACTCAAACGTCGTTCTGCGCTTGATAACCTTTTGTTGGTATTTCACGTAGTGGCGAATTACCTCCATAAGCCCAAGCTGTTGGGGCTTACCATCGGCAATCACAACCATATTGATACCAAAGGTAACCTCTAAGTCGCTGTATTTGTAAAGTGCTTTTAAGGTTGCCTCTATATCAGCATCCTTCTTCAAGCGGATTACCGCGCGCATACCCGTTCTATCCGATTCATCGGTAACGTGGTCTAAGCCGGCAAACTCTTCCTTCTTTTCTTCGCGCAATTCAACGATTTTACGAAGCATTTGCGCTTTATTTACTTGATAAGGCAATTCGGTGATGACCAAATTCGTCTTACCATTGTCCGTTTTTTCAATGGAAATCTTCGCGCGGAGCGTGATTTTACCACGACCCGTTTTA
This sequence comes from Candidatus Scatosoma sp., assembly GCA_045612895.1. Taxonomy (GTDB): domain Bacteria; phylum Bacillota; class Clostridia; order Christensenellales; family Borkfalkiaceae; genus Scatosoma. The sequence goes on along the minus strand of JAZKZY010000132.1, from coordinate 4,130 downwards.
TATGCTTGAATTAACTCGTTTGCAATGATTACCCCACCCGTAGGGAAGTCGGGCGAAGGGATATGTTCCATCATTTCTTCCAAGGAAATTGCAGGGTTGTCAATGTATGCAACAACGCCGTTGATTACCTCTTCCAAGTTGTGGGTAGGAATGTTCGTTGCCAAACCAACCGCAATACCAGATGCACCGTTAACGAGTAAGTTCGGGAAACGCCCAGGCAATACGTCAGGTTCTTCCAAGCTGTCATCAAAGTTGGGCGAGAAGGTTACTGTTTGCTTGTCAATATCACGCAAAAGCTCCAACGCCAAAGGTTGCATTCTTGCTTCAGTATAACGCATTGCAGCCGCAGGGTCGCCGTCCACCGAGCCATAGTTGCCATGGCCGTCAATCAAGGTTTTACCCATGTTGAAATCCTGCGCCATACGCACCATTGCATCGTAAACGGAGCTGTCGCCGTGAGGGTGATATTTACCCATACAGTCACCAACGATACGTGCGCTCTTTTTATGCGGTTTATCGGGGGTTAATCCCATTTCTTTCATGGTATAAAGAATACGTCTTTGTACAGGTTTCAAACCGTCTTCCACACGAGGAAGCGCACGGTCAAGGATAACGAATTCCGCATACGGAAGCATGGAAGTATGCAATACGTTTTCAAGAGGTTCAACAAATAATTGACCTTGCGGTTCAATCATTTCCGGCTCGTTTTTCTTTCTTGCCATCTTATTCTTCCTCCTTCTTTTCCGTTTGCTTACGTCTTTCAATGAAGCCGTCACGCTTGTCAAAGTTCGCAAACTTTGCAAGGAATTCTTTTCTGCCTTCTACCTTATCACCCATCAAGGTGGTAATCATACGCTCCGCCTTAGCCGCGTCTTCAACCGTTACCTGGATAAGGTTACGGGTCGCGGGATTCATCGTCGTTTCCCAAAGCTGGTCAGAGTTCATTTCACCAAGCCCTTTATAGCGTTGCAACTTACAACCATTGCCAAGCTTTTGGATCTTTTCATCCAACTCTTTATCGTCGTATGCGTATTCTACCTTATCTCCTTTATACACCTTATACAAGGGAGGCATACCGATATATACGTGCCCTGCGTTTACCAAGGGACGCATATAACGGAAGAAGAAGGTAAGCAAGATACAACGAATGTGCATACCGTCTTGGTCAGCATCCGAAAGGATGATGACTTTGTGATAATTGATTTTATCTAATTTGAAATCAGGGTCAATACCTGCGCCGATTGCGCTGATGATTGTACGAATTTCTTCGTTTTCCAAGATTTGCGCAAGTTTCTTCTTTTCTACGTTCAACGGCTTACCGCGCAAAGGCAAAATCGACTGATACTGTCTTTCACGCGCTTGTTTTGCCGTACCGCCTGCCGAGTCACCCTCTACGATGAACATTTCGTTGAGTTCGGGCTTTCTACCCGAGCAGCCAGCAAGTTTACCAACCAAGGTCAAACCATCAATGCTATTCTTCGCACGGGCGTTATCCTTTGCAGTCTTAGCCGCAATACGGGATTTTGCCGCACCCTGCGCCTTTTTGATGATTTCTTCCATCGTCTTTTTATAGCCGCGGATATTCTTAAATTCGTTAAAGCCTTCAAGTACGGTTGCTTCTACCGCAGGACGAGCTTCGGTATTGCCAAGCTTCGTTTTGGTTTGTCCTTCAAATTGCACACTCGCCATTTTGATAGACAAAACTACCGACAAGCCTTCGCTGAAGTCGTCACCTTGGAAGTTTGCATCCTTATCTTTCAAGAAACCGTTATTTCTTGCGTATTCGTTCAATACCCTCGTTAAACCAGAACGGAAGCCCATTTCGTGGTAACCGCCTTCGGGGGTAGGAATGTTGTTTACAAACGAGAACATGCTTTCGCGATATTCACCCGTATGTTGAATGGAAAATTCTACCTGAATACCATTTTTCGTTGCTTTATAATATATAGGTTGCGCGTAGAGCTTTCTCTTGCCCTCGTTCAAACTCTTAACGTAATCGGAGATACCGCCGTCGTATTTGAAGGTAATACGGTAGGGTTCACTTTCCAAAGCAAGCTCGTCCAACTCGCCAAAAAGCGATTGCTGACCTTCAAAAATAGGGGTTTCTTCTACCGTTTCTTCCGCTACGTTCTCCGTAGTTTCTTCACCATCTTCCCCTTCCGTTTCTTCCGCGCTGTACAGCATTTGCGCACGTTTTGCTTCCGCCATCGTAATACGTTCGTCAATCAAAATGATTTCTACGCCACGATTTAAGAATGCAAGCTGGCGAAGACGTTCTTCAACCGTTTCCAAGTTGAAATCCAACTCCGAGAACACCTCTTTATCCGGCTTAAAGCGAACTAAAGTACCTTTGCGGTTGGTCGTAATACCCGTATCCACCAAAGGACCGTCGGGCAAGCCCGACTCTACTTTCTTCTTACGCGCATTATAAGTAGAGTGGAAACTCATTTTATATACACGCTTATCACGGCAAACCTCAACGGTCAACCATTCGGACAATGCGTTGGTAACGGACGCGCCTACACCGTGCAAGCCGCCAGAATATTCGTAGTTGCCTTGACCGAATTTACCGCCTGCGTGCAATTTCGTGAAGACAAGCTGAACACCCGAAACCTTTTCTTTCGGGTGAATATCGGTAGGAATACCTCTACCATTATCTTCAACGGATGCGCTGCCATCCTTATGCAAGGTAACCTTTACCCTGTTTGCATGTCCGTTTGCAGCTTCGTCGATTGCGTTGTCCACGATTTCCCAAAGGATATGGTGCAAACCCTTAATACCCGTAGACCCGATATACATACCAGGACGCATACGAACGGCATCAAGCCCCTCCAATACCTCGAGATTTTTGGCACTGTATTCGTCTGTTTTCTTAAGATCTTTCTTTTTCTGTTCTGCCATTTCTTCCTCAACCACTTGCTTTTTTACGCCCACTTAAAAATGGGTATTTTTCGCCATATTATGCCATTTTAAGTTTATTATAACACTTTTTTTTCATTTTTTCAAATGTTTTAGGCAATTTTTATTCCACATATCCACATTTTTTTGTGGAAAACTCCGCTTTTATACATTTAATCAAGAATAGCCAAATCTTTTAACGCCCTTGTATAGGCAATATATTTTTCACTATTTGACATCCCTTGAGGAATAACCACCACGGACGAAAATTCTAACCCCTTACTCTCATAAACGGTCATAATATTCACCTTCGTGCGTGAAATTTTCCCCTTTATTGCCAAGTTGTTGTAACTCTTGCGCAAATACTTTTCCTTTTCGCTTTCCGCGCAAATAATCGCCTTTAAGCCCTTTTTCTCTTTGAAGAATGCACTGATACCGCGTGCGTTCACTTTCACAACCTCAGGACCGTCGTAACCGATAGATTGCATATCAATCCCCAAATCATTTGCCACAAAGGATACGATTTGGTTGGTGTTACGATAGTTTTGCGTTAATTCATATACCGAAAAGTTAGGGAAATCCTCTTTCCAAGATTTAATTCCGCGCCAAGGGGTAACGTTTTGCGCCAAATCCCCAAAGACGTTGAAAGATGCCTTTGCGTTGATTTTACGAAGCAATGCGTATTCACACGCTGACACGTCCTGACCTTCGTCCACGAATACGTAGGAATACACAGGCGAAAGCCTATCGCAAATCCCTGCGCAAATCACACAAAGCGCATACGCATCCGATGCGTACATCGTTTTGGAGGTCATGCCATAGTTCATCTTATATTTTTTTACTGTTTCGCGATAAAAATACCGAATAATGTCAATAAATCCTGCGCCACCGCCGATTTCTTGGAAATTCTTTTCACCGCGAAGATAACTGTAAAATTCCGCAAACGCCGTGTTGCTTTCCCCGATGATACGCACCTTTTCCAAGGTTTTATCAATTTGCTGTAAAAGTTCCTTACGGCGTGCGATTCTATCCGCGTACATATAAACGTCGACACCGCCGATACGCTGTTTGAAACGCATCAAATCGGTCGTTTCACGCTCGATTTCGCCCTGCAGTTCCTCCAAAGAACGAACGGCTTCTTCGATAATTCTATCCGTGTTTTTCGCCGCGAAAGTCGCACTCTTATAGAAGGAAAGGAGTTGACGGTAGAAATATTCGGGCGATTTCGCACG
>JAZKZY010000131.1:0-20733 GCA_045612895.1 Candidatus Scatosoma sp. | reverse complement strand
CGTCCTGTGTATATCCTGTTGCGGACGGCATGGAAATTACCATTTCTTCCCCCAAAGCAACGGCAGCGAGAAGAACCTCGGTAGAGCTCCTTCTCTCTAACCACAACAAAAACTGTCAACAATGTGACAAGAACGGCTACTGTGAGCTTTTACACGTTGCAAAAGTAACGGGTGCGCGCGATGATATGTATCAAGGCGAACAATCCCCCAATACCATAGATAGACTTACCCCCTCCATCGTAAGAGATACCTCCAAATGTATCCTTTGCGGTAGATGCGTAGAAAGATGTAAAAATGCGCACGGCTTGGGCATCCTCGGCTTTGAAAAGCGTGGTTTCAACACGATCGTTGCCCCCGCTGAAAACAGAAGCTTTGCAAACTCCCCTTGTATCTTATGCGGTCAATGTGTAAGCGTTTGTCCTACGGGCGCGCTTATGGAAGTTTCCGAAATTGAAAAGGTTGACGCGGCAATGAAGGCAGGCAAGTACGTAGTTGTACAAACTGCACCTGCTGTACGCGCGGCGCTCGGCGAAGAATTTGACATGCCTATCGGCAGCTTGGTAACGGGTAAAATGGTTGCGGCGTTGAAACGCCTTGGCTTTAAGAAAGTATTCGACACCAACTTTGCGGCTGACCTTACCATTATGGAAGAGGCAACCGAATTGCTTGGCAGAATTACGAACGGCGGCAAATTGCCCATGATTACCTCCTGCTCCCCTGGTTGGGTAAACTATGCAGAATACAACTACGGCGATCTTCTTCCCCACCTTTCTTCCTGCAAATCCCCCCACGAAATGTTCGGTGCGATTTTGAAGAACTACTATGCGGAAAAGAACGGTATCGACCCTAAGGATATGTTCGTTGTTTCGATTATGCCTTGTACGGCAAAGAAATCGGAAAAGGCTCGTCCTGAATTGTCCGTAAACGGTTTGGCTGACGTGGACGCCGTATTGACGACGAGAGAGCTTGCGAAGCTCATCAAACGTTCGGGTATCAACTTTGTGAAGTTGCCCGATGCGGAATTTGACAACGACATCGTTGGCGATTACACGGGCGCAGGCGTTATCTTCGGTACGACGGGCGGCGTTATGGAAGCGGCGCTTCGTACGGCGGCATTCAAGTTGACGGGTAAGGAACTCGACAAGGTAGAAATGACGGCAGTACGCGGCTTTGAAGGTATCAAGGAAGCGGCGTATGACCTCGGCGGCGTAACGGTAAAGGTTGCGGTTGCACACGGTATGAAGAACGCAAAGGTATTGCTTGACGACATCCGCGCTGGTAAGAGCGAATACCACTTCATCGAAATCATGGGTTGCCCCGGCGGCTGTATCGCAGGTGGCGGTCAACCTTACGTTAGACCTTGCTTCTTGCCCAACGAAGATGCGGATATCTTGACGACCTACAAGGCAAAACGTGCTGCGGCGTTGTATCAGGAAGACGAATCGAAGGCACTTCGTGTATCCCACAAGAACCCTCAAATCATTGCATTGTATGATGAGTTCTTGGGTGAACCTAATTCCCACAAGGCACACGAATTGTTGCATACGCACTACACGGCAAAAGAAAAGTTTAACTAAAAATACAAACCGCGCTCCTTATCGGGGCGCGGTTTTCTTATACAAAAAAACACGGTTGTTATTCGCAACCGTGTTTTATTTTATTGTATTTTAACGCTCACGTTTTCCACTGTTACATCATCAATAACGTCAAAGGTGTTCCCTTGCTCCTTTGCGCAAATTTGCAAGTTTTGTAAAGTAAACGCGGACATGGTATACTGCTTTTCGTCTTTATACACGTTAAAGAAACAATCACAGGAACATTTACAGTTACGTATCGTCACCTTTTCCACCTTGGAAACGGGCTTATCCGTCCGACCTTTCAGGTCGAAAAACTGCGTCCAAGGATTGACGTTGATAAAGTTCCCCTCAATCGTCCCTTCCACGTCCTCAATCGTGATATATTCGTAAAGCTGCGGCGTGTCGGGGCGCAATTTCAAATGGAGCAACTGCATAATATTCTCCACACGAATACGGCGCACCAAGATGTTACGGTTATGCACCGATTCGGATCCGCAGGTCAAACCGCTGTGGCAAAAACCGTAGGTGCAATCCTCCACCAAAATCCGTTCGTTTACCCCGTTTTCCGCTTGTTCATTCGCCCAAGGGCCCTTTCCACCCTTTAACACCACGGAATCGTCGTTAACCTCCATGTAGCAATTCTTCACCAGCACGTCCGTACACACGTCGACGTCAATGGCATCCGAGCTGGGCGCAGGGATCGGCGCGCGCGGTGCAAAAATGTGGCAACCGATAAACTTCACGCGCTGACATTGATAGATATGGGTCGTCCAAAAGGGTGAATTGTGCAGGCGCACGTTTGCAATCAAGGCATTTTTACAGTTGGATAAATACACCAAGCGGGGGCGTTGCTCGTCCTTGTTGGTGCAGGCAGGGTTCCACTCCCTGCGTTTCCAAAAGGCTTTCCAAGCGCGCTCGCCGTTGCCGTCAATCGTACCCTCACCGCATATCACAAACCCATCCACGCCGTCCGCATTGATGAGCGCAGGGTAATATTTACAGCATTCCCCCTCGATACGGGTATCGCAAACGGGATAATCGGCGATGTCGTCGCTCCCTTTCAGAACCCCGTTTTCCACGAGGTAAAGGTGTACGCCCTGCTTAAAAAACAGCGCGCCCGTATAGTAAGTACCAGCAGGCACGACAACCACACCGCCGCCCTCTTTCGCAATGAAGTCAATTAGCTTTTGCAGGGCTTGGGTGTAGATTTTACCGTCGTCCGCAACCCCATAATCGGTGATGAGATACGCCTTGCCCAAGCCGTCAAGCGTGGGGATGCTCGTTTCGTAAAACCAACCGTCAATGGGCGTTCCGTCGGGGAAATATTCTTGTATCCGTTCGTTCATAAAGTTAAACTCCATACAAAACCCTCGGTTTTGCCTTTCTTCTTAAAGAAAAAACACCCGTTTGGGTGTTTTTTAATTAACCCATCATAATTTGGGAAATAACGTCTAATACTTTGTCGTGACAGCCGCCGCAACCCGTCGAACAATGCGTGATACGCTGTACGTCTGCAAAAACCTCTAAAACGTCTTCCATTTTATTGTGGTTTTCAAGGGCTTTTTCGATGTCCGAGTAGCTAACCTGCTTACAGTTACAAATGATGATATTTTCCATAATTTACCTCTTATTTATATATTTTATTCTTTCGCAAAATATTCGGGATGTGCGGAAAGCTTGTCCTCGTCCGTCAATTCCCTCAACACACGGCAGGGATTGCCCACCGCGATACAATTCGGTGGAATATCTCTCGTCACCACCGAGCCTGCGCCGATGACACAGCCAGCGCCCACCGTTACACCGCCGCAAAAGACAACGCCGCCGCCTATCCAGCAATTATCCCCGATCGTGATCGCGCCTGCCCTTTCCAGGTTGGTTACACAGCCCGTTTTTTCATTGAAAAAGGCGTTTCTATCCTCGTAGCGCAAGGGGTGAATGGGTGTCAAAAAGGATACGTTCGGGCCGATGAAAACCGAGTCGCCGATCGTCACCTTCCCCTCGTCCAAAACCACGAGGTTAAAGTTGGCGTAGCTCCCTTTCCCCAAGGTGGTATTTGTGCCAAAATCGAAATAAATCGGGCCTTGCAGGTAAACACCCTCGCCACGGTTGGGTAAGAGCTTATTGAGGAGTTTTTCACGTTTTTTGGCGTGCGTTTCGTCCGTCTTATTGTATAAACGGCACAGCTTATGCGCGCGCGTGCGTTCCTCGGGCATTCCTTCGCAAAAAGGGTCGTAGATTTTTCCCGCAAACATTTTCTCTCTTTCGGTCATAAGTCCTCCTTTGCAAGCGTTACCTACCGAATTTGCATATAGTATAGCACACCTTCTTCAAAATTGCAATAGGGTTTTGAAAATTTTCCCTTTGTTTTCCCCCATTTCCCCTGCATTTTCACAAAGAAAAACCCCTTGCGGATGAATCCACAAGAGGTAATTTCTATTTTGTTACAAGGACATTAGGAAACGGTCCAGGTCCAAATAGCTTCGTTTTTGTTACCTGTACGAGTCGCCGTCAACGTGTTGGTCGTTTCGTAATACTGGGTACCCATGTAGAATCTCGTACCAGCACTAATTACTAACTTCGGCTGGTTGTTGCCCTTCGTGTAGTCGTACTCGGAAATTTGAATAATCTTATGCGTCGAACCGTGGTGATACCAAGTACCCGTATAAGCCGTATCACCGATCGTAACGTTACCTTCGGTGAGAAGCCCGCCCGATTCCGTATTGAAGAGCTCTACGTTCAAATAGATACGAATCATGTAGTTGAGAGCAGCATCATCCTTCATATCCGAATAGTTGATAATTCTATTTACCGTTGCATCGTCCCAGGTCAAATCGCCAAGCTTCACAGGATTCAACATCCAGCTAGAACCAGTCCAGTGACCAACGATATCTTCGGTGAATTCAATCGCATAAGCCACACCGCCATTGTCGCCGCCCGAGAATACGGTGCCTTTCGCAATCTTAAACTCGTCGCCTATCTTCAAATTTACCGTGCTGAAACGCAATTCGAAGAAGTTATGAGGCGCATTGAATACCGAAGCATGGTAAACGCCGCCGTCTACCGTTGCCGTTACCGAACCATTGATCGCCAAACCATAATGGATACCCGTAATCTTGTTAAATGCCGTGTTGCCATCCATCTTGAAACGTACACCCATACATTCAGGGTTAGCGTTCGTTTCATCGTAAGGGTTAATCGACAAGATCGAGCTTGCATCCAACTTAATGGACTGCATCGCGCTTACAACCACGTTCATGTTTGCGCTAACGTTGAGTGTGTACGTACCGTCAAGGTTGTTTGTTGCGCTGGTTACACCCGTAATTGCATAACCATTGTTCGCCGTAATCGTTACGTTGTGCGTACCATGCGCCAACTTAAGGGTTTCACCATTTGCAATCGTCTTACCGTCGATGGAAGCCGTTGCGTTGTTCAAGGTGAATTGAACGTTCCAACCTTCAGAGTTCACCCAAGTACCATTGTTGTAAATGTAAACAATATCTTCTGCAAAGGTATGATACCCTTCAAGACCGGTAGGCGTATGGAAGATTAACTTCGTACCAGCCTTAATGGTCAAGACGTCGCCGTTTGCGCTGCCACCCAAGCCCGTAGCACGGAAACCAACCAACGTATGGTAAGCATTGGAGTAACCCGTACCGCTATACCAGTAACCAAGCGTAGAAACTACGGTCGTGCCGTTTGCCTTGGTTACCGTAACAGTACCATCCACAGCAACAGGGCCATAATAGGTATTCGAAATCGTACGAGGAATTTGCAAACGAACTTCATTTGCGCCCTCATCCATTACCTGCTGAATGTGTTCAGCCGTCAAATCACCCAAGTCATTTTCCGTGTTGAAGCCACACAACCATTCCGAAGTATACAAGCCGCGGATTTCTTCCGTGAAGGTTAACGAACCTTGCGAAGTCCACCATACCGAACCCTTAGGGATTACGATATAGTCGCCAGCTTTCTGACCATATTCACCGCCACGAACAGCAATCAAGTTATTCTGCATACCGTAAGCAAACGACTGGTTCGCCATTTCTACGCCGTTTACAACGGGAAGGCCCTTAGATGCATCTACCGCCATAAAGCCATAGAAGGTATCCGTCAATACGCCTGCCTGCAATACCAAACGAACTTCGCCGCCTGCATCCGTTGCGTTGTACATTCTTACAATATCATCGTTCGAAATATCGGTGTTCTTGTTGATAATCCATTCGTAACCCATAGGATTGTTACCACCATCTTTGATAACTTCCCCTACGTAGGTAAAGCTCCATTCTTCCGCAAATTCTACGCAGTGGCCATCCAACCAAAGACGCGTACCTGCTTCCATTACGAGCTGATCTACAAATGCGTTCTTACCGATAACGTTTCTATCGTCACCGATGATTTCCAAAATCTTATGGTTGGTGTTTCCACCCTTGCCATCAGGGAGTATACCATAATATTTAAGCGAAGTATATACCGTGTTATTTACCTTGATGCTGCCGCTTTCAACGTAAAGCTCACCCGTTGCGTTATTGAAGATGCCGTTGTTGAGGTGCAAACGCAACTTGTTAAGACCTGCTTCGTAGTAGTTGTAACCCTTACCCGAATAGTTATCGGAAGTAAGCATCTCATCCGCCGCAGCCGTTTGGTTTGCAATCCAGTTCTTACCATTATAATAGAAGCTGATTTCTTCCGTTGCCGTGAAGTATTCACCGCCTACCCAGAAACGAGTACCGTTTGCGATGGTTACCATCTGACCAGCCTGCGTACCCTTGAAATCCTTGAACGCAAGGATGTGGTTGTAGCTGCTTGCCGTTGCTTGACCGTGGTACATGAAATCATCGATGGGCGAGATCGTACCGTCTGCATCCGTGAACCAAACTGCGTAAGGCGCATTTTCATCCATCTTTTCAGCCGTCATCTCGATTACTTCATCAAACCAACGGTTGGTCGTACCGCCAGCCGTCAACGCCGTGTTGCCGTTGGTCGTGAAACGGATTTCCGTCGTGTCGGTTGCATCCTTACCTTGCCATTCGAAGGCGTTCGCGCCAAAGGTACCCTTTTCGTTACCAACTACCCAGTTTTTACCATTGAAGTATGCGTACATAGCGTCTTCGAAAATGAAGTAACCGCCATTTTGTACAATCATCGTACCAGGAGCGCCGAACAATTCGTCACCATTGTGGTAAGCATAGCCATTCAATTCAAGGATGGTGTGTTCACCTTCGTTCCAGTAATAATAACCTTCGCTAATTTGCGTTGCCTCGCCCGTATCGTGACACTTGGTATAAACGGGATACTCATAACCCGTAGGCAAAGCGCCGTCATATACAACCGTAAAGTCGCTGTTGATCAACAAATCTTCGTAGAAGGTTACACGGATACGCTTACGGTTGTTATCCGTGGGTTCTACCCAGTTTTCCATCTTTGCAACGTCAGAGTTATGCAAATAACCGAGGAATATACCCTAATTTTCTTTCCCCTCGCTGTCACACTTATATTCAATGGTGTATTCATCCGACAACGTATACATAACGCCATCCGCATAGAATACTGAGCTGTCAAGAAGTGTCAACTCATCGCCGTTTTTCATCGTAGCGCTGTCAAAGGCGAATACAAGACGCATTTGTGCGCCGCTGCCCTTGCCTTCCAACAACGTCCAAACGCCTTGCAAGCCGCTGAAGCTGCCGCTGCCCGTGTATTTTACCTGAACAGCATCTTTTGAGAGCTCTACCATTCTATTGCTGCCGTTTTGGATTTCACTTGCCGTGTAGAAATCGCCAGCAGGAAGGGTTGCGTATACCTTTACACCGCTGTAACTTGCGCTACCCGTGTTGAAGTGATTGAAATCAGCAACACCCGTCAAGTTGAACTCAGCGGAAATCGTATGCGTCAACGTAACTTCGCACGATTCGTTGAAGTTCAACGCCTTGTTCAAATCCACCTGTTCGCTCTGCGTCGTATCGAACCAAGCGCTGGTATATTCGATGTGCTTATCGTTAGATACCTCAACCGAGGGCGCATTTTGAGGTTTGTCGCCCCAAAGCACTTCTTCCGTCGTCTTTACGCCGTTTACGTCGTACGTAATTTTATAGGTAGGTACAAATCCCTTGATGATAGGCGCCGCCTGTTCATCAAGTTCTTCCGAACCCCAGTAATTGCTGTCTGTTTTAATCGTATCAAGGTATGCTCTCTTTGCTACCCAGGTAAGGCTTCTTTCCGACGTTGCAGTCGAAGCAACCACCGTTTCCGCACCGTTTGCATCTACTTTACAAATGATACCTCTATACGTAATGGCATCGGTGAAGTATTCCTTCGGGAACGAGTGGATGTATGCAACCGATTCTAAGTTGCCGTCCTGATCGGTAAACCAGTAGTTGGTGGTATCGATCTTTCTTACCTTTGCCGTGGATACGCTCAAGTCAGCGTTGCCCAACAAACGGGTAGGCAATGCCAAGGTGTAGGTCTTATACCCTTCGGCAATCTTGTACGAACCATTTTCGTTGAATTGCGTCTTGTCAAACAAAGCGGCGCCTGCCACCTTGTAGCCGTCACCCATTTCTACGTGGAAACGGATACCTTGCTTGGCCGCTTCTTCGTAATTGCCCTCTTCGTTCTTCGTCAATACACGTACCGATGCGCCGTCCGTCTTAAATTCGGTCGACAACAACGTGTCCGCATTTGCCGTAACGGGCTTCGCCAAGGAAATACCGAGCGAAAGGGAAATTGCCGCCAAGAGCGTCATTGCGCCAGACAATACTACGTTTTTCATTTTCTTTACATTAAACGCTTTCATCTTTCCCTCCTTCCTTAAAGCCAGTCGTCACCATACTCACCGCCGTCTGCATCGGACTGCGAAGTACGCACAATGTCCTCGCCGCAAACGACAATCAGTTGCAACATCGGCGCTTCATACTCTAAGCGCGCTTGCTCCAATTTCATTTTTTCCATTCTTCTAAACTCCTATCATAAAGTTCTTTTTTTCAATCTACCAACACTACACTAAAGAAATCCATAATAGTATAGTATTACATAATGTATTATAACATACCTTTGTCAAGTATGCAATCCATTTGTGAAATATTTTTATTTTTGTTGATTTTGCAAAGTAATTTTACTTTTTTTGATAAAACTTCACATTATAATAAAGAATTCGACATTTTTTCCGTCCCTTCCCTACGTGGCTAAGGGTAAAAAAAGCCGCGACGGCATAGCCGTAACGACTTCTTTTGCGTTAAATTGTTCAATTACCAGGTCCAAGCTTTATCCGCACGAGCCCATGCGTCAAGTCCTACCTTCTGATAACCGTCACCTGCGTTGGTGATCGTACCGTTGTCCTTAATATTCTTGAAGGTCGAACGGATATCGCTAATCGAACCTAAGCAAATTACGTAGCTGTATTCGATAGACTTGTATGCTTCCATACGGAAATCGATACCAGGCGCCGTATAGCTGGTGTTGCTTACGTAAGCGCTCTTATAGCTCAATTTGATAGGCTGCATGTTCGACATCAAGCCCTTATCCGACAATACGTTATCCGTCAAAGCGTCGCGGTTAAGCGAGTTGCTAAGCGAGGTTTCCGTTCTTGCTCTACCAGAGGTCAATCTTTCTACGTTGGGGATATAGACACCCATACCAAACGCATTTTCATTACCGTTATTTGCCCAAGCGAACCAGTCTTCCACCTTCGTGTAGCCCTTGCTTGCGCTCGTAAACTGACGCATAGCGTTTTCACCCGTCCAAGAGCTGAGACCGCTGTTGTATTCCAAACCATCCTCCCAAGAACCGTCGCCATCCGTGTTGGATACGTAGTAGTTCAAGGTGTGTACGGGATATACAGCAGGAAGTTCGGTCGATGCCCAATCGCAAAGTTCCATATCCGTGAAACCATTCCAGTCAACGTACGCGTTGTTTACAACCAACGTACCGTCTTCATTCAAACGGTAGTAGTTTTCTACGTACGATTTGGTGGTCGAACCGCCTACAATCGTATTCGCGAGTTTATCCGAGCTCTTTTGTCCCTTTGCCCAGTCCATTGCACGCGCCTTGATATAGATATAACCGCGTTCCAAATTGATTTCATAATCAACGATTTGGCTAGGGTTACTTACAACGTCGCCTGCCTGTACGGGGTTGTACGGCCAGTATTTACCCGACGTGCTTTCCGTCTTACAGAATGCACGCGTATAACCATTGCTACCATTGCCTGCACCCGTCGAATCACCGCCAACGTTTGCATACCAGGATTGCTGGATTTGACGGCCTGCGTCTACGTTGTTGATAAGGTTAACTGCGCCATCCGCCGCCTTACTGCTGGTTGGATTACCATAGTAACCAGCTTCCTTCTTTGTACCAAGGAGGTTGGTGTTACGTTCCGCAACAAAGTCATTTGTATTCGTGCTAATCTTAACGTTACCGCTTCTATAACCCGAAGCCGTTACACCTTCATAGATACCCGATTTTGCAAGGTAGGTGAGCGCGCCGCCCAAACCAAGGTGTGCGCCTACGGTGATTTCACTACCGTCAGTTTGATCAACCGTCAAATAAATTTCTTGATTCTTCGTGTCAATCGTCTTATTTTGCGAATACAACGCAATCACTTTCACCTTACCAGCAGGCGCCGTGCTGTTTGCAAGCTCCGCATTCGTAAACTGAATCGAAACCATCGACAAGTTATTCGTATTCATACCATAACCCACACCGTTCACACGGAAGATATCAAGGTATTGCTTATGGCTGTTGGTGCCTGCCTGCAAGTAGAAGTCTTCATTTGCAGTCTTACTACCATCCGTATAGGTGAACACACCCCAAACGTTTACGTTGGTCGAATAGAGCAATTCCACGTAAGGACCGTTCAACTTTTGCGTGGTAGGCGTAATCGTTTGCGTACCGCCCTTGTTTGCAAGTTGGGTCAGATTTTGCGAGTTAATCGCGGAAACCTTTTCACTATTCATATATCCCTTCAAGAAGACATTTTCCGCTTCCGTATAAGGCGAGTAGTTGTTGTTTGCGCTGATATATTCCGAATAAACGTCATCCGCCGTTGCCTGACGGTCGTTGATTGCCGCGTTTGCAATGTAGGATGCCGAACGGCTGTTTACAGGGTTGTAGTTTGCATAGATATAGACAACGTTGTCATTCGCTTCCGTGATCTTAACGTAAGCAACGCCAGAGAAGTTTCTATCGTAGTTGCTTTCGTTTAATTTTACAATCGAGCCGAAGAAACTGCTATAACCACCTTCCGTCTTAGGGAAATCGTTGTAGATTTCCGCAAGTTTATAAGTGAAGTTCAAATAAGCATAACCATTCTTATCCAACCAGTCCATCGTGAACTGACCGCCCATCAAATAATCGGTGGGCGTAATCAAAACGCCAAGGTCTACGGCTTTATATGCGCCCGAAGAAAGTTTTGTGTACAATGCCTCTACGTCCTCCGTTGCAATCTTTGCTTCGAAACGGATACCGCTGGTTGCCATGTTCGAGGTTACACGAACAGCCGCGCCCGTTGCCATTTGAATGTCAACCTTTACGCCAGCGGCTTTGTTAAACGCTTTTACCTCTTCATTGAAACGATAGGTCGTCGTGCGTTTGATCAAATAACGGGTATCGTTCGTAACAGCGCCAGAGGTATAGAGATAGGAAGGGAAGTAACAACCTTCTTGAATCACAATTTCTTCAACGCCAGATTCAACCGTTACACGGAGAGCAAAGGTACCCGTTTCCCCCCAAAGGTTAAAGAAAGGTCCTTCTTGTTCGCCATAGGAATTGTAAATATCCATCAAGCTTGCTTCCGATACCATTCTGCCATTATTCATGACGATGCTACCCTTAAGGATAATTTTATCCAAGAAACCGATACGCTTCAATTCCTCATATTTACCTACAATCTGTGTCGTGCTGCCCGCGTCGTCATAGTCATGGTTGGTAAGAGAGAATACCATCCAGCTGTCGTTTCTTTCCGTCTTTAAGTGGTGCACAATACCAATTACATCCGTTTCAATGAGGTTAACCGTTGTCTCCGTGAAACGAGCTTCAATTTCAACGTCGCTCGTAATCGGCGTATTGAAATCAAATACGGTACCCGTAGCAACGTTGTACCAGTTATCAAAGTCATAAATCGTCGTTGCCGTCATTTCCTTCGAGGGAGTAGAAGGTTTGGTTGCCTTTTGATTCTTATACGCGTATTGCATCGATACAACCGAGCCGTCCACCATTGCCTTTACTTCGTAAATTGCGGAAACCGTTACCGTCTTATCTTCCGCCAACGCATTCGACTGATTCTCAGGGGTATTATATGCGATAAAGCCAGCGCCCACCGTTACATTGATATCCCCTTTGCCCAACGCTTCAAGGTAGTTCTTATGGATAAATACCTGAACTGTGTTGCCTTTACAATACAACAACGCAGGGTTTTTGAATGTTTCATAGGTTACGCCGTTATACGTAGCCGTATGGGTATTTGTTTGTACGCCAGTATAATTATAATTGCTATCATCCACCGTGGTGTTGATTTCAAACAAGGAAACACCATTGATGAAGATATTCTTACGCATTGCGATAAAGCCCTCAGCGCTCCAGTAGTTGTAGTCGTAGCTATCCGCACGATTAAAGTTCCATGCACTAGAGGAGATGTCTATCCTCAAAAGCTCACCTGTTTCACCAGCGGTCACCGCTTGCGCCATCGATATGCTGTCAGGGGAAACCAAATCCTTTACGTTTACCCAACTCCCGCTGAAATTCACCCACTTGATATCTTCCGTTACCACGTAAGTCTTACCGTTTTCCGTTATGGAGAAGCCGGATTTAAGCTCAATGTTCTTATGGTTGTCATTTACAGCCGCTTCCGCATTAGGATAGGTTTTAAGGATATTCAACTGGATATAGCTGTACTGATTATTATCCGTACCGATATAAGTACGAATCGTATCGCTTGCGCTTTGGTTGATATCATAAACGGAAACGCCATTGAGATACAACTTTTTCGTCAATTCTTGAAGGTTTGCAGGCGATTTCGTCCAATAGTTATTAACCGTCTTAACCAAGTAGGTCTGTCTGCCTGCAATAATGGCATCCCCTTGATTCGCGATATAGAATTCACCGGTAACGTCCACCTCGTTATTCTTCGGCGTTGCCGTGAATTCAGCGGTAAGGGTAATATCCCCCGTTACGGGCGTCGAGAAGTTATACGCCGCGCCGTTCAACGTCCACTGCTTGAAGGTGTAGGTGTAGTTTGCATCTTCCGCCTTCGTAGGAACCGCAGGGGCCGCTACCGTCTTACCATTTTCTACCGTTTCCGTCTTATAGGTTGCCCCATCCACCGTAAAGGTTACGTTGTGGCTTGCCGTAGGCACTGCGCCAACCGTCCAAGTATCGTTGGGTACGTTATGTACAAACGTCACGTCTTCCTGCGTTACGTAATAAATCATCTTCCCGCCGTTTTGCGTGGTATACGAAGGGAACTTCGCGCCTGCTTTAATCGTGATATATTTTACCTGTTGCAATTGTGTAGCATCTAACCCAGGCGCGCGGAAAGCAACCGAGTCCGCAATCCCCCATACGTTGAAGAAAGGCTCGCCAGGTCTAGCACTCAATACGTTGCCGTCGATGTCGATATAGCCGTACAAGGAGCTGATGTCCGTAATTGCCGTTGTATTCAAACCGTCGTAGTCATTTTCAGAAAGCTGGAAGATTACGAAGTTTTCGTTCGTGCCGCCGTCATTACGGTTTGCTTTCGTAATGATGCCCGTAACTTCCGTTTCAACTTCGTTTCCTTTTACATTTTTCGTCCAGCCGCTGGCCGTCTTGGTGAAAATGATATCCGAGGTTACCACGTAAGAGTTGTTGCCATCTTTTACGTTAAAGCCCTTCTTAATTATGATTTCTTCATGCCCAGCTTTACCGTTGGTATAGTTGGTAGGCACGATCAATTTTAACGAAGCGCCAAGCTCCGTACTCAGCCCTGCAAAGATAGGCGCATAGATGCCGCCGTTCGCAATGTTCCCCTGCGTAGAGCCATAGGTGCCGTTATCGTTCTTATTGATATCCCAAACAGACGTACCATTAAAGTAAATATACTTCAACTGAATTTGGCCGCCGCCTGCCTCGTCGGGGTCACATTCGTTCAAACAACCGCCCTTGGGCGCCGCAATCGTCCAAGCAGCCTGACCGTTGGTATTGATATAATACATACTCGTAGGACCCCAATTCTCAGGCGAATTGTGGCTGTTATCCAAGAAAGTAAGTACGTTCGTAAGATCTACAACGTTTTGCGTAAGTACGGTCTTAGAAATTCTTTCAGCGATTACATTTCCATTAATTATACAACCTGCGCCAATAGCGACCTCAATCGTCTCAAATTCCGCAACTACTTCCTGGAAAATTGAGAGGCTAAAGCCCGTACTGGTACCCCAGAAGCCGATGGGTTTTACAAACCATTGTTTATGGCTGGGATCCGTCGAGTTTTGAGGGAAGAAAGTATAGGTTTCTGGTTCATTAAGACGAGGATCCGCCGCAATCAATTCCGCGTTCCAATCGTCAATCGTCTTGCCATTAATATAGATATAATCGCGGATGCTCTTATAGCCATTGTACATGGTGTCATATTCAGTGAAGGTTGCACCAATGTCAATATTTACGATATAGGAGTCCGCACCTCTATTTGCATAAGCCGCATTAGTAGCCGTTCTACGATGCGTAAGTTCCGCATCGCTAATCGAAACGTTTGCCGACGTCCACATAGGGTTCGCCGTGTAAGCTTTCGAGTTTACAAACGTATCGCCCACGCGAAGGTAATTCACCGCAGGGCTGGTGTAATTCGTGCTTCCGCTAGGAAGGGTCCAACCTTCCAAAATACCCATTGCTTTCACCTGGCTGGTCGTCATAACTTCCAAAGGCACGAAAACACGCAAGAAGCTAAAGCTGCCTGCAGGCTGCAACGTTACACGGATATCCGCATCGAATGCATTTGCGAGCTCCGTCAACGTTCTACCGTTAATCGTCGTATAATTTGCAACGCTGGGCAATTCACTTAACTTCAAATCATTGTGATAAGTGCCCCACGTTTGGCCTTCGGTGTCGATACGGAGAACCATTTTACCGTTGGTATCCCCTTCCAAGTACGCAACGTTAAAGTTTACCGTTTGTTCCGCCGCACTCGCAGTTTCTACCTGCGGCTGGGAAACAACGATACCCAAAACAAGCGCCATGCACATAAACACGCCGAGTAACCAAGTTGTGATTTTTCTCAAAGTCTTAGTCATCTTTCAGTCCTCCTTCGCCAAAGAAGATATCTTCCGCAATACTGTCGCCGTTGGTAAACGTGTTTGAACAACGCACCGCATCCTCGACAATCAGATAGATATCCAAAACAAACGCTTCGTAATCTTTCTTCATGAACACAGTTCCTTCCTTTATGAAAAAATTAACAATAACTGATAAATATTATCACATGATATATTATATCATACTTTTCAATGTTGTGCAGTCAAAAGTTAATCTATTACTATTATTTTTTATGATGTTTGGTCATTTTTCAGCATGTTTTCGTGATTTTCTAACACACTTCTATACAACACCAACAAAATTTCACGCAAAAATGTAAAATCTTTTGCATTTCGGCTTGATTTTTTCCTTGGATTGCGTTATAATCGTATTTGCTTGTTTACAAGCGAAGTGCTTTTTAGGCGGTATCACAATGAAACCTATGGAAAAATTAACAAAGGCGCAATTTGTGTCCTTTTGCTTGATGTCCCTCTGTTCAGGGATTATGATCGGTGTGGGCGGTACGGCATTCCTGCTTGCCTGCAACTTATTCGACACTTGGGGAAAATTGATCGGCGCGGTCCTCTTCTCCTTGGGCATTTTGGCAATCGTTATGTTTGAAATGAAACTGTTTACGGGTTTAATCTCCGACATCCCTGAAATGGGCGCGAAAAATTTTTGGAAATTGCCCGTATGCTTCTTGGGAAATATGCTCGGCGTTATCCTTGCCGCGATGTTGGTGTATTACTCCCCCTTGGCAGCCAGCGTAGTTCCTCAAGCGCAAGCCTTGATTTCCGCAAAAATCTACGCGGACCTTTGGCCGATTAAAGCGTTGTGCTCCGCAATCCTTTGCGGTTTCTTGATTACCCTTTCTATCGGCGCAGTAAAATATGCCCCTCGTAAGGGCTTGTCCACTACGGTCGGCGTTATGTTCCCCATCATCGTGTTTGCGTTCTGCGGCTTTGACCACTCGGTTGCAAACACCTTGTACATCTACTTCCTCGGTTTCTCGTGGCAAGCAGTCGGCTACCTCTTAATGTGCGTTTTGGGTAACATCATCGGCGGCGTCATCCTTCCCATTTTGTCCCTCTTCCGTACTTGGTCGAATACCCCTCACGAAAAGAACGACAACGAATCCTTGTAAAAATGCAAAACCCCGACGTTCAACCGTCGGGGCTTTTTTTTACGATATTACGATCCCATACCCTTCCGTTATCGGATCTTGAAACAAGGGCAACTGGGGCGGATAAAAGGTAAACAGCACGAAAAACACCGCTATCACCCCTAAAACCACCACCGCAACCGCGGGAAACGGGCGGTAAAAATCCTTATGGAGCAACCACCACTCTAACGCATACGCGCCTATATCAGCAATAAAGAAAAAGAGTACGTTCAGCCAGTCGGGAGATCGCCCAAACGCACCATTATAGGTGTAAAATAGAACGGGTATTCCCACCGTCCCCACAAGAATACCGATGAGTTTTATCCACCAAAATCCCTCACACTCCTCCCGAAAAAACGCCCATTGTATACCCCCAAACAACAACGTCGGGAAAAAGAGAATTTTCATATGCTCCCAGGTCGATTCATTGACGGCGGAAAAGGGCGCGACCGCCGCGCTGTCCGTCCAGGCATATAAAAAATGCAACACCGTCCCCAACACCACCGTAAAGGTAACCCCTGCCAACGACCAAAACGCAAGCGATTTCTTCATATACTCCCCCTATTTTTCACATATTTTTAAGGCAAAAAATCACGTTCAACGCGACCATGCCCCCTCCAAAAGAGTATATTCGCCTTTTTGCCGTTCTATACCAAAAAATATAGCCAGACCTATAAACAAAACCGCGGCGTATGAGAATACGCTGCGGTTTTTCTTCTTCAATAAAGCGATTAAATTAGCAGATAAAAAAGTTTCACGGTAAACACACAGGTAGGATACAGCATGAAAAAGCCTACTACCGCCAACGCAATCACAATGCCTGCCCAGGCAATTACACCTTCCAAATGCTGGATAAGCTTTGTCCGCGTCATCACCAGCCAAAGCAATACGATTGCCAAAATTCCGCCGCCCAAACCAACCGCCGCATAACGGACGTAGGGAGAGGAATAGGTGAACACCACTTCGTTTTCCCCCTCCTCCAAAGCTACGGAAAGGAATTTCAAATCATTGTCCAACAGCTCCACAGGTTTTCCGTTGACCGTTGCCGTATATCCCTTGGACGCCACGAAATTCAAGAGCAAATGCTCCCCTGCCTTCGCCGTCACACGCGCCGTAATTTTTCCTGCGCCGACCTCAACGTCCGCCGCCTTATCCCAAAGGTATTCGCTCAACTCGGTTGCGATTTCATCGTTCACGTAATCCTTTTTGGTAAAGCTTTTGAGATTTTCACCGCGCAAATATTCGTACAACGCCGCTTGGTTTTCTCTACGGTAGGTGCTGTTGCTGGTATTCGGGCTGACAAAACGATACTGCTCGCCGCTTACACGATAGCCAAGAGGGAATACGATTGTATTTTCGTAAACGTACAAATCCCCTCGCGAGAGCTGTACCTCTTCCCCGTTTTCATTCGTCACCATAACCTTTTTCAGGTAGGGTTTCTCACTTTCAAAGAGCGCCAGCTGTTTCTCAACCGACCTATCCTTATCGTTTACGTCCACGTAGCAAAGGAAATATTTATACCCCATAAAGGCATCGCCAAAATCCTCACCGCGGTTTCCTTTGTTCTCGTTATGTCCACTCTTAAAGCTGTTTTTCCCGTTGCCTAGGTAGGCAAACATTTGATAGGTTGCAAAATTATCCGCGTCAATCACCGAGGAGAATACGCTAAACGAATTCGCATCCCCCGAAAGCGGTACGCACGCCGTCATTTTATCGTCACAGTCCTTCAAACGGAAATAACTGTCGTCCTGCTCATTCAATCTCGCCGATATTTCTTGGTAGTTCCCCACCCGAACGTGCTGTGTAGAAGCGTTGCCTGCAATCAAGTGACAATTCAAAAATACCACCTGCATCCCCACGATACCTATCAATATATAGGAGAGGAAGCGAGGACTAATCCCACGGACAGCCACCATAAAGCAACCCAACACCGTTGCAACCACGACAAAGACAAAGGGAATAATCAGCACCTCCGCGCCGCCCAACGAATGGGCCAGCCTTGCGGAAAATCCGTTCAAGCTTTTCAAGGTTTCTTCATCTTTTATAAAGATACTCCAAACCGCTTTCGCGCCGCCGCCAAAACAAAGCAAGGCAATCACCACCATAGCAAACAGCGCAAACGCCACCAAAAAGCCCATACAAATATAGGAAGGCAGCCTTTTTTCAAGGGGAAATTTCTCCCGTTTTACCACTACCGTTTTCTCAACGATCTCGTACCTGCCCCCATTGTCTTCTATCTCGGCCTCTACTTTTTCCGTTATTTCCTCATACAAGGGTTTCCCGTCAAACGCACATCCCTTATCATAGCACCAACCGTCAATGGCAAGACATGCGCCGCCAAGAAAATAAAGCGCGTTTAAGAAACCAAAGCGTAAAGCGTAGGACATATACGAGCCCATATTCAATAGGTTCATCGACTCGTCCACCAACAAGGGAAGAAGGGTCAATCCCGCCGCCACGAGCATAAATTTTGCAAACTTATTCTTCAAGCCGGTACGAATAAACCAGAAGAAGGTCAACGCAACAAACACCGCATCGCAAATGATATACGACCATTTGCGGTAGAGTGATTCCACGTAAGATTCCACAAAGACGGACGACGACTCGAAACCGCCGACCACACCGTCGGAAGAAACCGCAAAGCCCTTCCACACGTTTTCAAACAAATCACCGCCGCGCGCGCCGCGTAAATACGCCCCCAACGCAGGCGCTAATACAGGCAACGCAATCAAGATCGCAAACGCCAAGGACAGGGCCATGTACGCGATGAAATGGTTTCTTTCCTCTTTTTCCACGCAAATCAACGCATACGCAATCAGCGCAGGGAACACCGTAAACAAGGCAAAGCACGCGATGGAAAAGCAGGTATAAATACAACATCCAACCAAGATAGAAAACACCCAAAAGTTGCCCGTCTTTACAAAATGACGGAACGCCGCCGCGCAGAAAGGCATATAGATGAGGAAATCCATCCAGTTGATGTAGGTGTTTGCCACAAACATATATCCGCAATACGCATACACGCAACCGATTGCAATACAAAGATAATCGGGAATATGCTTAAATTGTGTTTTCGCAAACCACGTACCCGAAAAGGCAATCGTCATCAACTTAAACAACATCACAATGCTGCTTGCGTGCGCTACTTTTCCGTCCCCAAAGATGAGGAAAAGGAAACTAAACGGGCTTATAAAGAAATACAAAAAAGTTCCCGTCACGTCCGCCCCACCGACAATAGCGTAGGAATAGGCCAAGGTCGATTTCCCTTGAATTACGTCAAACAAATGCTCCACAAACGGACAAATTTGCGCGGACAAATCGTAGCTCGCCGCCGTATATTTCTCCCCGAAGGGTGCAACCCCATACATCCACAACACGGTAGCATACAAGCAGCCCACCAAAATGGGCGCAAAAAACAGCGCGTAATACCGATCGAAAAACGCGCCTATCTTCCCAAAAAACGTTTGGGGCCTTTGTTCAGTTGTTGTCTCGCTCAACTTTTCCATAGCTATATATTACC
The DNA here is from genome assembly GCA_045612895.1 of Candidatus Scatosoma sp. Lineage (GTDB taxonomy): Bacteria > Bacillota > Clostridia > Christensenellales > Borkfalkiaceae > Scatosoma. The sequence continues at coordinate 1,220 of JAZKZY010000131.1, read as the reverse complement.
ATTTTCCCTATATAAAGTCAAATCTTTACAAGGAAAAACGGAACGTTTTTTACGTTCCGTTTATTTTTAAGTATTCTTATTTACTTTGAATATATTCGTCAATCGCCTTTGCAGCCACTTTACCGGCACCCATGGCTTTGATTACGGTTGCCGCACCCGTTGCCGCGTCGCCGCCGCAATACACCCCTTCGATAGAGGTTTTACCCACTTCGTCCACCGCAATTTCCCCACGGCGGAGGGTTTGCAAATCGGGTGTCGTTGCCTTCAAAAGAGGATTCGGTGAAGTCCCCAACGACATAATCACACAATCCACGGGGATCACAAACTCGCTGCCCGCAACCACCTTGGGCGAACGTCTGCCGCTATCATCCGGCTCGCCAAGCTCCATACGCACACATTCGATACCGTTTACCCAGCCGTAGTTGGGATCGCGGGGATCGGTCGTTTCCGTCGGCAAAATCTTGGTCGGGTTGGTCAAAAGGTCAAAGACAATCCCTTCCTCTTTCGCATGTTCAATTTCCTCACGGCGCGCAGGCAATTCTTCCTCGCCACGGCGGTAAATGATATGCACCTCTGCGCCCAAACGCTTCGCGGTACGAGCCGCGTCCATCGCCACGTTGCCGCCGCCGACAACCGCCACGCATTTCCCCTTTTGAATGGGGGTATGGCTGTTTGCTTTATATGCTTTCATTAGGTTTGAACGGGTCAAAAACTCATTTGCGGAGTACACCCCTTTCAAGCTTTCGCCAGGGATATTCATAAACTTCGGCAAGCCTGCGCCCGAGCCGATAAACACCGCCTCAAACCCGTATTCCGATTTCAATTCCTCAATCGTAATCACGCGTCCGATGACCATGTTGGTTTCCACTTTAACGCCAAGCGCCTTCAAATTGTCCACTTCTTTTTGTACAATTGCTTTCGGCAAACGGAATTCAGGGATACCGTAAACAAGCACGCCGCCCGCCACGTGCAACGCCTCAAAAACGGTCACTTCGTACCCCATTTTCGCCAAATCCCCGGCGCAGGTTAACCCTGCAGGGCCGCTGCCGATAACCGCCACTTTATGTCCATTGAGGGGGGCAGGTACGGGTTGAACGGTGCAATTCCCGTTGTGCCAGTCCGCAACAAAGCGTTCTAAACGACCGATACCAACCGCTTCACAGCCAGCCTTAATACCACGCGTACACTTCCCTTCGCATTGCGTTTCTTGGGGGCAAACT
>JAZKZY010000130.1:0-14738 GCA_045612895.1 Candidatus Scatosoma sp. | reverse complement strand
CTTGAAGGCGGCTACGTAGAATGCACCTTCAAAAACGATGCAAAGGGCGATCCCTTGGTAACGGCAGAAGGTCTTGCTGCGCTTGGCGTTATGAGCATGGAAATGTTCAACAGCATGAAAGAACAAACCCTTAAAATCACGAAAGTGGTTGCTGACGACTTGAAAACGCTTGGCTTGGATTTGTGGGATATCAAGTTTGAATTTGGTTACAACAACGGCGAAGTTATTTTGATTGACGAAATCGCATCGGGCAATATGCGTGTTTACAAGGGCAACGAAATCGTAGATCCCGTTGAATTGACGAAACTTATCAACAATAGATAATCTAAAAAAGACAAAACCACGCGGAAATAACGCCGCGTGGTATTCTTTTTTCAGTCTTTTATGGGAAAAGTGCATGTAATTTTATAACGTTATTGACTTTTATGTAAAAAGGTGTTATACTATACAAAGTAACAAAAATAAGGATATTACTATGATGAAACAAAAATTAGTGGCATTATTACTTATGTCTACGTTATTTTGCAGCGGTTGCTCCATGCTTCCTTTCTTAAATAACGGACAAACTTCATCGAACACAACGAGCGAAGTAAGCGAACAAAAGGAGAATAGCCCGGTGTTGGACAATGCAACGTTAACGAAAAATATTGATGAAATCGCGAACTATGACTTTGATAGAAACAAAGTTTTCGGTTCGGCGTATTTTGTATATGACAACGGTACTACGTTTGAAAAATGCTATGGTACGACGTCGTTGAATTCCAACACGCCCCTTACGAACACTACGCTTTTCCGTTTGGCGTCCATGACGAAACCCATCACCACGGTGGCAACCTTGGTTGCAATGGAAAAAGGGTTGTTGTCCTTGGATGATACCGTTGACAAATATCTGCCTCAATTCAAGAATATTAAGATTAGAGAGGCGAATGGTAATGTATCAAGCCCTAAAAAATTGCCTACTATTTTGAATATTTTGACGCATACGTCCGGTATCGGCAGCGATGCGACAAAGCTTACGGCAATGACGAAGGCGGATCAAGCGACGTTGGATACGGCGATTGCCTTCTATGTGGGCAGCGGTTTGGATTTCGAGCCGGGTACGAAACAGGCATACAGCGCAACGGGTTCGTTTGACGTTTTGGTACGAATTATCGAATTAGTAACGGGTCAAGATTACCTTGAATTCTTGAAGACGTCGATTTTTGAGCCCTGCAACATGAAAGATACGACCTTCCTTCCTACGGAAGAGCAATGGGATCGCGTCGTAGATATGCACTGCCAAGTAGGCGGGGAAAACGCAGTTTGGGGTATGCCTGAAGGTTGTGTGTTTGGTGATATTCCTGCAACCCATTATTTGGGTGGCGCAGGCCTTGTTTCCTCCTTGCAAGATTATGCAAACTTTGCAAAAATGCTCCTCAACGACGGGCAAGGTGAAAATGGGAGAGTTTTGTCCAAGACGAGTGTGAAATTGATGTCCACGCCTCAAGTTTCCGAAGAAATTATGCCTGGCAACCAGCGTTGGGGCTTGGGCGTAAGAGTAATCACGGATGATGCGTATATTTACAATTTACCCAAAGGTAGCTTCGGTTGGAGCGGTGCTTACGGCAGCCATTTCTGGGTAGATCCCACCAACAATATTTTTGGTGTATTTATGAAAAACTCCCAGGTTGACGGCGGTGCGTCGAATGAATCGGGGAACAAGTTTGAAGCGGCTGTATATGCGTCGTTAAAGTAAATAAAGGGATATATAAAAAGAACAGGACATCACATGGTGTCCTGTTTTTTTGTGACCTTATCGGGGACTTTCGCTACGCTCAAAGAAAAACGCTCGTGTATAGACACTCGCATTTTTCCGAACCCGAATGTCGGTTTCATCGTCTTTCCCGATAGGGCAACAACGAAAAACGCACACCATTAAGGCGTGCGTTTCGTTGGTGACCTTATCGGGACTCGAACCCGAGTTTGCGCCGTGAGAGGGCGCCGTCCTAACCGCTAGACGATAAGGCCATATGTGATTGTATCTTTTCTTCCTACTGTTCGGAAATCCGCCGTGGGAGGGCGTTTCTCGGACAAAGTAAGGTGGGCTTTGTCCTCGGTCATCGTTCGCGCCAACTGATGCGCTCACTTAACTCGCCCCTAAAAAATATTATCAATATTTTTCTTGACGGGTAACTCGGCCTAACCGCTAGACGATAAGGCCATATTTATTTTGCTTTTGTAGTATAGCATATTTTTTGTAGAATATCAACTATTTTATTGTACAAAAATTAGTTTTTTTATTAAATTTAGTGCAAGTAAAATAAAAATAGGGCTTTTGTATAAGATAGTTATATACATACCCTCGCGCGTAAGGAGCATAGCGACGGAATAGCGAGCCTTCGAGTGTCAGCGCTGACAATTCAGCGGTTAGGTAGATGCTTATCTACACCACACAAAAAAACGGACAAGAGATAAGCGTATTTTGGCTTTGCCAAAGCGTCGTCGCGCCGACGGGTTTATGGAAAATACAAACGCTCGTTTGCGGACGCTCCTCGCACGACCCGCTGTTAATTCAGCGGTCGAGTGTTACTTATCTCCAACACGCAAAAAAAAGGACGGCTATTTGCCGTCCCTTGCGTGGTGGAGATAAGCGGATTCGAACCGCTGGCCTCCTCGTTGCGAACGAGGCGCTCTACCAACTGAGCCATATCCCCAAAGCTTTTTCATTATAATTTATTTTTTTGCAGTTGTCAAGAATTTTTATAGGCTTTTACAAAATAAAAAACGCGCCCACCTTGGCGGACGCGCTTTGTTTACATATCTTCGTCAAATTTATTTTCCAAGAATTTCGTTACATCATAACCATTTTTATAAAGAAGATAGGTTGTAACGTTCGGCGCGGTGAAATCTTTCAGCTTTACTTCTTCCAAAGTACCGTCTTCAAGTTTATCCTTTATAAACTTGTAGGGCAAGAAGGAGTAGCCCAACCCATTTTCAAGATAGGGCAAAAGCTTGGAGGAGTTATCCACGTCCAAACGGAAAAGATGATTTTTCGGGAAAAGAGAGCGGATGAACACGCCTGCTTCCGACAAGGTGAAATCACACATAAGGTAGGGGATTTTTGCAAGCTGGGTTTTCGTGATACCGTCTTTGTATTCATTCATACCAGCTTTGCACACCAAAGCCACGCGATCCACGTCGTACTGGTCGCAATTATACCCCAAACGCTTCAAAGGGATTGCAGAGAAAACCATATCGAGCATGTTATCCTGCAACTGCTGGATCAGGTCAAGCGAATGCCCAAGCATTACCTTAATGGACGTAATGGTGTTGTTTTTCAAACATTCGTCAACCAACGGCTTTACGTACACCTCATAGGTCGCATTGATTGCGCCGATAGAGAATTTACGGCTGTGACTGGACAAAGCGTTCATTTCCTCAATGGAGGTATTTTGCAATTCCAAAATACGTTCCGCATAGCGCAGGAAAATTTCGCCCGCTTCCGTCAATTTCACCGTTTTCGATCCACGGGTGAACAATTTTTTGCCGACTTCCTTTTCCAACTCGCTGATACGGTTGGTAACGGTGGACTGCGCAATGTACAACTGTTCAGCCGCCAAGGTGAAATTTTTTACCTTTGACAAAAATATAAATGTTTTCAGCTCTTCACTATTCATAGAAAAAATTGATTATCCTTACCATATTCATCTATTATTTCAATTATAGCATCTATTTTCGAAAAAATCAAGCCCTAAATGAAAAAAAATATGGAAAAACACAAACTTTTTCATTTTTTCTTTAGGAAAGTTGACAAAATAGGCGGAAAGGTATATACTTAATAGAGAAATACTTGAGGGAGCGGCAACGTCGTGGACGGAATTAAGAGTCGGGTACAATCGTTAAAATCGCAAATTGCAGGCGGCAACCCTTTCGGTGAGAAAGTATTGTTGGTGGCGGCTACGAAAACGCAAACGGCGGATGCGATCAATGCGGCCATTGAGGCAGGCGTGGATGCGGTTGCGGAAAACAAACCGCAGGAATTTCGTGACAAAAACGATCTTCTTTTGCCTTGCCCTCGGCATTTTATCGGGCATTTGCAAACGAATAAGGTCAAATATTTAATCGGTAAGGTAGAATTGTACCATTCCTGTGACCGCGACGAGTTGGTGGAAGAAATTGCACGCCGTTCGGTAAACGCAGGGATTTGTTCCAACGTGTTGATCCAAATCAATATCGGTGAGGAAGAAACGAAGGGCGGTTACGATTATGCAGCGGCAAAGGAAACCTTTACCCGCTTATCCAAGGTGGAAGGCATTTGTGTAAAGGGTTTTATGGCGATGTTGCCTGCATCGGAGGACGAGTCGCTTCTCCGCGGTTTAACAAGAAAGATGCGCGCGTTATACGACTGGGCAAAAACGCAATCGGATGCGGTGGAATACCTTTCTATGGGTATGAGTGGCGATTACGCATTATGTATAGAAGAGGGGAGCAACGTTATTCGTGTTGGCTCTACCATTTTTGGGGCAAGGGATTATGGCAACAAATAAAAAGGAGCTGACGGCTCAAGAAAAAGAGCAAAAGGCGAAAAAAAAGAATAAAAAACGCTGGTTGGCGATTTCCTTATCCATTCTTTGTTTTGTGGTCATGGTGCTTTCCTTTTTACAAATCGGCGTTGTATATGCGGATAAAAGCTGGACGCATTTCTATCCCGAATACGACAAGGTAGACCTTTTACCGATATTGCAAAAAAAAAGGCTCACCGACGAGGATTATGAGGTTTTATATCGTCAAACGGGTTTGACCAAGCTTGGTATAGACGGCTTGTTAGAAGTGGATAGAAGGGATAGAATTATCGAGATTCAAAAAGCCTTCTTCAAGAAACAAGAGGTAATTGTGGATCATTTCAATCCCTATACCTACTCGGAAGAAATCAACGACGTGATTCCGATGGCAAAATTAGAGGTCGGGGATATCTTGGTTACGGCCACGGTACGTGTTTCGTGGTTGCGTTACGGACATTCGGCGTTGGTGGTGGATCCAGACGAGGGTATCGCGTTAGAGTCGATGTCGCCTGGCACCAGCAGTACGTTTAACGACGTATCGGATTTCAGCGAGCTGGCAAACTTTATGATTCTTCGCCCGAAGATTCCGGCGGAGGAAAAACAGCAGATTGTGGATTATGCCAAAGAAAATTTATACGGTTTGCCGTATCGTTTTACCTTAGGCATCTTCTATAAGAAAAATCCCGAAACCTTGAAGGTTTCTCAATGCGCGCACTTGGTTTGGTATGCGTATAATAAATTTGGTTATGATTTAGACAGTACGGGCGGCGGCGTTGTAAAGCCGCAGGATATGGTACGTTCGGACTATGTAGAAGTGGTGCAGGCGTACGGGTTTGATTTAGACAGTTTGTGGGGGAAGTATGAGTAAAGGATATGCATTGATAACGGGCGCGACGGGCGGCTTGGGCAAGGCGTTTGTTTATACGATTGCGGCGCGCGGTGAAAATTTATTGTTGACGGGTAGAAGTGAAGAAAAACTTGCTTTGTTAAAAGCGCAGGTGCAGGAAAAATATCCGCAAATCGACATCCGCGTTTATCCTGCCGATCTCGCAAATGAAGGCAGCAGGTGCGAGATGATGGAGAAAATTACGGCGGACGGCGCGAAGATTTCCACCCTTGTCAACGTGGCAGGCGCAGACGTGCAAAAGGGGTTAATGGAATACACGCAGGAAAAGATCGCTTTTCAATGCCGTGTGAATTTCGAGGCGGCGGTTTCTATGTGCCGTTTTGCCATTGAACGCAAGGCGGAGCGTTTGGAAATCATCAACGTTTCCTCCGTATCGGGTATATATCCTATGCCGTATTTTGCGATTTACAGCGCAACGAAAGGCGCGCTCACCTCTTTCTCGCAATCTTTACGTGCGGAAATGAAGGGGAAAAACGTAGCGGTAACGGCCATTTTGCCTGGGGCGATGCCCACGCGTGACGATATCAAGGAACAAATCAAAGGGCAAGGTCTTTGGGGTAAGCTGGCGGCAAAAACGCCTGAAACGGTGGCAAAAGCATCCTTAAAAGCGGTACGCAAAAACAAGAGAAAGGTCATCGTTGGCTTTTGGAACAAAGTGATGCGCGTCGGTACTTGCTGGCTGCCTACCTCGTGGCGGTTGAAATTCATTGCCAACCGTTGGAGTAAAATCTCGAAAGACGCCTTTTAATAGGGTAAAATTTTACAAAAGTTTTCACGAAAGCTCCCTTTTAAGGGAGTTTTCTTTTTTTTGACTATTGACAAAGCATTTTTTGTGTGCTATACTGATAGGCAGAGGATAAACATATGAAATATACGATTCAAACAGGCAAATACATTTTTAAGAATTTCTTTTACGTCGTATTGTTTGCGCTGGTACCAGCATTTGCGTTATCCCTTTCCTTGGCTGAGGAGGAAATCATCAACGTATTAAAAGCGGTTGTAAGCGGGGATTTCTCCACGTGGACCTTCTCCGATTTATTTTCCGCAATTTCCGTTTTGAATTTCAGCTCCTGGCATTCGGTGCTGTCGGGGATAGTGGGGGTTATTGCGATTGTTCCGTGCGTGGCGCTTTTAATGGCGTTCTTGGATAAACACATGCGTTTTGGTAAGCGCACGTTTAACGGCTTATGGCCCAAATTGAACGACAATTTTATTTCCACGTTCGGTTATACCGTATTGTTTTTGGCGATTTACGAATTTTGGGCGCTTCTTTTATCGGCGTTGCTGTTCTTGACGTCCTTGATTCCCAACACCATTGCGGTGTACGTTATCGGCGGTGGTATTTTTGTGAGTATGCACATTGCATTGCTGTCGGCAATCGGCGCGATCTATCTTTGGTTACCTTGTATGCAAATCACGGGTTTCCATGCGATTGAGGCCTTGCAATATTCGCACCAGCTTGTTACGTCGGTTAGATGGCGTATTATGCTTGGTCAGCTTTTCTTCTTGTTTGGCACGGAGGCGTTGCTTGTGGCTTGCGCATGGTTCTTACCCAACGCGATTATTTTCACGACTTTGACAACGGTATTGTTTGCTCTGTTGTTGCTGTTCTATTGCGTGCGTATGGTGATTGCGTATTTTGACCGCGATCATATCGAACGCGCGGATTTACGAAAGTATTATTGAGGTGAACGAATATGAGATTTTCAAATAGCATTCGCTTATTAATGGAAAATTTTAAGAACGTATTTAAGCTGTTGGCATATCGCATCATCATGTTGGTGGTGGTAATTGCTTTGTGCAGTGCGTTCGTTTTACCCGAATTGATAGAAATCGCCGAGGCGGACATTACGAAAGAGTTGATTGAAAATATCAAAAACATCTTTCTTTCCTTGGTGGAACATGATTATAACTCGCCCAGCGACAATATCGAGTTGGTGTTTGGCGAAAACGGTAGCTTAAAACGTTTCTTTGATTTCATTCTTACGATGAAGTTAGAGCTGTTGTTGGTTTGCATAGGCTGTGTACTTGTATACTTATTGAAACATTTTGTAGATACCTTGGTGTATTTTACAATCGGCAGTATCGTTAACGACAAAATGGCAACCTATACGGATACGCCTTTCTTCACGTCATTTGTTGCAAACCTTGGCAAAGCAAGCGCCTACGCGGCGGTGTACGTGCCTATCGTATTCTTGATTGACGTTGGTACGTTTGCGTTGTGTTTCGTATTGTTGCGTTTCTTACCCTTGCTTATGGCATTGTTCCTTTCGATGACGTTGGTGGTGGTTTTGCAATCGTTAAAATTAACGTTCACCAGTCAATGGATGCCTTCCATTACAGCGGACGGCAAATCCCTGCGCGAGGCTCTTCGTCCCAACGATCAAAAGGAAAACAGACAGTTTAAGAAAATCTTTTGCTTATATATAGTCATTGTATATTTGATTGTTATCCTCAATATGATGGCAGGCATGTTTACGTTTGGTAGCGCGTTGTTGATTACGATCCCTACCTCATACCTGCTCTTGATTTGCGCGCAATACGTAAATTACTACACGATTAAGGGTAAAAAGTACTTTATTACCTATGAAGCGATTGCAACCAACTCCGATCACGGCGACAGCGAACATTTCTTTGAATATATGGAAGAGTTGGAAAGAGAAGAGGAAAAAGCGGTTGTAAAAGAAGAAGAAAACGAATAAAATAAAAAGATGGATATAGGAGGAATAGGATGGACTATCAGGCAAAATATCAAGAATGGTTGAATAATCCCGTTTTGTGCGAAGAGGGCAAAAAGGAATTGACCGACTTGAAAGGGAACGAAAAGGAATTAGAATATCGTTTTGGCGGTGAAATGGAATTTGGTACGGCAGGTATGCGCGGTGTAATCGGCTACGGTATCAATATGATGAACATTTACACCGTAATGCGCGCAACGCAGGGCTTGGCGGAATGGATTAAAACCTTGTCCGCGGAAGACCAGGCAAAGGGCGTTGTAATTTCCTACGATACGAGAAGAAAATCGGAAGAATTTGCAAAGGCGTCGGCAGGCGTTTTGGCAAAGAACGGTATCAAGGCATACCTTTTCGACGACGTACATCCCGTACCTATGCTTTCCTATGCTGTACGTTATTTGGGTACGATCGCTGGCGTTATGATTACAGCAAGTCACAACCCTAAAGAATATAATGGTTATAAGGTATATGGCGCAGACGGCGCACAAATGTCCCCCGAGGATACGGAAAAAGTAGTTTCCTATATCAACAAAATCGAAGATTACCTCTCCGTTACGGCAGAAGAAAACAGCGCTTTGATTGTACCCGTACCCAAGAAGTTGGACGAAGATTACATTGAAGAACTTTCTAAACTCACCCTTTCCAAGAAAGCGGTAGAGGAATGCGGTAAAGATTTGAAACTCGTTTATACCCCCGTTCACGGCAGTGGTTACGTACCTGTTACCACCATTTTGAAAAAACTCGGCATTAACACGACGGTGGTAGAGGCGCAAACGACAAAGGATACCGAATTCTCTACGGTAAAAGTTCCCAACCCCGAATACAAGGAAACCCTTTCTATGGGTATCGCGCTCGCAAACGAAATCAATGCGGACGTTGTATTTGGTACGGACCCCGACTCTGACCGTCTTGGCGTAGCATTGAAGGACGAAAACGGCGAATTTGTTGCGCTTACGGGTAACCAAGTAGGTATTTTGTTGCTTGATTATATTTTGACGAGATTGTCCGAAGATAACGCGATGCCTGCAAACGCAGCTGTGGTAAAATCCTTCGTAACGACGGGTATGGCAAAGGCGCTTTGCGATGATTACGGCGTAACCTTGTATGAAACGCCCGTTGGCTTCAAATTTATCGGTGAAAAGATTAAACAATGGGAACGTGACGGCAAGCATACCTACATATTCGGCTTTGAAGAATCCTGCGGTTACTTGCGCGGCACGCACGCAAGAGATAAGGACGCCGTAGTTGCGTCGATGATTTGCGCTGAAATGGTATGCTATTACACCTATATCGGTAAGACTGTTTACGGTAGATTGCAAGAAATTTATGCAAAGTACGGCTATGTGCTTGATAAAAACGTATCCATTCAATATTCCGGCTTGAATGCAATGAAGGAAATGAATGCGGTGGTGGACGCGTTAAAGACGATGAAACCGACGGAATTTGCAGGGATTACGGTGGAAGGGATCCGCGATTACAGCGCGGCAAAACGCACCATTTTGGCAAGCGGCGCGGTAGAGGATATGGACATCCCGAAATGCAACTGCGTTTATTACGAACTTGCAGGCGGCTCGTTTGTTTGCGTTCGTCCCAGCGGTACCGAACCCAAGCTTAAAATTTACTATTCGTTAAAGGCAAAAGACGAAGCGGCGGCAAATGCAAAACTTGCAGAATTGCAGGAAGACATTAACGCTATGCTTGCGAAAGCAAAAAACTAAAAAATAAATAGAGTTATCCACAATATACACCCGAAAAAGTGCCAAATCACCTTTTCGGGTGTTTATTTTTATAAAAATTAAGGGCGTTTTTTGTACAAATTAACAAAAAATGTGGATTAACGGGATTTTTTTATAAAAAATTGCTTGACAAATGCGTGAGAGCGAGTATAATAAAAACTCACAATAGATAGTAGGTTATTGTCGATTACTGTACCCTATATCATTTTTTTGTGAAAAGTGATCAAAAAAGGGAGTAGCAGGCGGCGCGACCTGCTTATTTGTGCTACAAATTTTTAAAAAAAGGAAAAATACGCTTGTGGATAACACGCGCGTGCGTGTTCACGCGAATATGAATGAGAGGAGGTATTTCAATTGAAAGTGCTTACTAAATTGAAAAAATACGGAATAGCCGTTGCAACGTTTGTTTTTTGTTGCTGTATGACTTTGCTGTTTGCTATAGGCGTTGGATATACGGTTAGGGCGGAAGAAACCGCTGCGCAAGAAACAGAACATTCTTGTTGCTATTTCACTTATCCTGGCAATAATGGGGAAGGGGGAACGGCTCTTGCAATCGGCGGTGTAAACAATCAAATTTGGTCTGAGTTAATGAAAGAGCTTGCTACGCTTGACGATAGTAGCTTAGGCTCTGGGCTTTTCACTGGTTATATGTACTTAACCGAAGACATTACCTGGGAGGAAACCGTATATATTCCTCGCAACGTTCATGTTGCCATTTGCTTAAATGGTTACGAAATAGATTGCGATTTCCAGTACTCTTTCCTTGGTGCGTGTGGGGTTTACTTCTATGATTGTAACGAAATGCACGGCTGTACGGAGGTTATAGAGGGACAAACAATAGAGATTCCCTTTATTAACCAAGCGCTCGTAGACTTTATGCCTTATTGGGCGATGGCTGGCGGTTCTTTGCCTGCAATGGAAAATCTCTACGTAGCTTTGGGGGAAGATGTTTCGTTTGATAAGAACTGGAATGGTGCATTGCGTGGTGGCGACAACCTCTACATTTGTATGAATGGTTATGAGGTATCCAACGTAGAACGTCTTACCATCAATGGTGGCAGCGTGACCTTGCTTGAGTGTCAGCCTAGCACCCCTTGCAATTACTTGGTAGGGGATGAGGGCGAGGATTCGCATGCAATCGAACTTGGTACGTTGGTACCGAACGATTTTGCTGACCTCGTTGACTTTGTTAATGGTTATGAAGAAGAAATCACCGCGCCTTACGCTGTACACGCTACGTTGAAAGGGAACGTAAGCTTAACGGAAACGTTGGTTATTCCTGAAAACGTATACTTTGGGGTATGCTTAAACGGTTACTATCTCAACGTAACGGTCCAAGAACCTACCAACGGTGGGTTGTATACCTTTGATTGTGGGGCTACACATACTTGTGCAAGTATTCATGAAACGGTACCTTATTTGAATCAAGACTTAATTGATTTCCTTCCTATGTGGATGTATTGCGGCGGCAGCGTGATGGATGCGTTGGATACGACAAGCTATGCGCTTGCTATCGATGTTTCATTCAACAGTAACTGGACGGGTTATGGGCAAGGTAGCACCTTGGTATTCTGTACAGGTGGTTACACGCTGTCTAACCAAGAAGTATTAGCCGCTGAGGTAATTATGGTAGATTGTGGTAAGGACGAAATTTGTCGTATCTGCCATCCAATTTCAGGGATAAAGAGCATTCCTTTGCGTGAGGTAGATCTTACGCAGGAAGGCGTTTATGTAGAAGAAACCTTACAATCTGGGTCTGAAACAAAAACAATCACGAAAAAAGCGATCGACTGCTTCACCCCTTACGTAGATGAAAATGGTGTGTTTGTTGGCGACGGCTTGGGGGAAACGAAATATTTCTTCTCGTTGCAAAGCGATATCAAGTTGGCAAAGACGTTGGTAATTCCCGATGGCTTTGACGTGCACATTTGCTTAAACGGTTATCAAATTGAAAGCCCTACGATTATTTTCTATAAAGAAAAAGATGACGTAGTTGGCGTATTTACGATTGAATACGGCGGTAGCTTAGCGATTTACGATTGCTCGCCTACGCAGTCGGGTTCTATTTACACGAATATTGATGATTCCTATGCGGAAACGCAAGAAGGCTTAGACTTTTCTGGGTTGGGTATTATTTTTGCGTACTCCATTGTTAACTCTGGTTCGTTAACGATGAACGGTGGCAGCTTGGCTGCGATGATTGGTATTATAAATGCTGGTGACCTGGCAATTAATGGCGGTGAGGTTGGCGGTGCCTTGATGGGTATCGTTCAAGGCGATGAATTCAATGTTGAAGGTGTTGAACATGCGGATGCAACGCCGACTATTGACATTAATGGCGGTGCGGTAAGTAGTGCAATTGCTGGCGTTATTGCGCAAGCCGGCACCGTAACGATGGATGGCGGTACGATTAAAACCGTAGGCACCGCGATTGGAATGGGCGTTGACATTAATGGCGACCTTATAGAAAATTCCGACGCAACGTTGATTATTAATGATGGTGCCATTGAATATGGTGAATCCGTTGCCGACGTTTTTGTAAGACTTGGCTTCTTAAAGGACTTAGATATTAGCCTTGAAGAGTTGCAAGAGGAAGGTGTAAACGTTACGGATATGGTTTCAATTATTGTCAACGGCTCGATTGAAATGAACGGTGACCTTGATATCACTTATTCCGATCTTATGCTAGAGCTTCAAGAAAAGAATGCGGCTGCTGAAACGGAAAGATTGCAAGCAGAAGCAGATCAATTGCTTGGCGAAGGCGAAGAATCTGTTCCTGTAGATCCCGTTGTATATGACTGTATTGACATTATGCTTGTAAATGGCACAGTTATTGATGCGGATGAAGATGCAACGTTTGAAAATCAATACGTTGTTATGGCAGAGGATGGTTCGATTATTACCTATCAGCCTATGTCCCACGTATTTGTTGGTGCAAGCGGTATGGCAACCATTTATACCAGCGATGGAGAGTTGGTTATTGTAGATGAAGACGGTGACTTGACCTTCCTTGCCCAAGCGGTTGGTGTAACGGCAAGTACCAGCGGCTTGATTATGTTGAACTTCTATGTTGAACTTAATCAAGTATTTATCGACAACGTAGGTTCTAGGGTTATTATTAAGACGAAAACAAGTAGCCGTGAATATACGGTATCGGAAGGCAAAAAATCGGGGTCGTACTATGTTTTCAGTGTTGGCATCAATGCGAAAGATTATAAAGAACAGGCTATTTGCGAATTCTCGATGCCGGTTGCAACCGAGGGTGGCACGAAAACGATTACGTGGCATGGTAAAACCTATAGTATCGTAGAATATTTAGATTATATTTTGAATGATACGTCTGGTAGATACGACACAGCAAAGAATCTTGCCGCTACGATGAAAAATTTCTGTATGAGTGCAAGCGTTCATTTTGGTACGGCAAAGGAATACGAATATTCTAACGGTATCGAAAACTATTTGGCGCAAGTCAATGCGGAGATTTTGGAAGGATTTAAAACCGAGCTTTTCGATAACAGCGACAACGTAACCTTGCGTGGCGCAACCTTGTTCTTCGAATATGCAACCACCATTCGTATTTACTTTACCTTGGATACGGCCGTTGATATTAATTCTTTGAGTTATACGGTCAATGGTAGCCCTGTAAACGTCCATTACTACGGGGATAATTACTATTATCTTGAGATAGAAAATATTGCGGCAAGTGGGTTGGGCACAACGTATGAAATCAACATTGACGGGACGATTTTGCGTTATAGTGCAATGAGTTATGCATATGCAACGGTTGCAAACGCAAGAGGTGGATCGGAAACGGCGGTTACGGCGGTAAAGATGTTGTATTTGTATTATATGGCAGCTCTTGAATACAAAGGGGCATGAGGTGGCTTGATGAAAAATTATGTTGAAATAGAATTAAAAATTTATTTGTTTCAAGCGGAAGATATCATCATGGACCTTTCAGGCGAGGCAGGTGAAAATCCTTCCACCAGCGATGATAACGAAATGCCTTTTGTGCCGTTTTTCTAAGTAAAGCCAAATGTATTAAAAGTCGTTTTGCAGTTTTGCAAGACGACTTTTTTATTATTTCACGTAAAAAACTTGTGAAAGAATACCACAAAAAAATGAAAGAATTTCTATTGAAAACATACGCGCATATATGCTATAATAAAATCGATAAATTAAAAATAGGAGTACTTTTATGAAATTACCCGTTTTAGACAAAAACTTTTACCCTATGATTAAAGCGCTCAACGACTTCGATGCAGAGGTTAAAAAGAGCGGTAAACCCGTAGCGGTTACCTTGGTCGCAGAACGCAGCGGCGGTTACAACTACGTATACAAATACGAAGCGTTGGCTGACGGTATCAACGATGCGTTGAATTTCCGTGTGGCTGAACGTCTCGCAAAGACGATTTTGTGGGTTGTAGGCGGTTTCAAAATTTCCGTTGCAGGCAGCAAATCTATTTACGAATATTTGAAACAGGCATATACAATGGAAGGCATTCGCGCATTTGACGTAGAATTTATGAGCGGCGTTTACGAAAAGCCTTTCGAAGTGGAATGGTTGGAAGAAAACGAAATTCCCGAACAAAAGAACGCATCCATTCGCGTAGGCGGTTACTTGGACGGTTGCCGTATCGGCTTCGATGCAGGCGGTTCGGATAGAAAGGTAAGCGCGGTAATCAACGGTGAAGTTGTTTACAGCGAAGAAGTGGTTTGGAATCCAAAGGTTACGGAAGATCCTACCTATCACTACAATGAAATTTTGACGGCGATGAAGACGGCGGCTTCCAAAATGCCCACCGTTGACACCATCGGC
>JAZKZY010000129.1:0-15050 GCA_045612895.1 Candidatus Scatosoma sp. | reverse complement strand
GGTTTGTACCCCAATTTTCGCCGTCGCAAGTAATCGAAGTTACATTATATCCCGTAGGAATACTAACGTCCAAGCTCCAAGTGCTGTTTGTCATTAACAAATCTTGGTTTTCGCCCTTTACCAAAACGGTAAACGTATCCGTCTTGGAGCCAAGCGTTGCCGTTATCGTAGCAACACCTGCCGATTTCGCCACAATCTCACCGTTTTCCACGGTAGCCACCGCTTGGTTGTTGGACGAATAGATAACCTTTAAATTAGAAAGATCGTCTTCCGCATAGACAGGCGTAACGGTTGTAGAAACCGTCAACGTTTCCCCAAGCGTCATCGTATAAGAATCATCCTCTACTGCAAAGGACTTCATTGCTTTGTCTACGTAATTCTTTAAATACTTGATGGCCGTTGCGCTAAACGCTTCGCCGTTTGCGTTCTTTCCATCTTCCAACGCCGCGCTTGCAACGTACGACAATGAACGCACCTGCGCATTGCTCGCCCATACGTAATTGCTGCCGCTTTTTACATAAGCGCGCGCAACGATATCTCTACCGTAAGAATTTTCGGGAATATCATACAATACCGAACTATACAAATAATGCGTATCCGTTTCACTTGCGGAAACCTGAGAAGGGATACGTTTTGCCCCAGGCGTTTCATTTGTCAATTCGCCCGTCAATAAATCCTTAGGAATTATGTAAACGCCCGTTTCGGGATTTACAAGGGTATCAAAGTAGGATTTTTTAACGTACGTTTGAAAACGAATTGCTTGGTCGCCCGTGTCTGGTGTCGTACCAATACGGACAGCCGCGCCTTCTTTCATTTGCACTCTTAACGAGCTGTCAATTGCAAACGTTTCCTCAGCGTTTGCTTGCATGGGATTGGTAAGTATTGTTATGCCAAACAACAAACTTGCCGCAAGAGTAAGGCCCGCGAAAAGTGATATAATTTTCTTTGTCAACTTTTTCATTGTTATATCCCCCTTTACTGACGATCCCAGCCGTCATCCCAGCGCCCATCATTATCGGTGCCGTTTACGCCGCTCACCCGAACAACGTCGTCCAACGAAAGAAGTATAATCTTTACGACTGGTTCTTCATAGTATTTCATCATTTATTATCTCCTTTTTTGTATATAGAGTCTTAACCCAATCGATTTAAAAAAGTCACGGGAATCGTTTCAATTGTATAACGTCCTGTTACTTTAAATTGTACGAAGAGCGTATTCACCGCCGCCAAGGTTTCCCCCGCCTTGATTTTAATAGCAACGGGTTTGCTTGAACAGCTATCGTTTGTAATAGACATCCAATGGGGTGCAAACACGTCAAATTCCATATGTTCTGCGGAAAAGCCTTCGGGTAAAATGAGTTTTACGTTGACCGTATACGGCTGATTTCCGAACGCCTTGTTATTGTTGAGCACCGTAAAATATAACGTCCTTTCTTCGCCAGGCGAAAGGGTTGCCTCGCCGTTATAACCCACTACCAACGTCACCGCACCGCCTCTTACTGCAAACGTATTCGGCTTTAAAGTTGCCAAAGAACGGCGCATAGCATCTGATTCTTCACTCTTCCCGTACGCCAGTTTGTATTTCTCAACAAGGTTTTCATCCAACTCCGTTTCTCCGTCCGTGAACTCTACCTTATATTTTCTTTGGTCTGCCCCAACGTCGTTTGCCGCCAAAACGTACGGAGCGTACTTGGTTACGCGTTCCGTCAACTGCGTACAGCTTGTAATCCTGCGCCAGCATACGCCAAGGTTGATACAGCAGGTAATAATTGCATCGCCGATATGCTCACGCCAGTCTTCAGGAATCCCTGCGCTGCCGTGCATAATACCCAAAATAGAGCCGACCGTCGCCGCCGTACAGTCCGTATCGTCACCGCAGTTGATTGCCGTCAGCATAGATTTTTTGAAATCACCGCCGCCATACAAAATTCCGAGAACGGCATACGCCACGTTAGAAGGCGCTTGAAACCAGCCGTCACCAATATCTGCATTTGCTTCCAAAATAGCGTTGCGGCTTTCCAACCACGTTTTGCCTTCGTCATAGCATTGCAACAAAAGCTGAATGGATTGCGCCATACGGCTGTCCTGCGGAATTTTCGCAAGCCCGATTTCAATCAGCGTACGCACGTCGTTGATAACAAACGCCGCGCTTTCAAGCGCCGCTACGAACATTGCCGCATACGCGCCTTCCCCCATACCATGGTCGACCTTTGCGTCTTCGATGGCATAGCGTACGGCTAAATCTGGCATACCAGGGCAAAGCGTTGCCCAAATTTCCGTACGTATCCAAGCGCCGTTACTCGTTTTCCATTCCGCGTTATTTTCCATTCCGCCGCTAATGGAAGGATACATTCCGCGTACCATATTGCTTTTGGTAATACCATATTCGTTGGGGCAAGCCGCTATAAACGACAGCCAATATTCCCCCAACGTTTCCGCTGTAATATTGCGCGGGCCTTCCGTTTCGATTGCGTGCAACCAAATAAGCTGCAAATCTAAATCGTCGTTGGGAAGGGGTTCTTTGGGCTGCGTTTTAAAACCTTTGATATCCAAAACGTCACGCACGCCTTCGTAAGGGCCGCCCATTGTACCGCCGATGTTTTTACCAATCCAGCATGCCGCTACTTTATCCTTATAAATATTGTAATTGAGTTTCATCGTGATCTCCTTTAAACTGGATCAATTTTCCCCATTTATGGGCTATTACGCCACTGTCCAAGCGCCAACCTGCGTAACGCCTGCATTCTTTAACTGCGCCACCGTATCATAACGTGCTACGCCACCATTGATAACGGATGTTTTTGCCGCATAAATATAGGTATTCGTACCAAAGTACGCCGATTCGGGCGCGGTCGTCAGGTTCGTGTTGAAAATCGTACAATAATGTACTACGTCTTTTGAAGGGTTGGAGTGTTTTATTAAACCGAGATTCCCTAAATCGTTCTTTGCGTAAGTAACAAAGCTAACCGCTGTGTTCCAAGGCGTGATACCATTTGCCATTGGAATAAAGCGCCCCGTTACCGCATATACGCTTTGCATTTCACCTTCAAACGCGCCGTACGCACCGTTATTGATGGAAGCATCGTAGTTAAACAACGCCGCATATCCGTCAGCAATGTCGTTATATGCCCCAACACCCGTAAGGTTGACGTATACGTCTTTCATAATCGTATGCGCCATCTTAAAGTAGGTCAAGGCATAGGACGTAGGCGTGTAATTCGTCGTCGTCACGTATAAATTTTCAAGCGTTGTGTAAAGGCTGGGGTCGTTGAATATACCACTATTGTTTGCCAAACCGCAAGCAGGAGCTCCTTCGGGGAAGGTGAATTCAAAATGGGTGTTTTTTATCACCGAATTGTTGCCAAGCCAACCAAACAAGCCATATTCGCCAACCGTCGCCGAAAGCTTATGTCCTCTGCCGTCGAATACGCCGCCAAAACATCTTGTTTTGTTGCCCGAGCTAAATTGCTCAAATTCACCCAAAGCAACGTCGCCGCTCAACACGTAATAGCCCGTAATCGGTGCCGTTTGCGAGCCGCTTAATTTAAACGTTTGTGCAAAATTATCTGCCGTAATCACTTTGTCGTACGCATAAAGGTTTGTAAACAAGTACCCGCCTTTATCCGTGTGGATTAACAAATCCGTGGTGTTGTCACCGTTTGCCGTAAAGCCAAGCAACTTTCCGTCTTTTACAGTCAAGATGGTATCGCCCTGCTTTACCAAAGTAACGTTTGCGTCCGCACCAAAAACCGTCGCTATATCAAACGCATTTGTAGTACAAAAATCCATTGCATTTGCATATTCCGCAACAGGACAGCATACGTTGACGGTTATAAACTTTTCAAACGTCTTGTCGTCAGAATCGATGTAGGTCGCACGTAAAATCGCTTTCCCTTCCGAAGTTGCCGTAATCTTGCCGTCTGCATACTGAATAAATTCCGCGCCGTCCGTCACACTGATATCTGCCGTTTTCGCTTCGCCGTTTTCGCTAACGGCTACTTCTAAATCCGCCGTCGTTATATAAGTGTTACCTTGCCACTCGTCTACTATATATAAATCTACGCTATCTGCGACCATCGTATCATTTTCCAGCGTGATTTTTGAGGTGATTACCACGTCGTTGAATACCGTAACAGACAAAGTTTTTTGCATCAATGCGCCCGTTAGGTTGTTCCAAACGCCTTGTACCATAATGGACGTTTCGCCCGTACCGATTGCTTTCAATTCGCCGTTTTCATACTTAACAACGCTATCATCCTCGATTTCTACGCTCACGTCGCAAGGATACATGCGGTTATTAAAAGATACCGACGCATCCATTGTATAAGCAGAGTTTTTACCCAAACGAAGCTCGTCGCCGTAAATGTTCCCTAAGTTTAAAACAGGTTGCAAATCGCCAAAGCTAACCGATACTTCACAGCTCGCTGACAAATCGCCGTAGGTGACGGTGATAATCGCCGTCCCTTCGCCCATTGTTTCAACTACGCCGTCATTTACAACCGCTACCGCGCTATTCGACGTGCTCCATACCAACGTTTCGCCTGCCTGTGGGGTATATTTAGGAACCAACCCCAATGTTTCACCATACAACAACGATTTTTGCGTGACGTCGAGAGAAAGCGTGGCTGTTTGCTCAACGGAAGTATTCCCCCCATTGTTTTTTTCACAAGCAGCCAAACCGCCCATACAAGTCAAACTCAACAAAAACGTCAATGCAATGATGGCTTTTTTGATTTTTCTCATAATGTTCTCTCCTTTTAATTAAAGAGTATTCAGGAAACTATCTAACCCATCAAACTCATTCAAGGCGGTTATGGAATGTTCACCGCAAACCCTCTTGAATTTCGCCTTGATATCCGCAAAATCCTGTACGGTAAACTCCCCTTCAAAGTTGGAAATAGCAACCTTCGCAGGGAACAACCATTCCAAATCGATATAGCGTCTTATAAGGTTGTAGGTCTCCGCGTCTTTCTTATACGGTTCAATCGCCGCATACGCCTTATCTAAACATGCAAACATCTTGTTTACAAAGCCGATATCCCAATACGTCGACGTAGCCGTCGGGTTATAACCAATGATACCAGACGACCAGCTCTGTTCGGTATACGTTCTGTTGAACCAAGCACGGCTTTCATTAAAAGCCTGCATCATATAAGGAGCCGCTTCTTTATACACGTTCTCCATATATGCATCAATCAAATCGTTCATGTTCAACGCAGAATTCCAAGAAAGCTTACTCGTAACATAGGTATGCAACGAGTTAAATGCCGCTTCCGCACCGCGTTGGGAACTGTGACACTGTACAAGCACAAACTTGAATTTCTTTTCATAAAGGAAAGCATAATAATCCGCATAGAAATTATAGCTATCATAGAAACAGAAATAATCACGGAAGAAACAACCGTAATTCCACGCCCAAGCGCCAGGGAAAAATTCACCCCAAATTTGCGCCCATTCGTAAATCTGGGCGTTGGAAACACTATCCAAAGGCTTACCATGGTCAAAGCTGTTGAAGGCGCAGAAAGGTATGATATTGACCCCTTCCGCAGGCATAACCTTATCGTCTACCGCCGTGTATTTTCCCTGTGCTTCGTCCCAATAATACGGGGGTTTCTGCGTACTGTAATACGCAAAGAACATATACTGGAAATCTTCACGCTTGTAGGGCTCGTTTTCAGGAAGCTCCATCCAAGCATTTACCTTTTTACCTACTTCGTTTAATAAAATGATAATCCCCGCCGAAATTGCGCCGTATTTATCTAATAATTCTATACATGCGTTGCATTCGCAAAAATCGTAATTATCTTCAATACCAATCTGCACCGCGCTGTATTGAGGATATTGTTCGCGAGGGAAGAAACGAAGGGATTGTTCAATCTTTTCCGCGCAGAGTGTCGTCATGCGATCAAATTTTTCCGCATCACCGCGCGCCGTATAGCAAAGCTGACCATAGGGATTCTTCGTGGAGAAGAATTCGGGATCGGATGCCAAATACTGTTCGGGAGGAAGATATTCCAAACTGTTGTGATCGGAAGAACCGCCTACTTTTTCCGTACCAGGATAAATCAACAAAGAACGTTTCCAGTACATATCGGTATAGCGCATTCTATAACTGTACATAACCTCGTCCGTTTCCGTAGAGTTTGCATACAAAGCGCCGCCGCGCGAACGCATCGCAAAATCGGGAATGTCGATAACGTCGTAATTCATCAATTTAAGATCTTTTACACCTTTCTTGATGGAATAGCATTCCTTGTTGAAGGTATCAAAATCGAGATGCATCGCCAAGAAATCATAGACACCGTACAAAACTGCCTTTCCCGTATTCCCTTGGAAGAAAATCGTTTGGTCCTTCGTCATGATACGCACGCCGTCCTCGCCATAGTTCGACGAATCAAACGTCAATCCGCAAGTATCCCAAAGCGTCGTATCCCCAAGCGAAATATATTTGTTGCTCGCATTATGTACCAAACCATTGTCGGTAACCGCTTTTAACGTTACCCCCGTTGCTTCTTCAAAATAAGAAATCAACTCGTCGCGCGCATAACCTACTTCCGCATCCGCTATCATAGGCGTTACAATCACGTAATCCGTCTGACCGTCTTTCAACAGCCAATTATTCGTTTCCGTGTAATTCAACTGATGATTTTCAGCGTTTGCGGGCGTTGCAGATTGCTCCGTTCCTTCCGAATTATCTCCATTTATATTACAAGCGGTATAGGAAAAAAGCGTAAAAACTGCCAACGTTAAGCAAATTATTTTTCTTAAAAGCTTTTTCATCGTTTATTCTCCTTATTTCGCTTTAACCTCGTACGTCACGTACGCCGTGTTGCCTGCCTCGTCCATGCAATATACATATACGGTATATTTACCTGCTTTTGAAAGAGTAAATTTATCTTTTTCTGCCGAAACGCATACCCCTCTTTCGTTATATACAAACAGCCAAATTTCTAATTTTTCCGTACTTGTATAGTTATCGCTTGCCGTATAAGCAATCATCGGCGTTTCTACGCCAACCGTAACATTGATCGCCGAGCCTTTATAATTGTTCAGCGTGATCGTGGGCGCTTCGTTATCCGTTACGGTAATCGTGTGGCGCACGTCCTGTTTCTTGCCTGCGCCGTCCACAACTTCGTATACAATCAAATACGAACCATAACCCTCAATTTCAAAAGCGTAGTTTTTATCAAAATCGGAAAGCCCCTTGAGCGTTTCACCATTTGTCGCCTTAATTGCTTTACCGTTTTTATATACCGATACCGTGCAATACGCCGCAATGTTGGGCGAGAATACGTCTGCATAAACAGGCTTTTCAAGAGGAATAACGCTCCCTATTTTTGCTACGTTTTCAGGCATCTTTGCCGAAATAATCGGTTTCGCCGTATCCGAGAGCACGTAATAGCCAAACGACTGATTGCAAACGGAAAGCACTTCAAATTTATTTCCGTGCGACAAGCCTGTAATTTTTATCGTAAGCAAGCACAAATCCGTCGTGAAGGAAATAGGACAAAGTACTTTCGTATTACCGATTTGCAGTTGTCCCGCGCCGTTGTACAAAACATTGAGGGGCGAGCCGATCAACGAATCTGCCAACCCAACGCTTTCACCGCCATTGAAGGAGTAAGATGCACTTGCGCCTTCCTGCGTAATCGTCAATACAGCTTGATTAGAACGATCGTAATAATCAGTCAAAATCAAGGATACCGATTTGGTCTTCTGCCCTTCGGGAATTGCAAATTTCAATCCAAACGACTGCAACGACAATACGTTAATAAAGTCAAGCTCGGGTTTTGCCGTGGACGTAAACTTGTAGGTGTACGTCGTGCGGTCAGGAGCGTCTTGGGAAGCACTCGCCGTAAAGCTACCTTTAAAATATTTAGATTTGTCAAATTCCGCTGTATTATAGCCAACGTCAATAATCTCAATTTCTTCGCTTTCGATAAATACGCTTTCATCATCTACGCAGACGTATTTTACCGTCGCTTTCTTATTGCCCGTTACCGTGAACGCCGCCGCATCGATTTCCGAATATGCACCAGCCCCGTAACGAACGTACGCCTTGGTTTCCGCCAACTGGGGTTCTGTCCCAGAATAACGGTACAATTTGGTCTTTTCAAGCGTATAACTTGCGCCTTTGATGAAATATTTCGGCAAAATAAGGTCACCGTCAAAGGAGTAATTTCCTGCATTCTTTGCTTCAAACGAATAGCTGTATTCACCTTCATAGAAAGCATCTGCGTACGTATAGGTTACAACATATTCGCCCGTACTGCTCAAACGGAAGCTTGCCGAAGGATTGGAAATTTCCACCACTTCGCCGTTAGGGCAAGTAAGTTTTACCTCAAATGTACGCAACGCCGTCAACGTTTCAATTGTATAATCGTCAAAGTTTACAAATTCACCTGCAGCGACATCAACAATCTCATTACAGGTAAAGCTAATTGCCTCTTCACCCTCTTTAATTGCGTGCATCTTCAAAAGTTTAGTCGCTATATTTCCGCAGACGTCGGTTGCGTAATATTCAATGGTGTATTCACCAAGTGCAATCGGAGTAAATTGTCCATCCTTGACTTGAATCATGCGCTTGCTTTCCGTACCATAACCATACCAAATGGTATAATCCACGTTACCGCGCACGCCACTTGCGTCAATCGCCTTCGCCGTAGGTACCTTGATGGGTGCGCCCGCAATTAAACTGATATCTCCTGCAGGAGCGTCGATTATGATTTCAGGTGGCATTTCGTCTTTATAATCTTTGGGAATAAGGTCTTCTCCGCTTACGCCCATAATTGAGTTGATTTCAAATTCACCGACCTGCACCCCGTTGAAATCCTTTGCGGTCAACGATAAATAAACGTCGCCGTTGGTAAATCCGTCGAACGCATAAGGGAATACCAACCCGTTGTTCAACTGCCCAACCAAATAGGTAGCGGGTTCTTCCCCCCTTGCGCTGATACAATCAAGATATACTTTAATCGCTTTGCGATCGGTCGTATCCAAGCGAATCGTTATATTGTTGTAGCGGTCCTGCGGCAACGAAGGCGTATAATCTAAGGAACGGTTGCCTTTTGCGGGCGTACCATTGCGGTCTTTATTATACACTTTACCATCGATGTTCGCATCACCAACCCCATTTGTCGACTCACGCAGCCCCACTGTAGCAAGCCCGTTTGCACTCAAACGTGCATACGTCTCGTCAATGGCCAATTTCGAGAAGGATACTTCCATAAAAGTATTTGGATCGTAGCAATCGGTAAGGCGGATAGACCAGCTCTTCACTACGGGCTCAAATTGGATGGAGTTAAATTCCACCACGGAATTTACCGTGTTTTCATAAATATTGATTGGTTTATTATAGGTAAAGCTATTGCCCGATGCAAGATAAACGTTTAACCCTTTTACATCCGTTTCAAGGTCGCCCATACGCAACCCTTCCGCTCTTTGTTCCGCCGTCAAGTTTTCATAAACACTAAACGCACGCAGGGTATCGTATTCCAAGGACGAATCGGTGTCTAATCCATACATCCCTACACGAACCGAAAATGTTTGTTGGGCAGCAACGATTTTGCCGCCTACTTCTGCTTGATATACAACTGCATATTGCCCGACTTTGTCAAGTAAATAGCTTTCCGCTCCAGAATGTGCGCAACCATCGGGATAAACAATATATCCTTTGTTTGCATCGTATTCTTTGCCGTTGTATTCAATTTTTACGGAATCGGGCAATTCAAACGATTGACCATACGCATACTCTTGCGCAAATTGCCCGCCCTCGAACACCAACGTCGCCGCATCCGCCGTCGTCACGTCTTTTTTCAACGCAGAAACACCGAAAACCGCCGCCGTCAGGGCTATCGCGCCGCAAACCAACGATAAAAAGGTTTGTTTCTTATTTTTTTTCATAATTTTACTCCCTTTCATTACTCTTTAATGCCACCCAGGGTAATATTGCCCATCAATTTATCTTTGAAAACGATAAAGATTAAAATAATAGGAATTGCCAGCATCATCGGCGCAGAAATCTGCGTAGGTATCGAGTACAGATCTCGGTCGAAAGATAGTGTGGGGGTTGAAACGTAGAACACAGCATACGCCAACGTAGGCCACGTAGGTAAATAAATCAACGGTGTTTGATAATCGTTCCAAAGGTTAACGAATTGAATCAAGAATACCGTAGAAATCATTTTGATTGCCAGAGGGAAATAAATTTGCACCATAACCTTAAATGGTCCTGCGCCGTCAATAACCGCCGCTTCACGGTAGGTATTAGACATCCCCTTAAAGTATGCAAGATACACAAAGAAATACATACCGCTTCCCGTCATTTTTTGGATATAGTTTCCAAAAATACTGTCGTACAGACCCGTAGCACGCAAGAAGGTAAGCTCCGTGGGCAAACTCCCGACAACAGGCATACACATCATCAACGTATAAACCACAATAAGCGCGCGCGACAATTTATAATCATATTTCGCGCAAAGATATGCCGTCAACGCAGGCATAAACGCATAAATCAACGCGCCCCCTATCGTATACATAAGCGTATTC
Source organism: Candidatus Scatosoma sp. (assembly GCA_045612895.1). Classification (GTDB taxonomy): domain Bacteria; phylum Bacillota; class Clostridia; order Christensenellales; family Borkfalkiaceae; genus Scatosoma. The sequence continues at coordinate 4,503 of JAZKZY010000129.1, read as the reverse complement.
GCGAGCATCATAGGAAAATCATTGACAACCGTATACGAAATCTTTTCCACCGCCCCCGTAGGATAGTAGGTTACCGTTTTGCTGATTTGCAGCTTGCTCATAATAATACTGTAATTTTTTAATTTGAAAAAATATTCAGAGCTGTTTCCCACAATGCCTTTATCTAATCTCGGCAAACCCAAAACGTTGGAATTGCCAAAATAGCCCAAACCGCCCAAATAGTCCGCTTCACTTTTCAAGGAGGTGAGCAACCCCCAAAAAATCATACCAAGAATAATGAAGGTATAAAAGACAAGCAATGCGCCAAGCACGATAAACAGGATTTTGGCAGTCAATTTCCCAATTGAATTTTTCTTTTCAATCGTCTTTTCCATACTTCACCTCAATCCGCACTAGGCCCGTATTTTTCAAGCAACCGTCTGATAATCAACGTAGTAGGCAAAATGATTGCCGTGAAAATCAAACCCATTGCAGAAAGAATCGGATAACTCAAATAGATACCGCTGACTTCCGATGCCGACAAAGCAGACGATTGCGCCTGCACGTACAAATAATACCCTACGCTACCCACTTCGTTTGCAGCCGTACCAAACAAAGTGTATAAATGGAACTGATCGGTAAACAAGTGCGAAAAACTAACAACAAATAACGTTGTAACCGTTGGATAAATCATCGGTAAAATGATATACCAAAGCTCTTGTATTGCCGTTGCCCCGTCAAGTTGCGCCGATTCGATAAGGGATTCATTCACCCCCGACATCGTACTGGTATAGGTAAGCACATTCACGCCAAAACACATAATCAAGTTAAAGGCGAGCAACGCTCCAAACTTTGTTTCGGGGTTCGTTAGCAACCCTGTCACAGTAGCGTCGCCAAACAAGTCTATGTACACCGTACTCGTAATCTGTTTAAATAAAATACCAAGTACTACGCCCGATAAAAGCTGTGGCATAAATAAGATAACCTTAAAACATCCGCTCAAAAAGGCTTTTTTAAACAAATAATATGAAAAGGATATGGCGAGTGGTGTACCAACGCACAGCATAATAATAAACAGTAGGAGCGAATTTTTAATGCGAATCCACCCTTCTGCACCGAAACTATGTTGCCATGCCGTTTTGAAATTTTCAAGCTTAACAAAACTAATTTCATAGCCCCCTTCTCCAAGCGTATATTCTTGGAAGGCAAGCAGTATAGAATTAAAATTGATATAGACGTAAAAGACTAAAAAATGGATAACGGGAATGGCAATAAACAAAGCGTAAAACAATTTCTCCGTTTTATTGTTGATTCCCAACCCGTTTTTCTTTTTCGTTGCGGTTTGCCTCATAAACCGAACCTCCGATAACTCGTTTTGTAGTCGCCTACTCACGCAGGCGACTACATAGCTTTATTGTAAATTATTTAATATAATTTAAGTAGGACTGCCAACCTGCTTCCGTTTTTCTCGTGCTGTTGAACGTGGTATCCACGTCTGCGCCGTAATCTCTCATAGCAGCAAGATAACCGCTCATAACCGTCGTAGTACCAACTTTAACCGTATTGATTGCACCACTCCACGTCAACGAGAAGTTTGCTTTGTTGTTCTTGAAAATCTCACTGCTGGACGAGAAATAAATTTCTTCAGAATCCGCAACGATTTCATTCAACTTTTTGTTATAGAAAGACAACCCATCATCATCGTAATCGTAAGATATAGGTCTAACGAGCCCCGTCGTTTCGGTAAACGCAGCCAACTCATCAGCGCTGTAAAGGAATTGCAAAAATTCGATAATCGCACGTTTTTTACCTGCGTTGCTTTCCACACGCTTATTGACGAAGATTTGCGAAGAGCCGATATCCAACAAAGCTTGTTTATCGCCGTTGCCTTCGGTTACTTGACCATTAAGTTGCGTGGGCAAAGGCATATAGCTTACCTTGGGTTCCCCTGCATCGGGATACAATGCCGTATATTTATCTACGTTACCCGTTGCTTGCGTTTCCGAATACCAGTAGGACGCATCATATAACATTGCCGTCTTTTGTTGCGTCAAGAAGTTTTCTTGCGCCTTAATGTTGGAGATACCGCCGTTGTTGAAATCTTCATGGAACCAACCCTTATCCAATGCAATCTTCAAGAACGCAAGCGAATAATATCTGGATTCCATATCGTAGATACGATAACCCGTCTCTTCCGTGATGGGCGCTTGTACAACGGAAGGCTTCATAATCTTCTCGCCGTTGCTGAGCGTATAATACACTTCGCTCGTATACACGATGTTCCCTTCAGCGTCTAATTCAACAAGATCCACAAGTTCCCCTTCGGAATCCAAGCTGTAAATCGTTTTGATTTGCGTAGGACCAGCTAAAGCAGCCCACAAACCATCCGCAAGGAAGAATGCATAGTCGATACAACCGCCTGCCATTTCAAACGGCGTACGACCTGCTTGCGTATTGATCTCTTCGCAAAGGATTAAAAATTCTTGCAAGGAAGAAGGCAAGCCATCATCGTAGTTCCCGCTTTCGCCGTCGGGACCGCAGGATTTTACAGAAGTTAAGCCGTTGACGAAACTCGCAGAGCCGAATTCGTTAGAAACCGCTCTCGACGTGGGAGAATCGGGGGCTGCAAAATAAAGGTTTTCTTCCTCAAAATACCCAATGTCATACGAAATACCCGTATACCAGCTATAATGAGGCAAACTATAATAGTTGCCGTCAAAGCCCTTTAACCCCTCCAATACGCTATCGGAGATTTGATCCTCCATAGGTTCTACAACGTCGTTCAAATTCAAAAGGAAGTGCTTTTTCGACATCGAATATGCGTCTACTTTATTTTCTCCAACAAAAATATCGTAACCCGATTGATCTACACTGTCGTAAGGAATCTGCTTTTCTTGCGTCACCTTAATTTCTACGCCCGTCTTGCCTTCCTCATAAGATTCGTTCTTTTTAATGTCGGAAAAACGTGCAGCTGCCTGCTTAATCCAAGAGTCGCCAGAACAGCCAAGGAAGTTGCAGAATTCAATCGTCGTCACTTTTTTGTTCGTGTTGCTGTTGCCTCTGCCGCCACCGCCGCCACAACCAACAATGCTCATCGACATTACACCTGCTAAAAGCAATCCGCCTAATTTTGCCATTTTCTTCATAGTTTTTCTCCTTATTACTATAAAATTTCTTACTTTGAGCTTCCGCGCACAATCCTTTTTGTCAGATAGTTGTTTTTTCTTGGTTGGCAGTCAACCAAGAAAGCCGCGCGGCTTTCAAAAAAATCCCTATTTAGATTTTCTCTTTTTTATTTTATCATAAGAAAAATAAGAAGTAAATAGCAAAAATCTTCCATTTTTATTGCATTTTTCTTCATTTTGACTTAAAATCATGAAAAATTCCTTGTTTTTGGGTGGATTTTACGGTGCTTTTATAATTACTATTATATAGTAATTCCACAAAGCTTTTTTTCTTTTTTCTTACTCAAATACTTCATTTCACTCGCAGTTGATAAAAATAAAATGTTTTGATAATTTTTATTAAATATATTGCATTTTTATTCTTTTTGTGTTATACTGTGTTTACAGACTTTGCAAGGAGCATTTTGATATGAAAGGCATACTTTCACAACACGACGAACTATTCCGTTACGATTATCAGTACGAAAAAACACCCCTATCCAACGGCTTTTTCTGTCACTTTCACAACGAATACGAACTGTTGTTTTTTCAAAGCGGAAACGCCAACTTTAATATCGACAACAAAGTATTTCCTTTGCGCAAAAACGACCTGCTGATTATACACCCCGCACAATATCACAAATTGTGCGTACTTTCTTCTATGCCCTACGCACGGCACGTTTTTAGTTTTCAGCGTCGTGTTTTGTCTGCAAAAGAAATTGAAACCTTGAAAAACACCACTCCTGTCTACCACATTGAAAACGATAGCCTAATCGCCAATGCGTTTGCTACGTTAAAAGCATGCGAATCAATATACTCCGTCGAAGACTTTGAGCAATTAAAAGAGCTGACTCTGCACTCCATTTTAATGAATTTGCAATATCTGCCAAAAGCAGAGGAAAATTTTCATCAGCCCCATACTCGTATGGATGATATGCTTGATTTTATTAACGAGCATATTGAAGAGCCTTTAAACGCACAAATTCTTGCCGATCATTTTTTCATCAGCAAGTCCTCCGTCGACCGAGCGTTCGTCGAAAAAATGCAAATTTCCTGCAAACGATATATCAATAAAAAGAAAATTTTACACGCACAAACTTTGATTTCAGAAGGCGTTCCCGCCCTCAAAGCAGCGGAGCGGTGCTCTTATGAGAGCTATGCCACTTTCTTTCGGCAATATAAAACGATTTTAGGAATCTCCCCTATTCAAGATAAATTCGAAGACTAATTTTTCCTCCCTCTTGCTTATCATGCCCTCTACTAAATACGAGCATAAGACGACACCTTGACTTTTGCGAGCGCGCCTGCGGCGCTTAGGTTTTGGTGTCGTCGATTTTTTTCGACCGACTTACCGACTTAA
>JAZKZY010000128.1:0-7472 GCA_045612895.1 Candidatus Scatosoma sp. | reverse complement strand
ATACACCGCATATCTCGCATCCTTGCGTGACATATCGGGCAATCAAGGCGAGGGGGTTATTCGCCCGCCGCTTAACTTGAATAGAAAATCAGAATAATCAGTAGGCGGAAACAAGGAGAAGTTTCCGCTTTTTTTCATGGTAAAAGTGGGTTGAAAAATTTTTTTATATTTTTTTGAAAAAATTAAGAAAAAACAGTTGACAAATACAAATCTTATTAGTATTATTATAAAGCTGTTTTGAATGGCGCACGAAAAACGCCGTTTGAAACGACGCGTATATCGCGGGGTGGAGCAGCTAGGTAGCTCGCCGGGCTCATAACCCGGAGGTCGCAAGTTCGAATCCTGCCCCCGCAACCAGATGGCGGCGTAGCTTAGTTGGTTAGAGCGATCGGTTCATACCCGATAGGTCATAAGTTCGAATCTCATCGCCGCTACCATGATTACAATACGGAATTTTCGTTTTATATATGGCCCGTTGGTCAAGCGGTTAAGACACCACCCTTTCACGGTGGTAACATGGGTTCGAGTCCCGTACGGGTCACCAAAAAGCCAAGAAACGAAAATTCCGTTTTATAAATAGATGGCCCGTTGGTCAAGCGGTTAAGACACCACCCTTTCACGGTGGTAACATGGGTTCGAGTCCCGTACGGGTCACCAGCAAAAAGCACAGGAATCAGTCCTGTGCTTTTTTGCTGTATGGTGACCGCGTACGGGAAATACGACGAACCCATCGGGTTCGGAAAAATGCGAGCGTCTATACGCGAGTATTTTTCTTTGCCGAGGCTCACACCGAAGGTGGGAAACGGCAAGCCCCCGTACGGGTCACTATTATCCCGCTAATATAAAGGAAAAGGCGGGGATTTTTAGAAAAAAATGTTTAATGGGACAATTTTGTCGCATTAAATGAGGTATAATAGTTCTATAAAACTCAAAGCAAGGCGTACCATGTCAAAATATGAATATCAATACTCGATTTCTTGTTTTAAAGGTGCTATAATAATGTTATATTGATAAAGGAGAATGTAAAATGTCGTCTGCTAATAAGTATGAAGATATGAGTGCTTTGGATATCTTTGTTAAGGTAAATTCTATGGGGCGTAAATTATCAAAATCGGATTTAATATTTTCAACTTTAATTGATGGCTGGAAAGAGGGTAAAGATAATGTTGAAAATATACTTGCAACTATGAATAGCAAGGGTGATGGGTTTAATTTTTCACGAGATTATTTGATGAGATTATGTCTAGTGTTGGTAGGCGCAAATACGAATTTAAAAATTAACTCATTGACAAAGTCAACCATAGACGAAATACATAATAACTGGGATAAAATTGCAACGGCATTAGATGATATGTCCACCATGTTGGCAAGCATCGGTATGTGTGATGAGTACTTAACGTCTTATAACGCAACAATGCCTATCGCTTATTATTTTTATAAAGGCGGTATCATAAAAGATAAAGAATCCAAGGAAGAAGTAAGAAAGTTTTTATCAATTTCTTTGGTCAAACGGTTGTTTGGTGTTGCTAGTAACGATGCCCTTAATTCTACAAGAAACGCTTTAAAAGATATAAAGTGTAAACGTACGCCGTTCTCATTGGACTTGTTTAAAAATATTACCTTAACAGGTGGGAGAACCTTTATTGTTACCGAGTCGGATATTGATTATTGGTTGGACACCTATGAAAAAGGGCAAAGTACCTATGTTTTATTATCACTCCTGTATCCAAATCTTAAATTAAACCAAATTTCTTTTCATCAAGACCATTGTCATCCATACGTTGGGTTTGATAATAAGAATATAGCTTCATTAAATTTATCGGCGGATAAAGTTCTTGAATGGCAGAAGAAACGTAATTTGTTGCCGAATTTGCGATTTTTAGAAGGCGCAGAAAATGAAAGTAAAAATGAAAAGCCTTTGAAAGAATGGATAGCAATAAAAGGAAACGAATTTAAGTATCATCCGTTGGGTGTATCATTGGAATTAAAAGATTTTGACGTATTTTTTGATAAAAGAAGAACACTAATGAAGGAAGAGTTGATGCGAATTTTTGGGATATAACGTTATATATTTTTTGATTTTTGCGTTGTCCGTGTCGTGGACACATTGGGCGAGGACAACGAAGTGATTGAAGACTTGGGTTGGATAAACCTGCAAACAGCTTCGATTTAGCTTACTTAAACTTCACAAACAAAAGGAGGGCATCCGCTCTCCTTTTTTGTTGTATGGCGACCCGCATGGGTCAATCGCAATGGCTATTGCATGCCATTGTAAAAATATATATATTTTTAGCCATATATTTTCATTCAAACACTTGAAAAACGCTGATCGATATGTTATAATGATTGCAAACGTAGATAGGATAGAATTTATGGAAACAACCGCGTATATCATCGGGGTAATAGGTATTATATTAAATATGATACTTTATCAACAAACGACGAGAAAAAGTATCTTATTGTTTAAGTTGATATCGAATTTCGCATGGGCAATGTATTATCTTTTCTTGAAGATGTATCCAGGCTTTTGCGTGGCGTGTATCGGTATCATACGCGAAACTACCTTTATTACAGTCAATAGAAAAAGCAAGCTTGGGGTAAGCTGTTTGGGTATTTTTGCCTGCACTTCTATCGTTTGTTCCATTTTGACGTGGAAATCGGCATTCTCCATTCTTCCGGCGTTGGCTTCCATTCTTTCGGTGTTTGGATTCTATTTTTCCATTCCGCCCCTTTCAAGGGGGCTGGCAATTCCCATTGCGTTATGTATGGGGGCCTATGATATTAGCGAAGTCGCTTGGATAGGGCTGGCGAATGAAATCATTACCATAACCTCGTCCATTATCGGTATTATTTGCATAGATATATTGAAAAAGGAGTCTATTATGATGTTCAAAAAGAAAGGGGAAAAGTCTTGTGCTGAAAAGAAAAATATCCGTGTCGGCGTGGTGCAGTGGGATTGTTCGTTGCCGTCAAGTACTTGGTGGGGGTACTACCAAACAAGAACGCTTTCTCCGAGAAAATTCAGAACCGCAACCCCGTATTATGCGGATATTTTAGGGGAGGATAAAATTGATTACCACTGGAGAACGCAGGAGGAATTTGATAGAGAATTTGAGTATGCGATTGAGGCGGGGATTGATTATTTTGCCTACGTTTTCTATCCTGAAAATGGCTCGAAAGCGCACATGCCTACCTCGTCGGCTGATTGCTCGCATAAGGTACACGAGCTCAGGTATGCCTATAAAATGTATTTGAGCAGTAAGCTGAAAGATAAAATCGGTTTTGCGGCGATTATGGGCAAGCATCCCTTTATGGAACCCGATTATTTAGAGCTTGCCGAGTTATTAAAACAGCCATTCTATGAAAAGGTGAACGGCCGTCCGATTGTATATCTTTTCTGGCGTATTGATCCCGTGGAAATCGAAGGGGTTTTGAAAGCAGTGGAAAAGGTAGGGGGCGCAAAACCTTTATTCATCGCAATGTTTGGCGGAAAACTCCCCATGCATACGAGATATGATTTGGTGGATGGTCTTTCCAGCTATTCCTGCGGTAAAGACGGCGTTGTCACGCATATGGAGTTGGTGGAATACGGTATGGAAGAAAATATTTGGCGTGCGGATGCGCGTAATAACGAACTGATTGACGCGAAAAACATTGACAAAACCGTACCCTTGTACCCTGTTGGTTGGGATCCGATGCCGAGGGTGGATATTCCTTCCCCTTGGACGACTTACCCGAATGCTCCTTATGCGGCGCAACCTACGGAAAAGGACCTTATGGAGGGGGCCGTGTTGTTTGCGGATAAGATTAAAAATACCCCTTCTTTACGCGATACCTTCTTTGGCCATATCATGATGTTTGCGTGGAACGAGTTTGAGGAAGGCGGTTGGATTTGTCCGACCTATAATGAGGATTTGACAATCAACACCGACAAAGTCCGTGGCGTTGCGAAGATGATCAAATACTGGAAAGAAACGTTGTAAAAAGAGCAATAGAAAAAGCACAGGAAAACCTGTGCTTTTTTATGTATTATGCGGTTTAGTTTAATTTTTGTCCACAGAATCTACATGCGGAATCGTAAGGGCTTACTTCACGCAAACAGGAAGGACAAGTTTTTTTCTTCGTTTGGCTCGTTGTTGTGTTTGTTCTAGGGGGAATCGACATAGGCACGGAAGCGCTAGTGGTAGCGATGCCGGAACGACGAGTATTTTGTGCGATTTCAGCCGTTTTTTCAATCAATTCACCGTAACCATACAAAAGGAAAGATCCGATCCAAGAGGAAAGGGCGCCAACGATAATAATAACAAGCCCCAATCCGAACTCTTCTTCAATCATAAAGTAGAGCCCAGCGATAACGGAAGCAACGATCCCGATAATGGTAACAACGGTTGCAAGAGTTTTAATTTTTCCTCCAATATTGTCAAACATGACAAACCTCCCAAAAAATATTGTAAAGTTAGTTTACCATATTGCTATATATTTGTCAAGGGGTATGGGGAAAAATGCCGAAAAGTTGTCAAAATACAATAAAAACGCAGGGGAAATTCCCTGCGTTTTTTGTATGTTAATATTCCTTTCTGCCTAATAGGTAATCAATGCTGACGGAAAACATATCTGCAATGGTTATCAACATATCAAAATCACATTCTCGCTGTCCATTTTCCCAGTAAGAAATCAGTCGAACGGAAACGTTTAGTTTTTCCGCGAGTTGTGCGCGGGAAAGGTTACTTTCAGCCCTCAATGCATTTAATTGTTCGGCAAATGTATTCCTCATACTATTATTTTAGAACAAATTGTTCCAAAATACTTGACTTGGAACAAAATGTTCCGTATAATATAATTATGAAATTTACTTTGGAGGTTTCTTATGGAACACATTATTAGCAACACACTTAACGATTATCGCTTGATTTTTAAGGATAACTATGTAGCGTATCAGCAAACGAAAAAGCAGGGCCTTTTCCGTAAGGAGTTGGTTGTTCTCCGTGAATTTAGAATTTCCTATCGTAATATTGACTACATTGAATATGAAAAGCATGGCAACTCGCCCAACGTTTATACTTCGGTTGACGTTACAATTCAGTTGATTAATCCTCAGCCCGAATTTACAACGTTGACTTTACAAATGGGATTCTCTGGGGTTTGGTGTAATAGGGAACTTGACGTGATTTTTGAAGAAGTAAACCAAAAAATTGGGAAATAATTAGTATATCAACAAAAGCGCAGGATTTTTCCTGCGCTTTTTGTACGTCAATATTCTTTTATCCCCAAAAAGTAGTCAGCGGATATGTTAAAAGCGAGCGTCATACTTTTTAAGGTATCATAGCCTGGTTTTGCTTTTCCTTTCAGCCATTCGCTTACCTGACTTTGTTTTACGCCTATCATATCCGCAAAAGCCACCTGCGTTAAGTTGTGTTCGGATAAAAAATCCTTTAAAATTTCGCAAAATTCATTTTCCATATCACCATTATATAGAAAATTCTATATAAATGCTTGACATATAGAAAATTCTATACTATAATATAACTAATAAATTTGCTTTGGAGGAAAGTATGGGCTATTTAGAAAATAATGTTGTTGGCAATAATGAAGTGGTAAAGATTGTACCAGTTAAGAGTACTGCAAAGTTGGTGTGCCGTTGGATTTGGGGGATTTTAGGGTGCTGGTTGCTTTTAATTCCGACCATTCAAGCGATTTCCGCAACGATTAAATATAAGACGACGGAATTTTTGATTACGGACAAACGCGTTATGGAAAAATACGGTTGGTTGTCCACGCATACGGATGAATTGTCCTTGGTTAAACTGGAAAATATTACGGTAGATTACACCTTCTGGGGAAGAATTTTTAATTATGGTACCGTGACCTTCCAAGGCGCAAATCACAATAACGTTACTTTCCGTGATGTGAAAGATGCGGAATCTATTAAAAGAGAAATCAATCAAATGATGTAATTGTAAATTCTACATACAATAAAAACGCAGGAAATCCCTGCGTTTTTATTTGTCAGCAAAGGGGATTTTTACAAGAATTACATTTTTTATCCCTTGCTGAAAATAATGTTGTAATTTGTTTTATTTTGCTTGCTTTATGATGAAAAAATAAGTATAATAGTTTTTGTTATAAAGGAGTAAGGTATGCCGTATTTATATTTGGTCAGCGCAGTCGTGCTGATGTCCATTTTGAATATTTTCGGCGCAGGGTTTAATAGGACGGAAATGGGTAAAGAAAAGAACGCCGTTCCGCTCTACAACGTCCTGCTGTGCTGCGCGGGCTGTGTCACGTGGGGCATTATTTACCTTTTCGATTTTAGCTTTGACGCAAGGGTTTTGGTGTATTCGCTCATCTTCGGCGTTTGCTACGCAGGGATTTCTATCACTACCATCAAATCTTTGGCGGAAGGTCCTACCTTATTGACGACCCTTTTACAACAGCTTTCCTTGATCGGTACTACCGTTTGGGGCTTTGCATTTTGGGGGAGTTGGAGTGCAAAAAACGCGCCTTTCGTTTTGACGGGGCTTACGTTGGTGGTTTTATCTTTGGTGCTTAGCTTGTATTCGGGCGAAAAGTCGGACAAGAAAATTACCTTAAAATGGATTATATATTCTTCCATAATGTTCGTTGTAACTGCGAGCAGCTCTATCGTTCAAAAGTCGCAGCAAATTGCCTTTGACGGTGCGCATGGCGCCATGCTGATGTTCTTTGGCTTGCTGGTTGCGGCGCTGATTTGTTTGGCGTATTTTTTCCTTACCGAGAAACCGAACGTGCGGAAGATGGTAAAAACGACGTGGTGGTATCCTGTGGGCGCAGGTACAAGTAGTGCCTTGGGCAATTTGTTTGTCGTTTTGTTGGCAACCCGTTTGTCCTCTAACCTGGTATATCCCACCTTGGCGGTTGGTTGTTTGGCATTGACATCGTTGGGGACGGTGGTGCTGTTCAAAGAAAAGCTGGCGTGGTGGCAATGGGTAGGCGTGCTTGTCGGCACCGTTGCCGTAGCGTTGCTCTCCATAACGTAAAAATAGCTGTTGCTCTATAAAAGCGGCGGCTAAACAAAGTCCTTTTAGCTGGATTTTTAGTCCGTGAACGCGGACATGGTAGGGGGATTTTGTTAAAATAGTCCTTTTTTTAGACTTAAAATAGAATAATATTGTGAAAGACAGCCAAAATGTAAAAATTAGGGCTGTTTTTTTTGTGTAACTATTGCTATTTCCATTTTGGTGTGCTATAATATAAAATGTATAACATTTTAACGGAGACCGTTATGAAGAAAAAAATGCTTGGTATGATTACTGCGCTCGCCGCAACGTTTGCTTTTGGCGGGTGTGAGGTTGCCTTATTACAAAGGATATTAGGTGATAGTAATTTTAGCGATCTTGTATCGGGTATTAACAGCATTGAAAAGGAAGAAGAAAAGCTCGACAGCTGCTTGGATAGCCTTATCAGTGACAACACCTCGGAAGAGCTTGAAGATG
>JAZKZY010000127.1:0-6508 GCA_045612895.1 Candidatus Scatosoma sp. | reverse complement strand
CAGCTTCAAATCGTTGTTCTTTTCCTTCAAAAAGGCCTTCACCGCATCCTTGGACACAATGCCGTCCGTAAACAGCTTTTGTACCAAATCGTGCATCGCGTTGAAATCTCCGCGCTCCGTTCTCATGCAAAGGAGGGCAATGTCGAGCAAGGAGCTTTCCTCAAAGCCATAAGTAAACCATTTTTCCACGTATTCATCCACGTAGGGGGCAGGGTTTTGCACCTTCACGCCCAGCTTATGAATGATACGCTTGGTTAATTTTTCAAGGAAATCGCGTTCCGCCATGTATTGTTCAATTTCAGCGGCGTCGATTTTTCCTTTTTCAGCCAGTTCGGTTAAGAGAATATCGAGGTTGTCAAGGGTATGATACTTGGTTTTCTTTGCCGCCGTCAACACACCGTCCTTGGTAAAGCCAAGGGTTTCCGTCCATTTTGCGTACAAAGTGTAATCGTTTTCGTCGGGGGTGCGTTGGAAACTGCCGAGAGCCGTAAGTATGGCGAGCAAATCGCTTTCGTGCGCGTTGTAATTCGATAATTCCTTTTCCACCTGTTCGTAGGTGGTAAGCCCTGCGCGGATCAATTTTTTCGCCTTATTGAAGATGTACGAGGGGGAGATGCTTTCGCCCTGCTTGTTGATGCAGTATTCCACAATCAAGAGGAGCGCCTGCGGTTGCAGAGTATTTTCCTCCAAGAAGTGCATATATTTAACGTAATCGTTTGCGGAAACGAACTTGCCCACCTTTTGCAGTTTGCGTTGCAATTCCTTGTTGAAATCGGCGTACTGCTCATAGCGGATCTTCTTCGGACGACCGACAGCGGTGCGCACGGGCAGGTACTGAACGGTGAACGGCTCCTTGGCAAGGATTTCCACAAGGTCGTAATCTTCCCAGAAAGCAAACGCCTGACGGATGTTCTCTTCGGTGGTTTTCAATACTTCTGCCATAGAGGAAAGACCGAACTCCGTTTCACGGTTTTCGCACAAATAAAGACCGTAAAGATATACTTTTACGGCAAAACCGTCCGCTTCGGGGAGGTATTTCGTGATGAATTTGTTGTCGACAATGGTATAACCATTGTCTAAATCTTTAGAAAAAGTGCAAAATGCCATAAGTTTTTCCTCGAAAATTTCCGCTTTTATTCAAAAGTTCCTTGCTTTCTTAAAAGAAATAGTGTATAATACAATAGAATAGGTAGAATTTTGCCCTTACTGGGCGTGAGTACGATATATTATACCTTTTTTCATCGGCAAAAGCAAGGTGTTTTGAATTGTTTTTTTGAAAAACTCGAAAAAAGTAAAATGAAAAAATTTCCTTGGCCGAAAAAATGGCAGGTAAAAGAGAAGAAATGATTGTTAGTGCGGTATCCTTATGGAAAAAGTACAACTTAAAAGCCCCCTTGCGTGAAAGCGCGTGGGGTGAAGAAGTGAAGGACGGTAGATTCTACGCCCACGTCACCTACTCGGGACATGCGGTGGAAGATGGCAGCGTCCGTATTTACGCGCGCTTTGGAAAACCTGCAGGGGAAGGGGTGTATCCTTGTATCTTACTCTTACCCGATGTAGGAAAGCCCTGCGATGAGGAGTTAATGGACTACTTCATTGATAAGGGATACGCGGTCTTGATGCCCGATTATACAGGCAAGATGAAATCGGACGAGGGCGGCGTGATGCGTACCATTTATCCTGCGTCGTTGGCTTACGGTAATTATGAACAAGCCCAGGGCTTGTATGCGTTAAACGGGATTGAGGCGGATAAGACGGTGTGGTTTGAATGGACGCACGTTGCCTTGACCTCGGTAAAATACCTTAAAAACCGTGCGGACATCAGCAACATCGGCGTTGTCGGTATCAAGAAAGGTGGCGATATTGCTTGGCAAACCATGCTTTCCCCTGACGTAAAATGCGGCGTGCCGATCAATGCGGCTGGCTGGCATTCGTTCTTGGACGTGTCCAAGTTTGGCTCGCAAACGCAGGGCGCGTACAACTTAACCAACGATCAACACCGCTATATTGCGGCGGTGGAAGCGCAAGCGTACGCGCCTTACGTGAAATGCCCTGTCTTGATGCTTTGTGCGTTGCGTGACAGCGGGTTTGATTGCGACCGCGCCTACGATACCTATATCCGTATCGGCAACAAGGACGGCAATGCGTTGGTGTATTCGCCGGACAGCGGGGCATGTATCGGTCCAAATGCGTTGGTGGATATGGATTTGTTCTTGGAAAAGAATTTGAAGGGGAGAGAAATTTATCTTCCCGACACCTTGAACGTTACCTTGAAAGAGGTTGGAGACGAGCTGGAAATTCAGGTGGAGGGCGACCGCGAGGGCTTGTTGGAAGAGGCAGGCATTTGCTATGCCGAGGCGGAGGTAACGACCCGTTCGACTTACCGTGAATGGCGTTGTATCCATAAAATCCCCGGCCGAATGGTGAAAAACGGTAGATTTAACTATACGGTCAAACCCTTTGCAGGGGCGACGGCTGTGTTTGTATATGCGTATGCGAAATACATCAACGGTTTCCGTGTGATGTCGAGGGTGGCGTCGAAAAAACGTGAAAACGTCAACCGCAATGCGGTCAAGGGGCGTCATTTGTTCTCGGGCAAAGAGATGGATTGCTTCAGCGTGGCGGAATATAAAGATTATTCCATCGGCGGAATTTTCCTTGAAAGTGATGCAGTACCTAAAAAATCGTTGGGTTATGGCAATATTGCCGGGGCTTATTCGGTGGGGGGGATTCGTACCTACAAAATCAGTTCGCCGCACTACGTACCCGAAGAAAATGCGTTGTTGGAATTTGACGCATATAGCAAAGAAACGCAAACCTTACGCATTTCCATAGAAACCGCAGAGCTGAATACGGAGGACGAATGCTACGTTTGCGAAGTACCCGTAAAGGGCGGCGGAAAGTGGAAACGTATCATTTTACGCGCCGCCGATTTCAAAGGTGAAAAGGGGGGCAGGTCCTTACCGAATTTCTGTGTGGGCAGCGCGCTGGTGTTTAATTGCGCGGGAGAGGAACAGGAATTTGCCGTCACCAACATTCTTTGGCTGTGAGGTAAATTCGGATATACTTCGCATTTCGGCGTTGGTGCTCGCTCACTTACTACTTGTAAGCTCCCTCGCGCCGCCTTGAACTGCTCGTATCTACGAATTTACGGCTTCGTACTGTATCGAAGTGATATACGAGGCTATCTCAAAAAACGACGAATTTACGACTTCGTACTGATTCGGAGTGAAATTTAATAAATCAAAAAATATTAGGGAAAGTATGAAAGAAAGTTTGAAATACAGCGAATTACGCCAAGCCCCGCTCGGCAAAGAGCGTGAAGAGGGGTACTGGTTATATATCGTCCTGGCGCTTATGCTTTTTCTCGCGCTCTTTTTCCGTTTTTGGTGGACAAACAACTACGGCGGTGTCGTGGTGGATGGTTCGTCCATGTACAAAACGTTGGTAGACGGGGAAAAACTTTTGATGCGCTACGTTGAGGACGGCGAGGGGATAGAACGTGGTGACGTCATCGTCGTGGACGTAGGCGATTATGAAGAATGTGACGGCATCGAAGGCGGTTTCCTCATCAAACGCCTCATCGCAATCGAGGGGGATAAGGTAAAATGCACGGACGGGCAAATTTCCATTTGCTACGCAGGTACAAGCGAATACGTACCCTTAGACGAACCGTACGCCTATTACAGTAACCCTAACGTTTACGACTTCCAAGACCAAGAATACGAGGTGGGCGAAGGGGAAATTTTCTTTCTTGGCGACAATCGAAACAATAGCTGTGACAGCCGTTACAAGGAATGGGGCGGTTCACACTTAAAAGGCAAGCTTTACAAAGCAACCGACGTGTATGGCGTTGTTCCCGAATGGGCAATCAAATATAGTGAAACATTAGAAAAAATATTCTTTCAATAATAAATAATTTCGTTAAAAAAAAGGAGTAAAACATTATGAAAATCCGTATTACATCAGACAGCACTTGCGACCTCAATCACTTGGTGGAAGAAAGAAATATCGGCATTATGCCTTTGCAGGTAAACCTTGGCAACGATGCTTTTCGTGACGGGGTAGACATTACCCCTGAAAAGATTTTTGCTTTCGTTGCAGAAACGGGTACGTTGCCCAAGACCGCCGCTCCCAGCATCGGGGAATATGAAGAATTCTTCGCGAAAGAATTAGAGGGTTATGATGCATTGATCCATATCAACATCTCTTCCAAGAGCTCTGGCTCGCACAACTTTGCAAAGAATGCAGGCGAAAGCTTCAACGGTAAAGTATTCGTGGTAGACAGTAAAGCGCTTTCCACCGGTCAGGGCTTGCTTGTATTGAAAGCATGCGATTTGCGTGACGAAGGGAAATCTCCTGAAGAAATCGTGGCAGAGTTGGAAGAACTCCGTACCCACATCAACACTTCGTTCGTTCCCGACAACCTTGACTACTTGCATAAAGGCGGCCGCGTTTCCGGTATGGTAAAAGTAGTGGCTGGTATGTTCAAAATCCACCCTCAAATTTTGATGGACGACGGTCAGCTTGTACCCGGTAAGAAATATAAGGGTAAAATGAGCTTCTTGATTAAGCAGTACATTGACGATTTGAAAGAATTGTATCCCAACTACGACAAGAGCCGTTGCTTCATCACCCATTCCTCCGCGGATCGTGAGTTGGTAGAAGCGGCGATTGCAAAAGTAAAAGAAACCTTCGAATTTGACGAAATTATCGAAACGGTGGCAGGTTCTATCATTACCAGCCATTGTGGTAAGGGGACGCTCGGCGTACTCTTCGTGTACAACAAATAATATTAGGAAAAGTATTCGCCATACCGCATTTTTCCGTGCGGTATGGTTTTACAAAAGGAGTGAGAGGATATGACCTCTGTATATTGCGACGCCGATTTTTTGGCGGTTTATAAGCAAAAAAGAACAATTTTCGGCGTGTTTTGGGCGGTGACCATTGCTTACCTTGCCTTTTGTGTGGCTTGGCTGGTATATTTCATTTCCCTGCCGTATGAAGACCCTATGCAGGCCTTACCCAAGGCGTGCGTGTTTATCGCGAGCGCTATCTATATGGTGTTTGCATTCCCTTACCTTGCAATCAAGGGCAGCCGTGTCCGTCGTTATTTCAAGATGATGAGATACCTTTCGGAGGGCTTGAAAGGGGAAGAAAAAAATTACTTCTACACCTTTGAGAAAAAGCTTTTGCAAAAGGACAACATCGACGTAACGGGTTGTATTTTTGAAACGTGGAGTAAGAAAAAGCAGGAATGGTTGGACCGCGAGGCGTACTGGGACAATGAAAAACCGTTGCCCCCTTTTGAAAGCGGCGACTACGTGCAATATATCGTACAAAGCAATATCGTTATTCAGTATAAAATTTTGGAAAAGCACGCTTTGGAATTTGAAGTAGTGGACGAAGACGAGGACGAGGAAGAGGATTTCGTCCCCGAAACGGAAGAGACGGAAGAGACAACCCAACAAACCGAGGATACAAAAGGAGACACATTATGAGAGCAGTTGTAACCGTAACGGGCAAAGACGACAAAGGTATTATTGCTAAGGTAAGTGCATTTTTGGCGGAAAAAGGTGTCAATATCCAAGATATTTCCCAAACCATTATGGGGGAATATTTTGCGATGATCATGGTTGTGGATTTGACCCAAGCCAAGCAAGAACTGTCCGTATTAGCGGCTGAATGCGCGGAAATGGGTAAGAAAATCGGCATGGCGATTTATTTGCAGCACGAAGATATTTTTAACGCGATGCACAGCATCTAAGTAGTAAACGAAAGACGGAGAACGATATGTTTAGCCATAAAGACGTTTTAGAAACCATTGCGATGGTGGAAAAGGAACATTTGGATATCCGTACCATTACGATGGGGATTTCCCTTTTGACCTGTATCCGTGATACTGCGGAAGAAACGGCGCAAAAGGTGTACGATCTTGTTTGCAAAAAAGCGGAAAACATCGTAAAAACGGCAAGCGACTTGTCGGGTGAATATGGTATTCCCATCGTCAACAAGCGTGTGTCCGTTACCCCCGTATCCCTTTTGACGGCGGCATTTCCTGAAAAATCCCCCCTCATCGGGCAAGCGCTCGATAGAGCGGCGGAAACCTTGGGGATTGACTTCCTCGGCGGTTATTCCGCGTTGGTGCATAAATCGACGGCGGATTACGAACGGATTTTTATCCGTACAATCCCCGAAGTTTTGGCAACGACCAAACGTCTTTGTTCGTCCGTCAACGTGGGCTCGACAAAATCGGGTATCAATATGGAAGCGGTAAAAATGTTGGGCGAAGTGTTTAAAGAAGCGGCATTTTTGACCAAAGACCAAGACGGTATCGGCGCAGCGAAGTTGGTTGCTTTTTGTAATGCGGTAGAGGACAACCCCTTTATGGCAGGGGCATTCCACGGTGTAGGCGAAGCGGACGTTGTTGTCAACGTCGGCGTTTCCGGCCCTGGCGTTGTCAAACATGCGTTGGAAAAAATCCCGACTGCGGATTTGACGGAAGCGG
>JAZKZY010000126.1:0-5399 GCA_045612895.1 Candidatus Scatosoma sp. | reverse complement strand
ATCAGGCTTTGAAGCGTTACTTAATCAAGAATGGCCGTGGCAAACAGGAAGAAATCGATCGTTCAATCAAGATCAACGCCTCCACAGAAGCAATGGACACATCCCTTGCAAAAGAAAACGATATCATTCCTGATATTCAGCCCAAGCGCAACTCCTTCAAGTCCTCTTTCTATACGGCTTTGATTTGTGCTATTTTGTTCTCCTTGATCATGATGTCGGTTAGCACTACCGCAGGCTTTGTATTCCTTGTATTAACGGCTGTTATTTTCGGTATCGTTGGGAAAATCAACAATGAAAAATTCAAAAACGTTCCCGTACAAATGCAGAACGAAAACGAAGAAGACAAACCAGATAACGAATAATTCAACCCTTTAAAAAACGGCTTTTTCTCTATCTATAAGGATTGAAAAGCCATTCAACTGTATAATAAAAACCCCCGAACGTACGATTTCGGGGGCTTTCTTTATCCTTTTACCTCTCTTAACGCAAAATATCCCCCACGCCGTTAAATACATACTTCGGCTGGTAAGGAAATCTCGCCAAATCCTCTTCCTTGGTGACACCGCTGAGCACCAAAACGGTATCAATATTCGATTCGATCCCTGCAATAATATCGGTATCCATTCTATCCCCGATAAAGGCAACGTCCGCACTGTGACAGTCAAGCATCGTCAACCCGTTGCGTAGCATCAAAGGGTTGGGTTTCCCCACAAAATACGCCTTCTTGCCCGTCGCAATTTCAATCGGCGCAATCAACGAGCCGGTCGCAGGCATAACCCCCGTTTCCGTCACGCCGATAGTGTCAGGGTTCGCGCCGATTAACTTCGCACCGCCGCGCACCAGCTCGATTGCCTTTTCCAGCTTTTCAAAGTTATACGTGCGCGTTTCCCCAAGCACCACGTAATCAGGATTTACGTCGTTCATGTAAATTTTCTTATCATACATGGCTTTCGTCAAAGCCGCCTCCCCGATCACGTATGCGGTACAGCCTGGCTTTTGCGCGCTCAAAAACTCCGCCGTTGCCATCGCGCTCGTGTAAAAATGCACGGCGGGAATTTCCAAGCCCATCCGCGCAAGCTTCATCGACAATTCATGGGGCGTGCGTTCGGGGCTGTTGGTCAAAAAAATAAATTTTTTTCCCTCCGCCAGCATCCAGTTTACAAACTCCGTCACACCCTCTAAAATTTTACTGCCGTGATAAATCACGCCGTCCATATCACAAATAAACGCCTTTTTTACCCGAACTTCTTTCATTTCAATCCCTTAAAATTCCCTGTTACAATCAAATTTGCATCATCGCAAATATTTTCCACAAGCACGTCCCCAAGCGCAACGGGTGTCTTACAAATCATCCCGTTAAGTTTCGCCATAACCTCAAAAACCGCCTCCTTTCTAATCGGCCGATCCGTTTTCACGGGGATCATTTCTCCATTATCCCCACGCACAGTAGAAGTCACTACCCGTTTCGGACAAACCACCTCCGACTCCGCATACACCTTCCCGCGAGGGCAAGAATTCCCCTTTACTTCAACGACCTTGTCCCCCTCTAATTTCACCGTCACCTCACAGCCGATCGGACATTCGATACAAGTCATTTTTTTGATCATTCCCCCACCTCCAACGATACCTCTATTTCTCCTTCCGCCTCCGCAAGCTTTGTATGGAGCAATATCATCGTTTCTATCTCGCCAGGCAGCGCGACTCTCTTTTTCTTTTGCGACAAAACCTTGTCACCGCATTTTGCCGTAATTATGCAATCCCTAAAAGTGTTCGTTACGCGGAAAAACAACTTTACGTGCTCGCCCAAGCTCTTATCCAACCTTTGCGGACATACGTAGGAAACGTTTTTACCGTTGAAAACCTGCACGTAATTATACCCCGTTTTCCCCTCTAAAACGTATTTCGCCGCATACCTGCCTGCCACTTCCGCCTCTTCGGATACAAAATCCACCAGATCGTGTACCTGTAAAACGTTGCCGCAGGCAAAAATTCCCTCCACGCTCGTTTCACGGGTTTGGCTTACGACCGCGCCCCGCGTTTGAGGGGATAATTCTACCCCTGCCTCTTTCGTGAGTTCGTTTTCGGGTATCAAACCCACAGAAAACAAGACGGTGTCGCAGTCAAAGTGCATTTCCGTCCCTGCAATCGGCTTTATATTTTCATCCACCTTGGAAACGACAACCCCCGTCACACGCTTTTCACCCTCGATTTTCGTGATTGTGTGATTAAGATAGAGTGGAATATCAAAATCGTTCAAGCATTGCGCGATATTCCGCTTTAATCCGCTGGAATAGGGCATAATTTCACATACCGCCAACACCTTCGCACCCTCCAAGGTCATACGGCGCGCCATAATCAAACCGATGTCCCCCGACCCGAGAATAACCACTCGTCGCCCAGGCATATACCCTTTGATATTGACGTATTTTTGCGCCGTTCCAGCCGAATATACCCCTGCTGGACGCGTACCTGGTATGTTCAAAGCCCCGCGACTGCGCTCTCTACACCCCATTGCTAAAATCACCGCTCTCGCTTGCACCGTGAAAACGCCGTCCGTCCCATTGACGGCGGTTATTTTTTTATCCTTCGTCAAGGATAAAACGGTGGTTTCCGTCAACACCTCGATACCCCTTTCACGAACGCCCTGCACAAAGCGCGCCGCATATTCAGGCCCCGACAAGCTTTCCTTAAACCTCGTCAACCCAAAACCATTGTGGATACATTGATTGAGGATACCGCCCAGCTTCTCTTCACGTTCCAAAACCAAGACGTCTTTTACCCCATTGTCATAGGCGGAAATCGCCGCCGCCAACCCCGCAGGACCGCCACCGATAATCACAATATCATAGGCACTTTTCATTTCGTCACCCCCGTCAAAAGATATCCGTCTTTCCCGCCTTTTGTTACGTTCGTTAAAGACATGCCCCTCTCTTTTGCAATCAACTCCGCCACGTAAGGCTGACAAAAACCGCCTTGGCATCTACCCATACCCGAACGAGTTCTGCGTTTTACCCCGTCAATATCCTTTGCAGGGGGATTTTCACGAATTGCGCGTAAAATCTCCCCCTCCGTCACTTGTTCGCAACGGCAAACGATTTTACCATAGCTCGGGTTTTCCTTAATCAGTTTATTCTTCTCTTCCATAGAAAGATTTTTGAAAAAGTAATCGGGCTTTCTTTTTCCATTGAACGCCTCGTTTTTTTCAAGCGTCAGTCTACCGCCAACCAGCGTTTCTACCACGTATTTTGCAATGGCAGGAGAGGCCGTCAAGCCAGGCGACTCGATCCCGGCGCAATGAATAACCCCTTTTGCATTTTTACTTTCTTCAATGATAAAATCATGCCGATCCGAGAAAGCGCGCACCCCTGCAAACGAAGTAATCGTATGGAAGAAAGGGGGATTTTTACACATTTTTCTCGCCTTTTCTATCACGACAGCCAAACCGTTTGCACTCGTTTCCGTACTCTCGTTTCCCTCCTCCGCCGTAGGACCAAACATGATATTATCGTCCACCGTTTGTGTGATAAGAATTCCCTTACCAAGCTTGGTCGGGGTAAAAAACAAGGTATGCGAAACGAAATCTCCGCTCTCTCTATCCAAAAGGATATACTCCCCTTTCCTTGCCCCGATTGAAAGCTCATCCCCGACCATCGCAGCAATTTTACCGCTGTATAATCCCGCGCAGTTGATTACGAGTTTCGCAGCCACCGTTTGTCCTTCTTTCGACCTTACGATATACCCCTTTTCACCCCTTTCGATCGCGGTTACGGTAAAATCCGTCATCCATGCCGCGCCGTTGTCCATTGCGTTGCCGATTGCCGCAATCGTCAGCTCGTAAGGACAAACAATGCCACCCATGGGCGCGTATAACGCCGCCAACGCATCCCCCGAGATATTCTTTTCCATTGCGCGAAGCTGGGCTTGGCCGATGATTTCCAAGCCCTCTACCCCGTTTTGTTCCCCTCGTTCTTTTAAGGCGCGTAAGGTTGCAATTTCCTCTTCCGAAAACGCCACGACAAGCGAGCCGTTTCGGCGGAATTTGACACCCAAGTCCGCGCAAACGCCTGCCATCATCTTATTGCCAGCCACGTTAAATTTCGCCTTTAAGCTCCCCACAGGCGCATCATAGCCTGCATGCACAATACCGCTGTTCGCCTTGCTTGCGCCCATACAAACGTCGCTTTCCTTTTCCAAAAGGCAAACGTTTGCCTTGTATTTCGTCAATTCCCGTAAAATCAGCCCGCCGACAACGCCGCCGCCGATGACTACCACATCAAACATTTTTTCATTCTCCTATAACATTCATTATTATACGCCCTTCGCGCAAAATTATTTATCCGCCTCTTTACCTCCTATCGCATAGCTCTTTTTCACAAAAGCCAAGGAAAAATATTGACAATTGCCCTATCTTTTGTTATAATTTTTAACGAAGTATAAGGGACGTGGCTCACCCCCGCGTTTTTACAAAAACATAGGAGAAAATTATATTATGGAAGGTACGTTTTGGGCGTTTATGCCTGCGATTATCGCGATCGTCCTTGCCCTGGTAACCAAGCAGGTTTATATCTCTTTGTTCCTCGGCATTTTCGTCGGCGCGATGATGTTTGCAGGCGGTGATCCCTTGAAAGCGCTTTTCACCCTTTACCAGGTAATGAGTGAAAAGGTCGGCTCGAATACCCCTATCATCGTATTCTTGGTAGTGTTGGGTATTTTGGTTGTATTGATGCAAAAGTCGGGCGGTGCGAAAGCCTACGGCGAATGGGCAGGCAGAAAAATCAAATCGAAAGGCGGCGCGTTGGCAGCAACGGCAGGTTTGGGTTGTTTGATTTTCGTAGACGACTACTTTAACTGCTTGACGGTTGGCTCGGTTATGCGCCCCGTAACGGATAAATTCAAGGTCGCGCGTTCAAAACTTGCTTACATCATTGATGCAACGGCGGCGCCGATTTGTATCATTGCCCCTATTTCCAGCTGGGCAGCGGCGGTTGCAGGTGAGTTGGAAGGCGACGGGTTAATGGTATTCATCAGCACGATCCCCTTCAACGTTTACGCCTTGCTCACCATCGTTATGGTATTTGCGCTTTGCTTCTTCAAGTTTGACTTTGGCAGAATGAAACGCAACGACGTCATCGCGGAAACAACGGGTGACGTACATGCAGGCGTGGAACAGGATGCGAAAGAGGAAGAAGAAGTGATCGCCAACCCCAAGGGCAAAGTTCGTCACTTGTTGATCCCCGTATTAATTTTGATCGTTTGCTGTATCGGCGGTATGATTTACACGGGCTTCTTCTACAACTGGGGTTCCACGTTAGAATTAGGATTCTCCCATGAATATATTTTATCCACTGTAATAACCGAACAAAACACACTTGTTATGACTCTTGTCAATAATGCTGATG
>JAZKZY010000125.1:0-15900 GCA_045612895.1 Candidatus Scatosoma sp. | reverse complement strand
TATTGCAAAATAGCAGCCAATTTCAGCTTTTCAATTGCATTTTTCTTTGCATTTTCGCTCAAATATGCGCTGGATAATGCCATTTCGTCCTTATTTCTACAATAAATTCCGCCCAAAACGGTCAAAATTCTTGCCGTATCGTGTGTTCCAAGAATATTCATCAAGCAATCGAGCGTTTCCTTGGGATAATGATTGACGAGCGTGCGCATCGTACGCAGTAAATCCGCCGCGTTTTCCGTCTTAATATACTGTATAATCGCCTCTTTTAAGGGATAATTCATAACGCTGTCCAGTTCATATCCCTGCAAATATTCACGTCTTTGCGAATATGCGACCTTATTAGATGCGTCTTCCCATACCTCGCCGATGATAATTGCGTCAGGATTACTGTCTTTTACGGATTTACGAAGGCCTTTTAAGAAGAAGTCAGGCAATTCATCGGCAACATCCAAACGATAGCCACCGATTCCAAATGAAAGCCACTTTTTCAAAACGCCATTTTCACCAAAAATAAACTCTTGATACTCTTTTGACGCCTCATTTACTTCAGGTAAAATGTCAATTCCCCACCAGCTACTGTATTTATTCGGGAAATCCTGGAAGGAATACCAGGTGTAATAAGGCGAATCCTTGGATTGATATGCGCCGAGTGAGGAATATTGCCCATATTTGTTGAAATAAACGCTGTTATCACCTGTATGATTAAAAACACCGTCTAAAATCAAGCGAATTCCTTGCTTTTGCGCGGCATCAATCAAACTCTTAAAGGTCGTTTCATCGCCTAAAAACGGGTCAATTTTCATATAATCCGACGTATCATAGCGGTGATTTGACGCCGCTTCAAAAATCGGATTCAAATAGATTGTGGTGACGCCTAACGATTTCAAATACGGGAGTTTTTGTTCGATACCTTTCAAATTGCCGCCAAAAAAGTCATTATTTAATACTTTTCCGTGTTCATTTGGTCTAAACGAGGGCAAACCGCCCCAATCCTTTCGTTGAATACGCCCTTTTATGTCTGGCATAGATCCGTCTTTATAGAAGCGGTCAGGGAAGATTTGGTACATCACCCCACCCTTAAACCAGCTCGGAGTTTGGTAATCTTCTGAGGATACGGTTAACTGAAAACCGTGAATATCATCGGAAATATACCCCATTTCCATATCACCGCAGGAAACGTTTCCTTCATTTTGAATATAGAAACTATAATGATATAAACCGATTTCTTGGATTTCTAAAGAAATACTCCAGCCAAAAGCCGTTTTTCTCATAGAAAACAGCTCAATTTCTTCGCCGTCACGATTTAAGCGCAAATAAGCGTCTTGCATAGGCGCTATACAAGCTTCTGGATTTGGCGTTTTGAAATTATAATTAGGCGTAGAGCAATGCTTTTCCTCTCCTTGTTCTACTAAGAAGAGGTTAAATTGTAGCGTTTGCCCCTGTTTAATCCCCCCGATTATACTTTTACAAGCGGAATCTAAGGGGTTGAAATATATTGAAATTGCCATAAAAAAGCCCTTTTATTCGGTAAAAAGCTGTAATCAAAATTACAGCTTTTTACGATTTCTATTATATTGTGTAAACAATTTAGAGGTTATGCGTTTTTTATCAATCACGCAAGGACTTCAAGTCCCAAATATTTTCCGCATAGTCGCGAATACTTCTATCAGCCGCAAAATAACCAGCCGCCGCGATATTACGCAAGGATTTTTGGTTCCACAAACGCTTATCCGTTGCGTACAACTTGGACATTTCTTGTTGCGTTGCGAGGTAGGATTGATAATCCGCCATACACATATAAGGATCGGCAATCGGCGAGCCAGTCAAAAGGTAATTTGCGATATCTGCGAAAGATTCACCGTTAAAGCCGATAATCAATGCTTCCACTACCTTTCTCAACATCGGATCGTTGTTGTAATATACGCTTGCGGAATAACCGTTGCGCCAAATTTCAGAAACTTCATCCGCCTTCAAACCGAAGATATAGATGTTTTCGTTACCAACGTGTTCAGCCATTTCAACGTTTGCGCCATCCAAAGTACCAATGGTCAACGCACCGTTAATCATGAACTTCATGTTACCGGTACCACTCGCTTCTTTGCCAGCCAAGGAAATTTGTTCGGAAATTTCCGATGCAGGCATCAAGTATTCGGACATAGTAACGTTGTAATCTTCCATATATACAACGTTCAATTTTTCCGCAATCTTAGGATTTTTACGGATATCTTCCGCAAGGAAGCAAATCAATTTAATGATCTTTTTCGCCATATAGTAGCCAGCCGCTGCCTTTGCTGCAAAGATATAGGTCTTGGGCTGCATAGGCGCGTCAGGGTTTTCTTTCAAGATCAAATAATCCGAAATGATATGCAAAACGTTCAAAAGTTGACGTTTGTATTCGTGTAAACGCTTTGCTTGTACGTCAAACAAGGTGGTAGGATCAATCTTTACCCCCTGCTTTTTCATGGCGAAATCAGCAAACTGCTTTTTCTTAAGCGCTTTGATTTCTTCCAAGCGTTTCAATACGCTTTCATCGTTTTCAAATTTCTTAAACGCCGCAAGCTTGGACGCGTCCTTTGCGTAACCTTCACCGATGCAATCGTCCAAAAGCGCGCAAAGCTCGGGGTTGGATTGATTCAACCAACGTCTATGCGCAATACCATTCGTTACGTTGGTGAACTTATTCGGCGTAAATTCATAGAAATCTTTGAAAATACTGTCTTTAATAATATCGCTATGCAAAGCGGATACACCGTTTACATGATGCGAACCGTGTACGGAGAGGTTTGCCATTTTCACGATATTATGGGACATAATTGCCATACGGGAAATCTTATCCCATTGACCAGGATAACGCGCCCACAATTCTTCACATTGACGACGGTTGATTTCCTTCAAAATCATATAAATACGAGGCAATCTTCTTGCGATAAGGTCTTCAGGCCAAGTTTCAAGTGCTTCCGCAAGAACCGTATGGTTGGTGTAAGCGCAAACGGAGGTCGTAATATACCATGCATCGTCCCAGCTCATACCATTTTCATCAATAAGCAAACGCATCAATTCAGGGATTGCCAAGGCAGGATGGGTATCATTTAAGTGAATTGCCGCCATTTTAGGGAGCAATTTCAAAGATCCATATCTTCTCTTATGATCCGCAAGAATGTTTTGCAAGGATGCGGAAACGAGGAAATACTGCTGCTTCAAACGCAAGGATTTACCTTCCACGTGATTATCTGCAGGATACAATACCTTGGAAATCAATTCCGCTTCGTTGTCGTCTTTCATAACGGATGCATAATCACCTTGAGAGAAAAGCTTCATGTCAAAGTTTTGAATGCTTCTTGCCTTCCAAAGACGAAGTACAGAAATTGCTTCGCTGTCATAACCGGAAACCATCATATCGTAAGCAACTGCTTGAATTTCTTTTGCATCACGATAAATGGTTTCTAACCCGTGTTCAGTCCACTTTTCTTCGATATAACCGTCGAATTTAATGGTGAAAATCTTATCACTTCTTTGCGTCAGCCATACTTCACCGCCCGGTAACCAAACGTCGGGCAATTCCGTCTGCCAACCATCTACAATTTTTTGCTTAAAAAGACCGTAATCATAGCGAATGGAGAAACCCATTGCAGGATAATCTTGCGTAGCAAGGCCGTCCATGAAACAAGCTGCCAAACGCCCCAAACCGCCGTTACCAAGCCCTGCGTCGGGTTCTAATTCATACAATTCTTCCAAGGTTACGTCGTAATCCTTCAATGCTTCCTTGTATACGTCAACAAGCCCAAGATTGAAGATGCTGTTTTTCAGCGAGCGCCCCATCAAGAATTCCATGCAAAGATAATATACGCGCTTTGCTTTGGCTTCTTTCTTCTTCTGGTGGAATGCTTGGCGCTTTTCAAGCATAATATCGCGGATACTCATAACAACCGCTTTATAAAGCTGATCTTTGCGCGCTTCAGCAGGTGCAACACCGAAGTAGCGAGAAAGCTTGCCGTTGATTAACTCCTTGGCCTCTTTCTCAGTAAACTGTTCTTTTTTCATATTCTATTCTCCTAAAATTGTTTTTTCTAAAGTGATATATTATACAGTTAAAGTTGCTTCGTATAATTTCTTGTATTCATCAGCGGAACGCGACCACGAGAAATCGGTGGTTGCCGCCTTTTTCATTAAGGATTTCCATTCGTCTTCCTTTTTATACGTATCCAACGCTTCGTGCAATACGTAAAGCATATCGTAAGGATTGCAGGATGCGAAGGTAAAACCATTACCGCCAGCACCGTAGGGTTTAATACTGTCATACAAGCCCCCCGTCTCTCTCACAACGGGTACGGTTGCATAACGCGATGCAATCATTTGCGACAAGCCGCAAGGTTCGCTAACGGACGGCATCAAGAAAATATCTGCGCCCGAATAAATCTTACGAGAAAGATCGCCGTTGAATGCGATATTAATAGATGCTTTGCTTTCATAACGTCTGCCAAGGTCGCGGAAATAATTTTCATACGCCGCGTCCCCTGTGCCAAGCAATACAAATTGTACGTCTTCGTGTAAAATATCTTCCGCAACGGTTTTAACCAATTCAAGCCCCTTATGGGATACCAAACGGGTAATCATCGCGATCATGGGTACGTCTTTTACGGGTAAACCGAGCATTTTTTGTAACTCAGTTTTACATACCTTTTTATTGTCCAAATTTTCGGGATCAAACTGCGCGAACAACGCTTTATCTTTGGTGGGATTATACGAATCTACGTCAATGCCATTCAAAATACCGGTCAACTTAAATGCATTTTTCTCAATGATATTCTGCAAACCATGCGCATATTGAGCTGTTTTAATCTCATTTGCATACGTCGGGCTAACCGTGGAGAACTTTTCGGAACATTCAATAGCCGCTTTCATCAAGTTGATACAGCCATTATATTCCAAAAGATAACCGTTTGTTTTATCAATGCCAAACAAATCTTCCATGACATCCAAAGCATATTTGCCTTGATATTCAATGTTATGAATGGTAAACAAAGCGCGAATAAATTGATATTCGGGGCGTTTGCAATAGATTGTCTTTAAGTAAACGACCGCCAAAGCAGTTTGCCAATCGTGACAATGCAACACTTCGGGATAGAAATCAATGAAGGGTAAAATATCCATTACCGCGCGGGAGAAGAATGCAAATCTTTCCCCATCGTCAAAATATCCGTAGCAGTTCGGACGCTTGAAATACTGTTCATTATCGATAAAATAATAAGTAACGCCGTTTTCTACGCAGGTAAATACCCCACAATATTGATTGCGCCAAGCAAGCTGTACGAAAATATTGCCCAAGAAGGACATTTTTCTTCTATATTCAGGTTTAATTTCCGAATATAAAGGCAAAACGACACGAATATCGTATGCAGGGTCTTGGGCGAGCGCTTGTGGTAAAGAACCGATTACGTCAGCGAGTCCCCCAGTCGCAATAAAAGGTCTTGCCTCGGATGCCACAAACATAATTTTGCGCTTTGCAGCAATTTTCGGCTCTTCAATCGTAGGTTTCGTAGGATAAGTCACGGGTTGCGTGTCTTTAATCACAATTTTTTTCACTTTTACCCCTGTTTTATTCGTGCTTTTGCTTTCAGCCATACAGTTTCTCCTTTATAATTTGGTATGTCACGCATAAGACCTATATAATGTAAGTCCTATGCGTGACTGAATTTATGCTTATAATCTAGTGCCTTTTTGAATGAAGTAAGGCAACTCGCTGCAACCGCTTAAGGTCTTTCTATCGCTAATAACAACGTTCTTATCGGTGATTACGCAATTCAAAGAGGTGTTTTCACCAATGATATTGTCTTGCATGATGATAGAATTCTTAACAACAGCACCCTTCCCTACTTTTACGCCACGGAAAAGGATAGAATTTTCAACAACACCCTCGATAACACAGCCATCGGAGATTAAAGAGTTTTTAACAACAGCATTTTCACCATATTTGGAAGGTGCGCTATCGCGTACTTTTGTGTAAATATCACGCGCGCCGAATAATTCATCACGTACGTCTTTTTCAAGCAATTCCAAGTTGTGTTTGAAATATGCCGCCATCGAGTCGATACCTGCATAATAACCTTGGAAATCGTAACGATATATCTTCAAGCTTTGCAATTGTTTAATCAAGATATCGCTTTCAAAGCTGGTATAACCATGGGTAACGGCTTCTTCAATGATATTCAAAAGGAATTGACGATTGATAACCATTACGTTAATGAAGATATCCGCCTTTTCCCCTTCATCTACGTGAGGGGTATGCTTGATTTCACCAACACGCCCGTCTTCCCCTGCTTCAATCAAAAGGAAGTCCGAACGTTTTGCTACTTTACCATGTTTCGTAACCAAGGTAATGTCCGCATTTTTTGCTTCATGATATTCTACGATATCAGCGATGTCAAATTTTGCAACGCCGTCACAGTCGGTCAATACGACGTATTTTTCATTTCTTCTACCCAAGAAACCTGCCAAGCTGCAAAGAGCTTCCAAACGGGTGGTATATAATTTGTCGTGTTTTTCAGAGAAAGGAGGCAACAAAATCAAGCCGCCGTCTTTTCTTGCCAAATCCCAATCCTTACCGCTACCGATATGGTCAATCAAGGAACGATAGTTATTGCTCGTCATCAAGCCAACTGTCGTAATGCCAGAGTTTACCATATTAGACAATGCGAAGTCAATAAGACGATATCTACCGCCGAATGGGATAGATGCCATCGTTCTTCTACGAACGAGTTCAGGCACGTTTTCTTCATGTAAATTTGTAAAAATAACGCCAATAGCAGTTTTAGCCATAACTTTTCCCCTCCTTATTCCGTAATGTCTTTTTCGTGTTTTTGGCCTTCGCTTACGGTTACGCCATCCGCAACGGTAAGGCCTCTACCAAGTACCACGATTTCGGCTTTGGGATCTTTGGCTACCCCGATGGTTGCATTTTTACCAATGGTAACATTTTCATCGATGATCGAGTAAGAAACGCTTGCGCCAGCGCCAATATAGCTGTTTGCCAAAATAACTGCATCTTTAACAACAGCGCCTTCTTCTACGATAACGTTACTGCCAAGAATGGAGTTTTCAACCGTACCATAGATTTCACAACCTAATGCAATCATGGAGTTTTTAACTACGCCGTCTTTACCGATATGTTCAGGGGGCGCAAGAGGGTTTCTCGATTGAATCTTCCAGGTTTTATCCCCTACGTCAAATTCAGGAGCTTCACCCAAAAGGTCCATGTTTGCTTGCCACAAGGAGGCAACCGTACCAACGTCTTTCCAATAGCCGTCAAATTGATAAGAGAACATCTTTTCCCCTGCGTTTAACATTGCAGGCAATACGTCTTTACCAAAGTCTTTGGAGGAGTTAGGATTTGCGTCGTCAGCTTCCAAATAGCTAAATAATTTTTCCGCTTTGAAAATATAGATACCCATAGAAGCAAGCGTGCTCTTAGGTACTTTGGGTTTTTCCTCAAATTGATAAATAGAACCGTCGGGATTCGTGTTTAAAATACCAAATCTCGATGCTTCGCTCAAAGGTACGTTAATCGCTGCGATCGTACAATCTGCCCCTGTTTTCTTGTGCGCATTTAACATTGCTGCATAGTCCATTTTATAAATATGGTCACCCGACAAAATCAATACGTATTCAGGGTTATACATCTTCATGAAATTCAGGTTTTGGTAAATAGCATTTGCCGTACCTTCATACCAAGAAGAACGCGCTTTCGCTTGATAAGGCGAAAGAATATGTACGCCACCGTAGTTTCTGTCAAGATCCCACGGTTGACCGTTGCCGATATATTCGTTCAAAATCAAGGGTTGATACTGGGTTAATACACCAACGGTATCAATACCGGAGTTGATGCAGTTAGACAACGGGAAATCGATGATACGATATTTTGCCCCGAAAGCAACTGCAGGTTTTGCGATGTTCGTGGTCAACGCGTACAATCTGCTACCTTGTCCGCCTGCCAAAAGCATGGCCACGCACTCTTTTTTTCTTTGCATAGAGAAAGCCCCCTTAATATTAATTAATTTTCTTTAAATAAACGCAAGTCAGTTTTGGAAGATCAAACATAATGGATTGTTCCTTGCCGTGACTTGGCGTTTTTGTCGTGTAATAAATCTGCTTTTTACAAGCCCCGCTACCGCCATAGCGAATAGAGTCGGAATTGTAAATTACGCGGTATTTACCGCTTTGAATTCCTAAACGATAATTGCGGTAGTCCTCACCAGAGAAGTTGATAAGAACAACAACCGTTTCCCCTTTTTTATCCTTTCGTTGATATGCGAGGAAGTTACGGTCGCTGTCGTTGGCAGCCAACCACTCAAAACCGTCCCAAGAATCTTCAATTTCGTAAAGAGCAGGCGTGTTTTTATACAAGAAGTTCAATTCTCTTACAGCCGTAGAGAACTTTTCATGCATAGGATAATCCTGCAAGAAGAACTCAATCCCCTCTTTATAATTCCATTCCTTGAATTGTGCGATTTCCGTACCCATAAAGTTCAACTTTTTACCAGGGTGCGACATCATATAACCAAGGAATGCCTTTGCGCCTGCAAACTTTTCTTCGTAGGAGCCGGGCATTTTGCCAATCAGCGAGCATTTACCGTGCACCACCTCATCGTGAGAAATGGGCAAAACGTAATTCTCGGAGAATGCATACATCATTGAAAATGTCAGCTTATCATGGCAATATTGACGATAAATGGGATTGTTTTTGATATACGAAAGTACGTCGTTCATCCACCCCATGTTCCATTTGAAATTAAATCCAAGCCCGCCAAGGTTGGTTGGACCAGTAACTTTAGGCCAAGAGGTCGATTCTTCCGCGATCATTAATGCCTGAGGGAAGAAATGAAAAACCGCTTCGTTCAAACGGCGCAAGAATGCCACCGCTTCAAGGTTTTTATTTTCACCATAAATATTAGGCACCCATTCGCCAGGCTCTTTGTCGTAATCCAAATATAACATAGATGCCACGGCATCTACGCGCAAGCCGTCCACGTGGAATTTCTCAAAGAAAAACATTGCGCTAGAAATCAGGAAGGAAAGCACTTCGTTTCTGCCATAATCAAAGCGGCGTGTGCCCCACCCACGGTTTTCCATACGATCCCATTGAGATGCTTCATATAAAGGTTCGCCGTCAAATTCGTACAAACCAAAGGCATCTTTAGGGAAATGCGCAGGTACCCAGTCTAAAATTACGCCAATACCTGCGCGGTGGAATGCATCAACAAGATACATAAAATCGTGCGGCGTCCCCAATCTCGAGGTGATGGCATAATAGCCCGTTACTTGATACCCCCACGAGCCGTCGAAGGGATGTTCGGTAACAGGCATAAGTTCAACGTGCGTGTACCCCATTTTGACCACGTAAGCGACCAGCTCGCTTGCTAATTCACGATAGGTCAAATAATTCCCGTCCTCGTGTTTTTTCCACGATAAGAGATTTACCTCGTAAACGTTCATGGGTTCGCTGTATATATTGCTATGCTTACGCTTGTCCAAATATGTTTTATCCGCCCATTTATAGCCGTTTAAATCAAACAGTTTCGATGCATTATGGGAGGTAGTTCCAGGCGTTTCCGCATGGAAAGCGTAAGGGTCCGATTTATAAAGTTTTCTATCGTCGTTTGTTACTATACAAAATTTATAGGTGTCAAAATTCTTAAGAAAAGGGATAAACAGTTCAAACGTTTCCCCGTCAATCATACGATTCATTAAATGAGAGTTTTCATTCCAGTTATTGAATTCGCCAATAATGGAAACCTGCTTTGCTCGCGGCGCCCAAACACGGAAAACAAACCCGCGCTTCTTATCGCGAATGGCAGGATGCGCCCCCATTAATTCATACGTTTTGAAGTTTTCACCGTGATGAAATAAATGTAAAGGCAAATCAGTTTGAAATTGATCCATAAAACCCTCCAACATCGTATAATCAAGAAAAGATATATACTATATTAGTATATACAATTATACTATATTATTTCAGTTTTTTCAAGGGGATTTTGAAAAAAAGTTTCCTAATTTTGCAAATTTTTTATCAAAAATTTAACACATACACGAATAACTATGCCAAGCATAGCAATTATGTCTAACAAACTAAAACTATTATGTCACGCATATGTCTTATTTCAGGCATAATACTTACGGTTTTTAATGTTTTTTCCTCTATATGTAGCATAGGCATAGTACTTTATAAAATAAAACGACCAAATCCCCCATTTTTCACCTCGGGGAAATGGTCGTTATTTTCATCAACTAATAATGTTTCACGAAATATGTTTCACAATGTGTTTAAATAAGAGGTGATTTCATTTTGTAAGTCCTCTTTCAATCCATTGTTTACGATAATTTTTGCATTGCAGCTTCTTAATTGTTTTTGTCCGTCTTTACTTGTTTCATCAAATTGACGTGAAATGCGATTTTCAATCTCATTTATAGAAAGTCCATCTCGTTCTATGATTGCCTCTATTCTTTTTTGCTTCTCGCGGGAAACGTATATTACGTTATGAAATAGATTTTCAAAGTTTCCCTCAAAAAGCAAAGGCACTTCCGCAAAGACAATATCCGAATCGCTCGCTTTCATATTATTCATTAGCAAATCCATAATAAGCGGATGAGAGATTGCATTTAATTTTTTAAGCTGTTCTTCATCCTGGAACACGATTTCGCTTAATGCCTTTCGATCAATTTCTCCATTGATTACAGCATTTGGAAAAACGTCGGCAACTTTTTGGATATATTCTTTAGAATGAATCACCTGCTTATATAATTCGTCGCAGGAAAAAACGGGATAATTTAATTCTCGTAAAAATTGCAGCACTAAAGATTTTCCGCTACCGATTCCACCGGTAACCGCTACGTATTTTTTTGCCATATTCCTCCTTATGTTTCACGGATAATGTTTCATGTTATATATTCGTGAAACTAAATATGTGAAACAATGAATTATTTCGTTAAATACCAGTTATTCCCCACGCCTACTTCTACAGTTAAGGGGACGCTCATGCTAACCGCCTTTTCCATTTCATTTTGTAAAATCGTTGCAACAGCATCTTGTTCTTCCTTGGGACAATCAATAACAAGTTCGTCGTGTACTTGTAAAACAAGCTTTGCTTTATATCCGCCCTGTTTCAAAGTTTTTACAATATTGATCATTGCGATCTTAATAATGTCCGCGCTAGAGCCTTGTAAAGGCATATTCATGGCAGCGCGTTCACCAAAACCGCGCACGTTACGATTGCTGGATTTTAGTTCATTGATAATACGTCTACGGCCTAACAAGGTGCAAATATATCCGTCGCGCGTCGCATCGTTAACGTTCTTTTGCATATATTCTTTGACGTCCGAATAGGTTTCAAAGTAACGATTGATATATTCCTGCGCCTTTTTAGCACTAATATTCAAATCGTTCCCCAACCCAAACGCGCTGATGCCGTAAATAATCCCAAAGTTTACAGCTTTCGCATCACGGCGCATTTCAGGTGTAACCTCTTCAAGTGGCACGTTGAACACTTGCGCAGCCGTTGTTGCATGAATATCTTTCCCTTCACAATAAGCCTCAATCAACTCCTTACAACCCGAAAAATGCGCTAATAAACGCAATTCAATTTGCGAATAGTCAGCATCGATCAATACGTTTCCTTCGCTTGCCGTAAATAATTTACGCAATTCTTTCCCTTCTTCCGTACGGATAGGAATGTTTTGCAGGTTGGGATTCATACTGGAAAGACGTCCCGTTTGCGTATTGATTTGGCTGTAGGTCGTATGCACTTTTCCCGATTTAATCAACGGCTTAATGCCTTCGATATAGGTCGAATTGATCTTTTGTATCTTTCGATAACGGAGCAAATGACGTACAATTTCGTGATTGTCGACGTATTTTTCAAGCTCTTCAGCCGTCGTTTTATAACTCTTGCTTTCCTTGGTCTTCTTCGCATCGGATGCAATTTTCAACTTTTCAAACAAGATTTTACCGAGCTGTTGCGTAGAATTAACGTTAAAACGTTCACCAGCAAGCTCGTAAATCTTTTCGACAAGCGTATTGATCTCCTCATTGTAGCGTTTCGAAAGCGCGTTCAACGTATTCATATCAACGCAAACGCCCTCGCTTTCCATTCCAAACAAAACGGATACAAGAGGCAATTCCACTTCATAGTATAATTTGGATTCCGCGGAATTTAATCCGTTCAAATAATGTTTGCACAGCCAGTAAACGCCATAGGCCTTTAACTTCTCAGGCAACGAGAAATAGTTGATACAAAAATCCAAATCATCCGAGTTACTCAACCCCTCGGCAAGACATTTCAAAATACCAACATCTTCGTAAGCGCCGTCAAACGTAATAGAAAATGCTTGCAAACGGTGCAGGATATCTTTTACGTTATATGCGATAATTTTGCGATTTTCCGTGAAAATAGCCCTTAAAATGGGTTCTAACTCATATTCATATACACCAACGTCTAAAAGCCCCGTTTTAATCGGTAAAAGGTACTCTTTTAATCCGCCCTTTACAATCGGCAAGACACGCAATACGCTGTCCGTCCAGTAAATGGCAAACTCTTTAATTTTGACGTCGGATACCACACTCAAAAGGCCGAAAACGGAATCTACCAACTCTTCCTCTACCGACTCCATTTCCTGCGAAATGTTGGCTGTTGGAGTAGCCTCCCCTTGCGCTTCCGCAAAGATATTTTGGGTAAGAATGCTCTTAAATTCTAATTCCGCGAACTTTTCTTTCACCATGTGTGAGAATGGCATTTTAATAAGGCATTCATTCAAGGAGACGTCCAACGGCACGTTCAAGTCAATGGTGGCTAACGTTTTAGAAAAATAAGCTGACTCCTTCCCTTCGGATATCTTTTTATGGAGCGCGCCCGTAAGCTCGTCAAGGTGGGCATAAATACCGTCCAAGTCATGATATTTTTCCAATAAGCCCATGGCAGACTTTTCACCAACGCCAGCGATACCAGGGATGTTGTCCGATTTATCACCCATTAAGGCCTTTTGTTCGATGATTTGCAAGGGCTCTAAACCGATTTCATCCTTGAAATTTTCACTCGATAACTCCAACAAATCACTTACACCTTTACGGGTGTAGCAAACGTTGACTTTCTCGCAAACAAGCTGGTAAGAGTCCCTATCCCCCGTATAAACGTAAGAATGCACGTCAAATTTACGGGAAAGCGTGCCGATTATATCATCCGCTTCATAGCCAGGCAATTCACAAATACGGATCCCCATCATGCGCAATACATCTTTAAGAATAGGCATTTGTACGGCAAGTTCATCCGGCATAGATTTACGGCCAGCCTTATACTCATCGTACATTTTATGACGGAAAGTAGGCGCGTGTACGTCAAAAGCCACCGCCATATACGAAGGCTTTTTATCGGATATAATTTTCAGCATCAGTTTGATAAAGCCAAAAATCCCGTTGGTGGGCAAACCATCCTTCGTGGTAAAAATGGGCGTTGCATAATACGCCCTATTCAACAAACTATTGCCGTCAATTAATACGAATTTTTCCATAACATTATTATCCTTGCCATTTTGTATATCTATTTTACCACGAAATAAAAAAAATCGCAAGAGAATTTTGAAAAAACTTGCGAAATCTAACAGTATATATACGCTTCTATAAGGGCCACTTTCTATCCGAAGGTGGAATGCTGCCTTTAACGGCGCTCCCCGCTGGACAATTATCAATTATCAACTTTATTAACGAATAACATTTACCACTAAAGTCTCATTTGATATACGTTAAAATAAAAAAATAAGAGATACCCAAAGGTATCTCTATTTTTTGGTGCCGAAGGTGGGACTTGAACCCACACGGTATCACTACCAACGGATTTTGAGTCCGTCGCGTCTGCCATTCCACCACTTCGGCGGCTCACTCATAAAGCTTAATCATTATAATTCAAATTTCCAAAAAAAGCAAGCGTTTTACAGCCATTTTTTTATATTTTTTCAATCTTTTTTAATTTTTTTCTAAAAAGCGAACGAAGTTTCCATCATTACAATATTGAATAAATTAGCGCGGTGGCAATAAAGCCCCACGCTAACATACAATAACATCTTTTTTTGATTTATTTTAAGATTTCCGCAACAATTTTGCCCATTGCATCAAAGCTCTTTTCCATTTCGCTTGCGAGTCGGATTTGAGTACGCGCGCGCACCAAATTATGCTCAGGATACTTCGTACCGAAATAGGTATCGCCTGCAAGGTAATCCCCCAAGAAACGCATACCACATTCAATCGTCATCAAATACGCGCCGTAAGGCAACAATTCCGCCTCATATGCCGTAATACTGTCTTTTACAGCCGCGCAATAGCCCTCTGCGTAGGCACGAAACAACTCGATATCAAAATGTACCTTATCGAGGTCTTTTTCATCCTCAGCGGCAGTAGACGCGCCAAAACGAATGGAGTCGCCAAAGTCAAACAACATAGATCCAGGCATAATGGTATCCAAGTCAATTACTGCACGCGCAGCGCCCGTTTTCGCATCCATCAAGATATTGTTGAGCTTTGTGTCGTTGTGGGTAACGCGCAAAGGCAATTTACCGTTTGCTAGTCCTTCCATTGCTTTGCCGTAGGTACCTTCATGCGAAAGTATAAACTCAATTTCGGGTTGACAGGTTTTTGCCCTATCGCATACGTCTGCCGCCAAAGATGCCTTAAAATCTGCAAAACGTTTGGGGGTATGATGGAAACGTTTAATCGTTTCCGTTAATTTGGAGGCATCAAATTCAGCGAGGTAATTTTGAAATTCACCAAATGCTTTACCCGAATTTTTGAAAATTTCCTTATCCGTTACCTTTTGATAGGTAATCGTATTTTCGATAAAATCATATACGCGGTAGCAATCTTCCCCTTTCAAATAGCATTCCCCCGCTTTTGTGGGAACAACGTTTAAGGTTTCAATTCCACGCGCCGATAAATGTTCGGTTACACCGCAAATATTGCCCATAAGCCCATCGGGGTTATTGAATACGCGCGTATTCATCTTTTGCATGATATAACGCTTTTCCGTCGTTGTTACGAGCAACGTAAGATTGATATGCCCTTCCCCGTACGGTTCAATTTTCGTTACTTCACCGATCAAGCAAAATTGTTCCGCAACGGATTTATATAATTGCATATATTCGTTCATATATCCTACTCCTATATTTTTCTACTATTATAATGCCTATTTTCAAAAATTCAATAGTAAATATTTCGAAAAAATGTGGAATTCTTTCGCGGATAATATTACAAAAATATTTCAAAACAGTTTACAATTATTTATTTGTTTGCTATAATTATTTTATGGACAACAAAATGCAAAAGAAAAAATTTTATATGCATAAGATTTCCAACCTTTTGAACGTACAAAAGATTGCGACAATCCATTATCAAGCGTTAGAAAAGAACTATGTATTCCCTGAAGAGGTTCACGATTTTTGGGAAATCAACTATGCGGACAAGGAAAACGTATTTATCGGTATTGATGGAAAAAAAATCGAGCTTAAACAAGGCGAGATTCTTTTTATTAAGCCAAATCAACCGCATTTTGTAGAGAGCGGAAATAAAGAGCCTAATATTTTTATCATTTCATTCACCTGCCGTTCGGAATCTATGAACTTTTTCTGCGATAAAAAGTATTTCGTGCCCGAAAATTACCGCTATCTTTTACAGAATATCAAAGCGGAGGCGGATTCTACCTTTGAACTCCCTGACTTTGATCCCGATTTAAACGAATTGCGCTTGAAGGAAAATCCAAATCTCGGTGGAGAACAAGTCATTAAAAACTCTTTGGAAACATTGCTTATTTACTTGCTTCGAAATGCCCAACGCAAGGAAACCTCTCGAGAGTTTTTCGTGTCGAAAAT
>JAZKZY010000124.1:0-13427 GCA_045612895.1 Candidatus Scatosoma sp. | reverse complement strand
AGCTTCAAAGCGTTCTCTGTCCTCTGCTCTATCTACGCTATCCGCAGGCGTACCCAAAATACGAATGCCGTGCGTATTGAAATATGCGCAGAGATTGATTGCCGTTTGTCCGCCGAACGTGATTATAACACCGTAAGGCTTTTCGATATCCAAAACGTGCTGTACGTCTTCGGGAGTCAAAGGCTCGAAGTACAATCTATCCGCCGTATCGAAGTCGGTGGAAACCGTTTCGGGGTTGTTGTTGATGATCGCCACTTCATAGCCAAGCTCTTTCAACGTCCAAACGCAATGTACGGACGAATAGTCAAACTCGATACCCTGACCGATACGAATAGGACCAGAGCCGATAACCACAATGCGTTTCTTTTCGCTGTTTTCAAGGAAAGGCTTTGCCTCATCGTGTTCATGAGGGTCGAACGTGGAATAGAAATAAGGCGTTTTTGCAGGGAATTCCGCTGCGCAGGTATCTACCATCTTATACGCCGCTTTCTTCTTGTAAGGAACTGCTTGACCGCTGAGTGCCGCGATATCCTTATCCAAATAGCCAAGACGTTTGCCCTCTTCGTATAATTCCTCGGTCAACGTTTCCGTTGCCAACTTTTCTTCGTAAGCAATCAAATTCTTGAACTTGTTCAAGAACCAACGATCAATCTTCGTGATGTTGAATACTTCGTCAACCGTTACGCCCTTTTTAAGCGCCGCATATACAACGAAGATACGTTCGTCCGTCATTTCGGGAAGCTTTGCAAGCAATTCTTCCTTCGTGGAATGCAAGAATTTCTTATAGTTCATCGTACTCGTCGAAATTTCCGCGCCGCGGACAGCTTTCATAATCGCCATTTCAAACGAAGTACCGATAGACATAACTTCACCCGTTGCCTTCATTCTCGTACCAAGCTCACGCTTTGCATACAAGAATTTGTCAAAGGGCCACTTGGGCATTTTTACAACCAAGTAGTCAATCGTAGGCTCGAAACAAGCATAGGTATTGCCCGTTACGTCGTTTACGATTTCGTCCAAGGTGTAGCCAAGCGCAATCTTGGAGGTAACCTTTGCAATCGGGAAACCCGTTGCCTTCGATGCAAGCGCGGAAGAACGGCTTACACGAGGGTTAACCTCGATAACCGAATATTCAAACGAATCGGGATTTAATGCAAATTGTACGTTACAGCCACCCTCAATGCCAAGCTCTGTAATAATCGACAAAGCAGCATTTCTCAACATCCCATATTCTCTGTTGGAAAGGGTTACTGCAGGTGCAACAACGATAGAGTCGCCCGTATGGATACCAACGGGGTCCACGTTTTCCATGGAACATACGGTCAAAACGTTGCCTGCGCTATCACGCAATACTTCAAATTCAATTTCCTTCCAACCTGCGATATACTTTTCAATCAATACCTGGGTAATGGGAGAAAGCATCAAACCGTTGTGGGAAATCAAACGGAGTTCTTCTTCGTTATACGCTACACCGCCGCCTGCACCACCAAGGGTGTATGCAGGACGAATAATAACGGGATAGCCGAGTTTATTTGCAATCGCCACACATTCCTCTACCGTATAAGCGATGTCGGAGGGAACGCAGGGCTGATTGATTTTTTCCATCGTTGCCTTAAACAACTCACGGTCTTCCGAACGGTCGATTGCGTCAAGCTTCGTACCGATCAATTTTACACCGTGCTTTTCAAGGAAGCCGGATTTTGCGAGTTTGCAACCCATCGTAAGACCCGTTTGACCGCCGAGAGATGCCAACAAGCTGTCGGGTTTTTCTTTGATAATAATACGCTTTAACGATTCTTCCGTTAAGGGTTCAAGATAAATTTCATCCGCCAACGCCTTATCGGTCATGATCGTTGCGGGGTTAGAGTTACAAAGAACAACGTTTACCCCTTCGCTCTTCATTACGCGGCACGCCTGCGCGCCTGCGTAGTCAAATTCTGCCGCTTGTCCGATAACAATAGGACCAGAGCCGATTACCAAAACTTTCTTAATATCACTTCTCTTAGGCATATTATTTCACCTCCGTCATTGCGGCAAATTTATCATACAAGGGGTTTTCAGGATGTCCGATACCGCAGGATTCGGGTACGAATTGTACGGTAAATGCATTGAGCGCATCATATTCAATCCCTTCACAAGAGCCGTCGTTTACGTTGATAAAGCTGATTTCACCCTGCTTTATCGACTCGTTCACCACTTCATAGCCATGGTTTTGCATAGAGATATACACCTTGCCGTTTTTCGTGCATTTTACAGGTTGATTGCTGCCACGGTGCCCATATTTTTGCTTTTTCACCTCAGCGCCAAGGGCAAGCGCTACCGTCAAATGCCCCAAGCCGATTGCCATTACGGGTACTTTACCCATAAGCTTTGCAACCTCCGCAATCAACGCCTTGTTTTCGTTGGGGTCACCTGCACCGTCGGAAATTACCACGCCGTTTGCGTTCAACGCAAGGATTTCTTCAGCCGTCGTAGTAGCAGGCACGCTGATTACGTTGTAGCCCTGCTGATTGAGGTTGGAAATCGTGCTGTTTTTCGCGCCCAAGTTCCAAAGCGCAACCGTTTTCGTTGCATTTTCCGCTGCGAAGTAACCTTTTTCCGTCGATGCGGTTTCGGTCAATGCGTTTTCAATTTTATAAGATGCGATTGCCGTAATTTCTTCCGCCGTTAAGGGCTCGTCGCTAATGCGCGCATTCATAGCGCCTTCTTCACGCAAAATCTTCGTCAATTCACGCGTGTCAACGCCATAGATCCCTACGATACCTTCTTCCTTCAAATAGGTTTCCAAGGTATCTTCCATACGGAAGTTGGAGGGATGGTCACAAATCTCACGCACCACGTAAGCGGATACCCAAGCGCGATTGCTTTCTATGTCCGCGCGGATTGCGCCATAATTCCCGATCAAGGGGAAGGTTTGCACAATGATTTGTCCATAGTTCGCGGGATCGGTCAAGGTTTCCATATACCCTACCATACCAGTAGAAAACACCAACTCACCCGTAACGTTAGCCGTAGCACCAAAGCGCCAGCCCTGGAACACTTTACCGTTTTGCAGCGTTAAATACACTTTCTGATTGTTCATACGCAGTCCTCTATATTGATTATTTTTTTATTACCACTTTGATAAAAAATAAGACTGATTTTGAGAAATCAGTCCTTTTTACAAAAAATGAAATAGTTTTGCGAAATAGAAAAACGAACAGAAGCGTTGAGCTTGCCTTCTGCCATTGCGCAACGATCTGTTCCTACATTCTTCAGTTTTTGAATTTCTTTCGCAAACATCATAACTTCACCTGCAATTTTTACTATTATAGCACGCGCGTGAAGCATTGTCAAGTTTTCAAACCCCTTTTTCCATAGGAAAAATAAATTTTTTACATAGATATTTCTTTCAACTCTAAACAACCAAAAGCGGTTGCTGTATAATTCCCGTCGCTTAAAGCAACTTTTACCGTGATTTCCGCCCCTTCCAACAATTTGAGAAGATGCTCTTTCTCAATGCGCATCACGGTGTTTTCTTCATAAATCACGTAAGATACGCCTTCCGTTTCTAAGGAAATTTGCATATTTGCGTAATCAAAACCGCCCGCCTCGCTATTCACCGCGTATAATATACTCTTTACGGCGTTTTCGCCCTGTAAAAGTGTTCGACGGATGCTACCATCACCAACCACTCTTCTTGCGATTGCGCGCGCCTCTTGCTGAGAGATTGCCCCAGAAACTTTACAACCAAAAATACGCCCTGCTCTGTCGCAATCCACCACCAAACGGCGGCATATTTCCGTCAACGCCTTGCGCAAGGCAAAGGTGAATTTAGAAAACTCGGTATCCTCGCAAGAAATTTTATAATTTCCCGCCTTGCCGTTTGCCATAATGCAAACCATATCGTTGGGC
Source organism: Candidatus Scatosoma sp. (assembly GCA_045612895.1). Taxonomy (GTDB): domain Bacteria; phylum Bacillota; class Clostridia; order Christensenellales; family Borkfalkiaceae; genus Scatosoma. The sequence goes on along the minus strand of JAZKZY010000124.1, from coordinate 9,533 downwards.
GAGGGCGAGCCGTCGCAAACCAGCAAATTGAGGGTATCTTTTACACATAAAGACAAGGCTTTTTGTAACATTTCCGAGGAAATATTGACGTCCGTCGTCATAAAAACCAAGGTCGTTGCCATATTTGGGCATACGTGCAAGTTGCCTTTAAACAGCACGCCGATTTTACAAGGAAAATCCCCTAAATCAAATGAAAAAGCCGTATGCTTTGGATAGGAATCCGTCGTCATAATCGCTTCTGCTGCGGCCAAACTCCCCTCTTCGGTCGGCTGTAAACCCTGCACCAAAGGACGCAAGCCCGACTCAAAGGTTTCTAAAAGGATTTCCTTACCCACTTCACCCGTCGAGGCAATGATAGTATCGTTGCAATCAATATCCGAACGAGCCGCCAAGGCGCGGCATGCCATTTCCGCCAAACGCTCCCCATTTGGAATAAACACGTTGGCAACGCCGCTATTAACCAAAATAGCGCGCGCCAAACCATATTTAAGATGTCGTTTCGTCGTAAGTGCAGGGCCGCTGGATTTACTTTCCGCGGAATAAACACACGCGGTTGGGCAACGACGCTCCGCCACAATCAACGCGAGGTCCTTTTTATTGAGGTCATCGGTAAATCCACAATGAATTCCGTTTGCACGAAAACCAGCAGGCGCGCAAATGCCCCCGCTAATTTCTTTCAATTCTCTGTTGACCCCATTCTTTCTCACAGTTTACACCTCAAAATATACCGCCGATTGTACAACCGTTTCCTGTTTATCGTTGAAACCCTGCACAAGATAACAGCCGTCTTCTAACGGTTTGCGGTAAAAATACAGCTTATCCCCTTCCTTGCATTGTTTTGCGTAGGTAATGGAAAATTTCTTCAATCGCCACGCGGATAATTCCGCAATAGTAAAGCAATTCAAGCAATAATCCGCATAGCGCGTGTTATTCACGTGCATATTGTGATCGTATTCAGAGTTGGCAACCACCATTTCAAAACGCAATTCCCCCTCGCTCATATCAAAGCTGGGGATTTTCCAAACAACGTTTTCCATAACTCTATTCGTGTTATAGGTGGAATAATCCTGGTTGTCAATTACCTTAGATTGAAGAAGTTTCCCCTCGTTCACGTCAATCAAACACCAACGCGAGGACGCGTTAATCACCACTTCACCATTCAAAAGGAATTGATATTCCCTGCCAAAAGTAGCCCTCGTGGGAGGTAATGGCCAAGTTTTTACCTGGGTCGTTTCGCCAAGCGCAATCGGTTTGAGGAATTCCATGCAAACGTTTGTCACCATAAACGCATAGCCGCGCGGCTTTACAAACGCATAGCCAAAACCCAGCTCGTCCGCGCTAGAACAAGCCACCTCTTCCATCAACGCAAGGGCAACGGAAAGCTTCATTTCATCCTTGAAATCGGAATCGCAATATTTAATTAAAAAATCATTTTTATGTTCATAAAATGCCATATATCTATTATAACTTTTTACGCGTAAAATGTCAATCGACCGCCAACATTTTTCCAAAAAAATGCAAAAAAAATCTGAATTTACCCAAGTTTTTATTCTTATATATATTGACATTTTTATTTCTTTGTGATATAATACTTTATGTAAAGTATAAAAGCGTAAAAACCTTGATTTTCCTGACGTTTTTCAGATTTTGATATTTGCGTTTATACTTGACATAGTAGTGCTATGTCAGACAAAAACACCGATAAGGAGTATGTTATGAGCGAAAGAGACGACGTGTTGGAAAACGATAGCACGTTGACCGGCGGCGAGGAGCAAAACCTTGGCATCAGCGCGGATTTGATTCGTGGTCACATCAACACTATCATTTTGAGAAGTTTGTACGACGGCGACAAATACGGCTATGACATCATCAACGAAATCGAAAAGAAGAGCGGCGGACTGTACACCTTAAAACAGCCCACCCTTTACAGCGCCTTAAAACGTTTGGAATCGTTAGATTACGTTTCCTCTTATTACGGAGAACAATCGAACGGCGGTAGGAGAAAATACTTCTCCCTCACCGACCTCGGTAGGCGTTTCACCGAACAAAATCTTTCCGAATGGGAATATTCGAGAACGATTATTGACAGCTTGATTTCCGACGGTAACGCGCACTACGACTTCTCCTTCATCACCGATAAGCAAAACGAGCTTACCGAATTAAAGCGTGCGCTCGCCGCGCGCGAACAGGCGTTAGAGGATGAAAAAATCGCGTTGAATAATTTGAAGAATGAATTGCAACGCGAACGCTCCCTCTTGTCCGCGCAAAGTTCCTCTTTGTCCTCGCAAAAGTCCGATTTTATTGAACTGCGCGAAAAGGTGGAAGCGCAAACGGCGGAATTAGAAGAAAAAGAACGCGCTTTGAGTGAGAAGCAAGGCGAAATCGATGCGAAAGAATTAGAATTACTCGAAAAAGAACGTGAAATCGGCGATGCGAAGATTGAATTAGAAGAAAAAGCCGCTGAAATCCGCGAATTGAAAGCCTTGTTGGAAGCACAACAAGCCGCTTTCGCCGCACAAGAAACGGAATTGCTCAACGCAAAACAGTTAAACGCCGAGCTTGAAGCAAAAAACGCTGAATTACAAGAACAAACCACCCTACTTTCTAACAGCACCGTTGGCAGCGAGGAATTAGAACAAGCGCAGGAAGAAATCAAGGCAATGCAGGCAGACCTTGAAGACAAGAAGTCTATCATCGCATCCTTGAATAGCGCTGTTACCACCCAAGAAAATACCATTCGTCTTTTGAAAGACGAATACGAAAGTAAAAATACCGAGTTCTACAACCGTATGTTGGAGCTTCGCGCACAACAATCTCAGGTGGATGCACAACGCGAAAAGATTGAGAGTGAAAGACGTGCAATCGAGGCGCAATCAACACAAAACGAAGAGCTTGAACGCCAGTTGCAGGAAAAAGAAACGCAACTCGCTTTGCGTGAAAGTGAATTAAACGAGTTGGCGCAATCCATGAAGAATTTGGAGGCAACGAACTCCTCCACCTATGCCGAGTTGGAAGAACGTATGCGCGAGCTTGCCGCAAAAGAAGCCGCAGCCCTTCAAAACAACGAATCCTGGTCGGCTGAAAAGGAAGAATTCCTTAAAGCGCAGGCTGCCCTTGAAGAAGAACGCAAAGCCCTGGAAGAAGCGCGTGCTGAACTCGAAAACAAATTGCAAATCCTTGAGGTAGAACGCGATACCCTCCGCACCGATAACGAATCCTTGGAGCAAATCAAACTCTCCCTCATTCAAGAAAAGGAAAGCTTAAACACATTGCAGGAATCCTTGCAGGAAGAACGCAAACAGCTTGACAAGAAAATCTACGATTTAACCCGTCAAGAATATGCGGTTGAAGAAAAGGAACGCACTTTGGAATCGAAAGAAACGGAAGCAACCGCTTCTTCCGAGGAAATCCAACGTCAAAGCGATGATTTGCGCGCACGCGAAGAAGCACTCGCAAACAATATGCGTAAATTGCAGGAAGACATCAATTACTTGCACCAGCAAGAACGTGAACTCTCTACGAGAGAAGCCATCTACAATCAGCAACAGCTTGATTTTGCGGCTCGTAAAAACGCATTCGCTGCTCAACATTTCGAATATACCGAAAAAATTGCCGCTTATAACGCGCAAACAAAACTTTTCAATGACGGTCTTGAAAAATTTGAATCTGAACGCAGCGCTTGGTTGATTGAACGTGCGGAATTTGACAAGAAAGTAGAAGATTTTGAGGCTGAAAAAGCTAAATTTGAAGAAGAAAAAGCCCTTTTGATGGCTACACAGGAAAAAGCGCACGACAATGATACTGCTTTCAAGGCACGTATGCAGGAATTAGATGAAAAGGAAAACCTTTTGGCGCAACGTGAAAGCGTTTTGAATTCTCAAATTCAAGAATTCGCCGCAAGCTGCACCCCTATCCCTGCCGCGCCTACCATGGAGCAAATCTACAACCAAACGCATTATCCTCAAAGTCATCCTTTGAACGCAAACGTGAACGATCCCTACCAGCCTTTGCGCGACCGTGCGCACGACGACGGCCTTGTTCTTTACACGGCGGGCAACACCCCTTACCTCGCACAGCAAACGCAAACAGCAATAGCCACCCCTACAACGGTTAGAAAAGCTGGCACGTATAACGTAGGCGCAACCTTGTTCAAGGCGGCAATGATTATGCTTTGCTTTGTAATGTTTGAAAGCTTGGTTGTTTTCTTTATGAAGGATTATCTCAATATCCCTGCTTTCTACCCCGCCATTCCTTTCGGTATTGGATTTATCGTGTTTATCACTTGCGCAGTATTGAACGCGCGCGGTTATCGCACGAATGTAAGACGCAAGAAACACGTCTCGTATATCTTAACCGCCACGATCATCTTTGTCATCAGCGCAATTATTGCATCAATGGTTGCCGTATATTTGAAGGCTGACGTTTCCAACCCTGCACAGTTGCTTTCCTACGTGATAATCCCTATCGTGTATTTGGCGAATATGTTAATTTTTGTTGCATTCTATCGTATGTTCTCGATGAATGAAAGCACCAACAAATAAATAATCATCCCCACCAAAGCGGTGGGGATTTATTTTATCGTTAAATGTTACACGTGAAGCAATACTTGTTTATTTGCACATAAATAAAAACGGCTGTAACCCTTTATTTATAAGGGGTATAGCCGTTTTACAATATTTACTGATTGATGATTTTTTCGCCGTCAAATAGCAACACACCCCAGCCAGCCCCCATCGTTTTTCCATCCAAAAGGTCTGCCTTTAAGCGTTTTTGCAATTTGGTTTCCGCCATAATCGATTGTAAATTCTCCGCGGAATAATTTTGATAGAATACTCGCCAAAAATCCCCGTTTTTCTCGTCCGCGTCATTCTGCAGCACGTCAAACAACTGACGAAATTTGAGGATATTCGGGCTTTCGGCAAACACTTCTTCAAGCGGTTGATATAAAAGCCACGAATGACACCCTACGGGCATAATCCCGTCCTTAAGCTCCTCCCGATAAAAATTATATGCCCGTTTCAGCGATTCTAACACCTCTTCTTCACGCAATGCACCGCTAGACGGTATATGGCAAGAATACACCCGATCCCCTCGTTTTAAGGCATTTTTATAGCATTCCCCGGGAAACTCAATCGGTTCGTATTGCAAGCGCCCTAACGCAAACCGTTCGCAGGTGTAAAAACGACGATACCAATCCGGGACAAACGTTCCCCACTCGCCATACAACGCGCGACATTCTAACAGCTTATATCGAAGATCCTGTAAAGTTTCAAAATACAAATCCTCGGACAATCCGCGTTTTTCATATTCCTGCCGTAAAGGGATTGCACAATACAAGAAAAATACCATTCTTATACCGTTTAAGGAGCCGTTCGTTTCTTGGGATATTGTAGAGAGTTCTCTCAAGCATTTTTGCCAGTCCTCCTCGACGTCCATCCATTCCTTTGCTATTTTTTGCACTCTATCCATATATTGCGGTATAATGGCATTGTAGCAATTCTCTAAATCAGCCAACGCCTCGTTAGGAAATCCAAGGAGATTACATAATTCTACTATATCTTTCCACGTGATATTTTTCACAAAAAGCACCTACCTAATAAATTGAAACTATTATATCACTCCACCCTTTTCCTGTCAATAACCCGCAGGGAAATATTGCCTTGAAATCAAGCAAAAAATAAGTAGCCCTACCGCAAGATAGAGCCACTTTCACGATTGTAATTCACTTAGAAGCCATTTACGAGTTCATTTACATCCGTCAATGGCCTATTTTGCTTGAGTGCTGTTTCCTTTAAGGTCAATTTACCATCGAAAGCCGTCAAACCATTTCTCAAATGCACGTTGTCTTTCAACGCTTGCTTTACACCCTTATTTGCGATTTCCAACAAGATAGGCAAGGTTGCATTTGACAACATAATCGAAGCCGTTTTCGCGAATGCCGAAGGAATATTATCTACACAATAATGCAAAATCCCTTCTTCGTAATAGGTGGGATTATCATGCGTTGTCGAACGACAAGTTTCCACCGCACCCTCATCATCGCAAGCCACGTCCACAATCATCGCCGAGGGTTTCATTAACTTTAAGTCCTCTCTATTGATGAGATGATCCTTTCTATGCTTAGGCCACAAGATACAGTTCAAGACAACGTCGCTTTCCTTTAAGCACTTTACAAGGTTTTCTCTATTCGAATACAGGTAGGATACGTTGGAGGGAAGAACGGTCTTTGCGTTTTCCAAAGCCTTCACGTTCACGTCTAAAATTCTTACTACGTTGCCCAAGCCAGCCGCAACCTCAGCCGCTGCTACACCCGAATTACCTGCGCCGATAATCGTAACAACAGGCGCGTCAATGCCGCAAACGTTAGAAAGCAATACGCCACTACCGCCAAATACCGACTGCATATGGTGCATCGCCGCCAAGAAACCGCCCTTACCAGCAAGAACACTCATGGGCTTCAACAACGGGAAATTGCCGTCCTTGTCCGTGATGTCTTCGTATGCGATTGCCGTCACCTTGCTTTCCAAAATAGCATCCGTTTCTTCGGGATGCGCATTTGAATGAATATAAGTATAAACGATTTTGTTTTCGTTCATATATTTCCATTCTTCAGGGAACATTTCCTTTACCTTGTAGAAAAGGTCAGCGCTCTCATAAACCTCTTTCGCAGTGTCAAGCACTACTGCGCCTGCGTTGATATAATCATTGTCAGAAAACCCACAACCAAACCCCGCGTCTTTTTGTACCAAAACTTTATGTCCGCGGGCAACAATTTCAGCAACCGTTGCAGGAGTTGCCGCAACGCGATATTCGTTCGGTTTAATTTCTTTTAATACGCCGATAATCATATTTTTCACCTTCTATTTTGGCTTTTTTCCTATAATAGCACACCTTTGTGGAAATTGCAAGCTTTCCCACGTATCTTTTATGAAAAAGATAAACACATCACCTTAGTTTTACCCAAAGTGATGTGTTTTACATTTTTAGTATTTTACAATTCGATTTTTATACTACTATAAAATCGAGAAATCCTTATATTAAGGCTTATTTCATAGCTTCTTCGATAGCAACTGCGCAAGCAACCGTCATACCAACCATGGGGTTGTTACCAGCACCGATCTAGCCCATCATTTCTACGCCAAGAATGCTCAATTACAATCGTTAAACTATTTTATTCAATTTAAGCGGAACATTTCCTATTGCGTAAAAGTACATGTGAAGCCGTTGTAGGTTTAAGAGTAAAAAAGCTTACGCCCGCTACTACCCAATAAACAACTAAATGATACCATTAGTTAATTGTGCATTGATAACACCAATAATCCCCATATTCATCCAAAACAATTGTAGCTGTAAAAGTATAATTTATCTCCATACCCAAAGCATTTTCACATGTTCCATTCCCTCGAATATCCCATGCATATTTATAACTTTTTCCGCCAGACCATGCACCCAATATAATTGCTGTCGAATATTCACTTTTTTTTATTGTCGTTTTCCTAAAGGATGGATAGGTTGCTTCACTCGGAAACTTTAATTCATCTTCAACACATTCAATTGCATATTTATAAGCTTTATATTCTCTATTATTAAAAACCATCGCAGAACAGTCAGTAGCAAAAAAGAGAATTAATGCAAATACACCTAATATAATCCCTATGATACCGCTTCTCATCTTGTTATTATTTGTTTTCACACGATCAACCATAATAGGCGCCACTTCTACTTCCTTTGTATTACATGGAACATTTTCATTTAGAGTTGACTCACCTAAACTTTTTAACGCTATAATATTATAGTTACCATTTAACTGAAGATTGTTAATATTTTTTATTCCGAGATCAACAACTCGCAAATCATTGCTAAATTGAACTCCATTTCTTTCCATATAAAGTTTTCCACTACATTTCTCACACATATATGTTACAGTTTGAATGGAAAAACTTTGTTGAAAATCCAATTCTAATAACCAATGTGGATAATCCCCACAAAATGGACACTTAGGCAACTTCGTATCACCCTTCTTTTGCAATTCTGATGCAATAAGCCCTTCATACCGTTTAAAACCCATAAAAACCCTCCGTAAAAAAAAGTGCGCCGACCGAGGTCAACGCACAAAAACGCAAACCCCAATCGTCGCCAAACTAATCTTAATGGAAATAGGGATAAACCACATATATTACCTTAAGTGGAATTTGCATTTTATCAAATCCTATAAGATAATATATGCACAAAAAGAGGGTAGCCTATCCCCTTTATAAAAAGAAAATATCCCTAACCTTTCCATTATTTAATTAGTTTGGCATATTCAGTATATCACATAATTTCAAAAATATCAATAGATAAATTGAAATTTTTTACAAAAAAATAGGCATACAGCAACAATGCTCTATGCCTAAAATTCAATTTACAAGATTCTTACGCTTTCATAGCTTCTTCGATAGCAACTGCGCAAGCAACCGTCATACCAACCATGGGGTTGTTACCTGCACCGATCAAGCCCATCATTTCTACGTGAGCAGGAACGGACGACGAACCAGCGAACTGTGCATCGGAGTGCATTCTACCCATCGTATCGGTCATACCGTAGGAAGCAGGGCCTGCTGCCATGTTGTCAGGGTGAAGCGTTCTACCCGTACCAACGCCAGATGCAACGGAGAAGTATTCTACGCCGTTTTCAACACACCACTTCTTGTAGGTACCTGCAACGGGGTGCTGGAATCTCGTAGGGTTCGTGGAGTTACCAGTGATGGAAACGCCTACGTTTTCAAGCTTCATGATTGCAACACCTTCGGGTACGGAGTCAGCGCCATAGCACTTAACCTTCGCACGAGGACCATCGGAGAATGCTTTTTCATAAACAACTTCTACCGTTTCCGTAGCGTGGTCGAACTTCGTTTCAACGAAGGTGAAGCCGTTAATACGGGAAATGATATAAGCAGCGTCTTTACCAAGACCGTTCAAGATAACGCGGAGGGGTTGTTTTCTTACCTTGTTTGCGTTAAGAGCGATGGAAATTGCACCTTCAGCAGCAGCGAAGGATTCGTGACCAGCAAGGAAGCAGAAGCATTCCGTTTCATCAGAAAGGAGCTTCGCGCCAAGGTTACCGTGGCCAAGACCAACCAAACGGTTTTGAGCAACGGAGCCAGGGATACAGAATGCCTGCAAACCGATACCGATAGCAGCAGCTGCGTCGGAAGCTTTCGTGCAACCTTTCTTGATTGCGATAGCGCAACCTACGGTGTAAGCCCAAACTGCGTTTTCGAAGCAAATAGGCTGACCAGCGCGAACGATTTTGTCGCAGTCAACACCCTTTGCAAGACAGATATCTCTACATTCTTCTACGGAAGAAATGCCATATTCTTTAAGAACGCCATTGATTTTCTCAATTCTTCTTTCATAACCTTCAAATAATGCCATTTGCTTGTCCTCCTTTATTATTCTTTACGAGGGTCGATGAACTTAACCGCACCCTGTTCAGCAGAGAATCTGCCATAGTGACCCATAGCTTTTGCGTAAGCTTCGTTGGGTTCCAT